>CAISXT010000029.1 GCA_903889525.1 uncultured Opitutia bacterium | reverse complement strand
GTTACCCTCTTCCATCGTTACTCGCCAGAAATTCACCTCAAGGCGCTTGCCAGCCATCCCGACGGGGTTGGTGACCGCCCGGCCATCAAGCATCGTTGGCTGACGCATGTAAAGAAGCGTGGAGCGACCCGCCGGCGGCTCTAGCCGCTTAGCAGAGGAAATGGCGTCGGCTACGTCCTTCGCCGTGACTTTGCCATCATGGGCCGGCACCGCTACGAAACCCTTGACGCGCTCGCCCTCGGCGGCCGGCCCGGAAAGGGAGAGGTAGATCTGCTCCACGGCTCGGCCGGAACCTCGTTCGATATCATTCACCACCTCATGCACGCATTGCGTTAGCTTCTCGAGATCTGTGACCGTGCCTTTGACCACGCCGTCGGTGCGACGTTCGCTGAAACTAAGCATGCGGGCCTTACCGTCGATAATCTGGCCAAGTAGGCTGGCGGTCTTATGCGTGCCGATATCGATGACGGCGATGAGTGATGGAAGGGACTTGGGGGTCATCGGGAAGTAGCGGGTACGAGGCGGGGTTCGGGGACGGGCTGGGAAGAGGTTCGATTCTGAATCGAGAGTTTAAGGACATACGCTGGGGCGGCGGAGCTCGGGCGACGGAGCATCTCATCGATATTCATACGATTAAGCATCAAAAGCTCGTTTCGCCAATTGGCGGTCGAGAAGACAATCTCGATCAGGGCGGGCCGATCGAGCGGCTGGGCCCCTTGGCGCACCAGCACTCGCAGATTGGAGCCCGGCGCATCCTCCTGCGCCCCGAAACAATCGCGGAGCGAAAGCGCCGACCACTGTTTATAGAGATTCGGATAGTTGGTGCGGACGGCGAACAAGAACGGAGCCGCAATCTCGATGCCTTCGATGGACATATGATCGTCGGAACCAATGGAGCGGAAATCTTGAATCTCAGGTAAATTACGAATCGTCTGCTCGGGGTAACCCGCCCCGGCGAAAGTCTGGCCGTCGGCAGCGACCAATCGTACCACAATCGCCGCGCCCTTGCCCAACGTCATCGCGACCTTGGCCACGGCCACTCGTTCGCGGAGCGCCACCTCGAGTGTGCCATCCGACCGACGGCGCACATCGGCGGTCAGAACCTGATTATCCGATTCGAGGTCAGCCTTAATCGTGCGAATATCCCGGGCGAAGCCTTGAGGTCCGTTGGCGACGACCTTCTGCACGAAACCCTTGGCCAGAAAACCGTCCGTCTTGAAAGAGCGAAGGGCAACCGAACTAGGCGTGTCGGTCGTCGAACTACCAATGGCCCAGAAGACCAGCGCGGCGACACCCACGAAGAACATCAACGCGAGCACCGTCGGTAATTTGGAGCGAACGGCCCGCTTCCGGCCGATATTCCCTTCGGGCACGCGGCTGACTTCTTGGGGCACTAGCGTCCGCCAATCACGGTTCTCGTTGCCAAGGAAAGCGTCGCGGCGCTTACGGAAGAGTTGATCGAAGAATCCCATGGTCAGTGGCAGTGTGGTTGGCCAGCACGCGCGAGAGCCGGAGCGGCCATGCGACGTACCAACGAAGTAAAATCGAGACCGACACAGGAAGCACTCTTTGGCATCAGGCTGGTGGCGGTCATCCCGGGCATCGTATTGATTTCGAGGAAATAGAATCGTCCGTCTGGCTCAAGAAATACATCGGCACGGGCGAAATCCCGGCAACCACAGGCGGCGAAGAGCCGTTGGGCCGCGCCGGCGATGGCGGCGGCCACCGGGGATTCAAGCGGCGCAGGAAAACGATACTCGGACGACCCCTTGGAATACTTGGTCTGGTAGTCGTAGACTCCGGTAAGTGGGATGATTTCGACGATGCCCATCGCCTGGCCGTCCAGAATACCCACGGACATCTCCCGCCCCAGCAAGCGACGCTCGGCCATCCATTGCCCGGCAGCCGGTATTTCGGCCAAGGCTTGGGCGACGGCGGCCTCCCCTTCCAGCATATAGAGACCCACGCTACTCCCTTGGTCGGATGGCTTGATGACAATCTGCTGGCCCAAGGCGGCGATGAGCTCGGCAGCGGTCGGCTTGGCCGCACCCGCGAAGGTAATCTCCGGGATGGCCGGCACCTGTGCACTGCGCATCGCACGCTTGGTGGCGACCTTATCCATGCAAAGCCGATTGGCAGCCGACGAACAACCCGCAAAGGTAATGCTGCGGGCTTCCATCTCCGCCTGAGCGCGACCATCTTCCCCCCAACCCCCATGCAGGATGGGCAGGACGAGGTGCTTGGCTCCGTCAATCCACGCAGGCAAAACATCCGTCTCAAGTTCGACGAGACGTGCACCCGGCAGCGCCGAGGCCACCGCCTGCCCAGAGCGAAGTGAGACTTCCCGCTCGGAGGAGAGGCCGCCGCACAGGACGATGATTTCGGGGACGAAAGTCATAGGAGTTCCTTCCACTCATGCCCGAGGGCAATGATTTCAGGTTGTAGCTCGACCCCTTGGCGAGCCTTCACCTCCATGCGAACTTCACGCATGAGAGCGATGAAGTCAGCGGAGGAAGCCGCTCCGCCATTGATTAAGAAATTGGCATGCACCGGCGAGACGGAGGCTGGACCCACCGCGCGGCCCTTCAGACCGCTGACATCAATGAGGCGACCCGCCTTGTCGCCCTCTGGATTTTTGAAGACGCAGCCAGCACTTGCCTCGCGCGGTTGCGACTCCCGACGTTGGCGGGCCATTTCGTCCATGCGCGTGCGAATGGCGGCGGGTTCATCCCGCCCAGCGGAACGCAAGACCGCGGAGAGCACCACGGCGCCGTGCAACTGAGGGCAATCGCGGTAAAGGGCATCGAAACAATCGCGCCGAGCCGCCCGGACCTGACCATGCGGCGAAAGCCATTCGATGGACTCGACGACATCAAAGATCCAGCCGCCCATCGCCCCAGCATTCATCCGGAGAGAGCCGCCAACCGTGCCAGGGATACCTTCGAGAAATTCAAAGCCTTTCCAGCCCTCCCGAGCCGTGAAACCGCAGAGTTCTTTGAGACGGGCGCCACCGCCCACGCGGAGACGGCCTTCGCCCAGATCCTGCACCGAACCCCAGCGCGATGACTCAAGGTGCACGATGAGCCCATCGTAACCTTCATCCAGGACGAGCAAATTAGAACCGCGACCGATGACGAAATAACGCAGGTCGAGCTCGGCCGCGGCCCGGAGTAAGGCAACCACGTCATCGACGGAGGCAGGCTCAGCATACCACCGAGCGGCACCGCCCAGACCAAGCGTCGTCCGCCGGGCTAACGGTTCGTTCGCCCGCAAAACACATTCGGCAGAGAGGCGGCCCGCAACGAGGTCTGGCAAATCAAGTGAGAGAACCCCCGTGCCCTGCCGACGGAGAACTTTGGCATACGCTTCGGCGTCACGTTCGATATCACCGGCACCAACGAAAGCCACGACGGTGTCGCCCTCCGTGATCAAGGGCGCCAATAAGTCCGGCAACACTTGGCGATTCTCCACCAAGCGGTGCGCCGATCCCGCGACCACGGATTCGGAACGACCACCCTCAATGACAGCTTCGCCAGCGGCGTAAACGGGAAGCACGAAAGCCTGATCAGCGATGGAAAGCGCATCGCGGAACTCCGCGGCATACTGCCGGGTGCGCGTGTGGCGATGCGGCTGAAAAACCACCACCAATCGCCCTGTATGCGTCTCGCGAATCCACTGCAATAACGCGGCGATTTCGGTGGGGTGATGGGCGTAGTCGGCGAGGATGCGTAAACCCGTCCGCTCAAAGAGAATATCCTGGCGCCGGCGAATTCCGCGCCAGCGCGCCATCGGCTCCGCTGCCAGATCGCCAATCATGAAATGGGCCGTCGCTAAGGCCAGCGCCGCATTCGAACGATTAAAAGTGCCCGCGACTGGCAAGTTGACTTGCCGCGCAGGGAAACGCCCGCCGAGTTTTACCACGGAAGATGAATGACCACCTTGGATGAGATCGAGCGAGTAATCGCCCGTGGCGCCGACCCGAATCACCGGCACCGCTAGACCTTTAGTAAGTCGCTCCAACCGTTCGTTGCCCGCAGGAATGATTACCGCCGAACGCGTTCGCTCAAAAAGTGCGCGGAAGACACCCTCCAGGGCTGCTTCATCACGATAGTAATCGGGATGATCCCAATCCAGATTCACCGCCACGGTAACGTCAGGGGAGAAGGCACCGATTGTCCCGTCCGATTCATCGACCTCAGCGAC
>CAISXT010000028.1 GCA_903889525.1 uncultured Opitutia bacterium | reverse complement strand
GGCTCAAAGGCCTTGGGGTTGGCGTCCTGGGTCGCGAATTGGTAGAGTGACTCAAAGGCCTCGACCTGGAGGAGCGCGTCTTGACTGATGAAATGGAGCTCCGACCACAGTCGGTCCAACTCGGCGATCGCTGCGTCGTCCAACATCAGGCGGCGCAAGACCTCGTCCTCGCGATAGAATAACGTGAGCGTAACAACCTCATCCACCGGAACAATCCTGGCATAGCACAGAGCCGACGGAAAAATCGCCCGAAACTCTTCGGCTGAGCGAAGGAGTTCTTTTTGAGCCACACCATCCTTAGTCACCAGAATCGGGGCATTGAAACCCATGGCGCCCTCTCCATCGCTCCACAGGCCGCCCTTGTTCCGGTTCACCGGTGCACCGGTGGCAACCAAGGCACCCGTTAGACCGGGCGATGCTCCGAGCACGCGTACCTGTACGCGATCGGAAGGCGATGCCGTCGACGACAGACGACAACTTACCATAAAAGCCGCTTCCTTCGGCAGGCCAGAGGGCAAGCTTACCGCGAGGGTGGCCATCGATCCCGCTGACTCGGCCGCGGGCAAGGCAATCACGACATCGGGTTTACCCTTCACCACCACGCGTGGGTTCTCCCAAATCACCGGAATGGGTGTCGCACTTACGGGCAGAGTACTTGCGGTCAAATAGAGCCGGGGCTCTGCACCGCTAGGCACAGTGACGCGAAACTCCTCGCTCGTCACCACTGGGTCCACGGGGAGCTGCCAACTTTTAGGTCCATTGAGCTTCCCAATATGCCCCACGGCACCGAAGCGCCAAAGCGAACCCTGCCATGCGGTGATCGTGGCGGCCAAGCTGGGTACATCGGCCGGGCCAGCCTTGCGCCAGGGTGCGCGGACCTGCTCGAGGAAAAGCGAGGGCGACTCCTCGTTCAGCACTTCCCAGAGCTTCGCGAGATACTTCGCATTCAGTCCCAACTCTTGGGCGACCTGTGCCACGGTGCGTTGCTTAGTCCGTAATGCTTCGCGGTGCGTAATCGTCGCGAGTAGATACTTATCCAGAGGCAGGCGCCCATCGCCGGACACCGCGACCGCAATACCCTGCACGCGCAAAGTGGTGGCGGGACCGGCTGAACTATACCGAGCGTAGAAGGCCTTGATGGCCGCGATTTTTTCGTTGGTCCAATCGCGCTTGGCCGTCTTCTCCGAGAAGCTGATGCCGTCTGAAAGCAACACGGCGTGTTGGGAAATCTCTTTCGCCGCGTCGAGGTATTTGGCAAGCAGCCCTGGTGACATCACCAAAGCGGCACCGACATTCGTGAAGCCTTCGCCGGCTGAGCCATCCACTGGGAATTCCCGGGCGGGGTCGAGCGTGGCCACACCCGTTAAATCACGCACCGCATAGGTATATTCAGAATTGGCCAGACGGCGGAGCACGACTGGGCCGGGGTCGCCGGCGCTAGCGAGGGCGATCTCATCGAGCGTCGCGCGCGTCCAACCCAGTAGCGCCTGCTTGGAGGCTGCCGCAAGTGGCTTCTCCTTCTTCGGCGGCATCTCACCGCTGGCAACCTGCTCGAGCACAGACTCCCACACCTTCGGGGCGCGACGGATGTCTGCAACCGTCGCAAAACGCTCCAAGTCCAGGTCACCCTTCTGCTTCTTGGTCGAATGGCAATTGAGACACGACTCCTTCAATGCCGGTAAAACCTTGTCTGTGTAATCATCGGCGGCGCCGAGAAAGTTAACCCACGCACATCCAGCGACAAAAAGCAGCGTGGAGCGGCGCATTAGCGGGACCCACGCGGGGTGAAGAGATGAGCGGGGCGACTCATAAGATATAGCGTTAAAGCCGCCCTCGGGGCAGTAAAGGAGAAAGCCCCCGCCGACCTAGTTTCGACCCGCACGTCGCAACAACCAGCCGCCGACCCCCATCACCATAAGATTGGGCAGCAAGACGAGTGCCTCCGGGTGCATCGTCGGCACCTTGATCCAGCTGGCCATTGAAGTCAGCAGATAATAGCTGAGGGCGACGCCTAAGGCTAAGGCGGCGTTAACATTCATTTCCGCCCGCCCTACGGTCACCGCAAGCGGAACCGCAAGGAGTGCGAGCGAGAAAACAGAAAGGGCGGTCGCCACCCGGAACATCAACTGAACCTTGAGTTGCATAACATCCTTAGCCTTATCGGCCGCCGACGCATCCGGGGGCAGCTGCCAGCCCGCCCCCATCGCAGCCACGAGTTCGCTGGCGGTCATCATGCGTAGGCGCTTCACATAGGCGAACCGCCCAGAGTCATCGCGCGGGAAGTCCAAGGTGGCGTCATTGGCCGAGGAAAAACTCCCAGGCTTCCCATCGAGTTCATCATACGGACCGCGTGTCGTGAGCCTCGTTTGCGTTAACCGCACGCGCAGCACCGCCGTCCCCTTGGCGTCGTAAGTCGCCGCCAGCCTGGCTTCGGCTGCGCGCAGTGACTGGCGGATAATCCCCTTCTCATCTACCTGCCACAGCCGGAACTCCTTCAACACCTCACCGTCCTTCGCGGCGGCCCGGATCAACAGCCCCTTGAATTGACGATTCAACTTCCCCGGAATGATTAAGCCCGCAGGGTTGCCGCTCGCAGCCCCGACCATGATACGCTGGAAACTATCTTCCGACTCCGGGCCGGCTTCAAGGTTCAGCCAGGCAGAAACCGCCGCCAAGCAGCCGACCGCCAGCCAGACGGGCATGGCGATTCGCGGAAGACTCACCCCAGCCGCCTTCATCGCAGTGAGCTCCCCTTCCGCGCCCATGCGGCCGAAGGTGAGCAGAATGCCCGTGAGCACACCCATCGGCAACGCGTAAGGAATGACCGCCGGGAAGAGCAAACCCACCAGTTCCAGTGCCTGCCACACGTCAATACGTCCCGACGAAACCGCGCCAATCACCTGTTGGGCCACATTGCCCGCGACGAGTACGAAGACGAACGCTGATGTGGCTAAGGC
>CAISXT010000027.1 GCA_903889525.1 uncultured Opitutia bacterium | reverse complement strand
TCCTTCATGCGTGACCACCCCTTTAATCGAGCGGTAAATGAAGGATACAGGCACGCCGTAGGTTGGGGTAGGGTCGGGACCGCGTCACGACAGTGTCTGCTTGTCTCGAGGTAGGGACAGCACCACGTGCTGTCCTCTGTCTTTCCAGCCGCCCTGCGGCGGCCTTTGCCTCTCCCTATACTCTATACTCCATACTCGATACTCTCTTAATTTTCCCTTCATCGAAAAGTAACTCTACTCCTCTTCCCATTACCGAGGCACACGATTTAATGGTATGTACGGAAGCGCAGAGGGCTCCGTAACAACCCAACAAAAACAACATGAATCCTCGCATCCTCGCTCTCCTCGCGGTGCTCGCCGCGGCCTCGCAGGCCGTTGCGCTCGACACCCCTAACGTCGCTGGTCACGTCGGTAAGGCTCTCTCGGTCCGTGCCCACAAGCCCGGCCACTCCGGTGATAATCGTCCCTACGTCCCCTCCATCCTTACCCAGTTCGGGGATCCGCTGCCTGGCCTCACGGTCGAGCAGACGAACCTCTTCCTGGACGGTAAGGATGACTTCGAGCACGTCGAGGATGTCGCCGGCGGCCTCGGCCCGATCTTCAACCGCGACTCGTGCGTCGCCTGTCACTCGTCTCCGGCCACCGGCGGTGCGAGTGCCATCAACGTCACACGCTTCGGCATGACGGTGAACGGCAAGTTCGATTCGCTCGATTCGCTCGGTGGCTCGCTCCTGCAGGAGAACGCCATCACGCCTGAGGCCCAGGAGTTCGTCCCCTCGATTGCCAACGTGGTCATCCAGCGCAACTCGACCCCGCTCTTCGGGCTAGGCCTAATCGACGCCATCCCGGACTCGGAGATCGTCCGCAACGCCCGGGCCTATCCCAATGAGCGCATCAAGGGTCGCGTGGGTTGGGTGACCGACGTCGTGAGCGGCAAGCGCATGGCGGGCCGTTTCGGCTGGAAGGCCCAGCAGGCCACGGTGCTCGGCTTCGCGGCCGACGCCTACCGGAACGAGATGGGCGTGACGAATCGCTACTTCCCCACGGAGAATGCCCCTAATGGTAATGCCGCCCTGCTCGCCAAGACGGACTTCGTCCAGGATCCCGAAGATGCGCCTGCCACCGGCCTGGCCGACTTCGAGAAGGTCGCGAACTTCATGCTATTCCTCGCGGCTCCTCCTGTGACCAAGCCCACTCCCGCCACGGCTTCGGGCAAGATGTTGTTCGACGTCGCCGCCTGCTCGCTCTGCCACACGCCCACGATGCGGACCGGCTACAGCAAGATCGCCGCGCTCAATAACAAGGAAGTCCGCCTCTACTCGGATCTCCTCCTCCACGACATGGGTTCGCTCGGCGACGGTATTGTCCAGGAGACCGCCACCGGTCGCGACTTCCGCACCGCTCCTCTGTGGGGCATCGCCCAGAGTGCGCCTTACCTGCATGATGGTCGCGCCGTGACGATCGACGAAGCGATCAAGGCCCACGACGGCGAAGGTAAGGTCTCGAAGGATCGCTACCTCAAGCTGAACAAGGCTCAGCAGAAGCTCCTCACCGACTTCGTGCTGTCGCTCTGAGTCGTCGGTCCATCGCCTAACCAGGGCGGCCTCCCGGCCGCCCTGTTCTTTTGGTAGGGTCGGGACCGCGTCACGACATAGTTTACTTGGGTGAGGTAGGGACAGTACCACGTGCTGTCCTAGTGCCTGCCTCTGTCTCGGGTAGGGACGGCTGTCCCCAGCCGTCCGTTCGCGGACAGAGACTCGTACCTCCTTCGACTTACTATCCTCTCAGGGCCAACGGCGGGTTGGGGACAACCCGCCCTACCCAAGACAACTCATCCGCTTCGCAGCAGTTCCCCTCCCGCGGCCTCCGCCGCTCACTTATACGCGGAGACGGGCTTGGGGACGACGCCGATACGTTTGTAATCAAAGCCCGTGATGAGGGGCTCGTAGGTGCCGACGGTTTCAACCGAGCGGTCGCGCGTAATCGCGGCTTCCATGCCCATGCCCCAGTAGGCGGCGTTGATGACGAGCCGCCGCAAGCCGGCGCTCCGGAAATCATCCCCGCTGCCCATGGTGGATTGGAAGACGCGGGCTTCTTTGCCGCTGCTGGTCCGCCAACTCTTATACCAGGCCACGGGCAGGGCTTCGAGTTTCGGGTTGGGCGCATCATCGTGCTTACGCCCCATGAGCGGCTGGCCCCAGACGAGCGCCGTACACCCACTCGGTAGGCTGCCGCCTTCTTTGTACGTGCGATACACGTCGGAGTTGCCCCAGATGTCCTCTACGCCCCGGAGAATCGGGTGATCTTTCTGGCTCTCGACGATGAGGCCGCGCGTGGAATCAGCGTGGTAACGTCCATGGTGACCGCGGAAACTGCCGCCGAGGATGTCATCGCCCCAACTCACTTGCTTGCCATCAATTTTGTAAGGCAACTGGGCGTGGAAACCGTGATTGGCCGTGCGCAAGGCAATGAAGGGTTTGCCAGAATCTACATACTTCACGATGAGCTCTCGCTCCGACATGGGCAGGGTGAGTAAGCGGCAAAAGAAGATGACCTGATCTGCCGAGGCGAGATGCTCGAGGCCAGCGATGTGGTGCGTCTTGAATTCCTTCTCTTTACCTTTCTCGGGGTAGACGGGCATGGTCGGGTCGACGAGGCCTTGGTCGTTGAGGGCGTAGAGGACGGTGCAGTCGAAGCCGTGATGGGTGCTGAGGATCTTCGCCAACATGGGCATGGACTGCTCGCTCCGGTATTCTTGGTCGGCGGCGATGAGGACGATGTGCTTACCTTTGCCTGGGCCTTCGCCGCCGGCATAAGTCAGCCATTGGGGATTTTCAGGTACGGGATGGGCCAGGCCATTTAGGCTGCAGAGGAGTACGGCCAGTCGGAGTAATTTCATGAAAGCTGAGATCGCCGCTTACTTCGCGGGGATTTCATTGACGGTGTAATACGCCTTGGTGTGGAGCAGGGGCGTGCCGGTCTGGGCGCGGACTTTTGCGAAATCGAATTCATGGATGTGACCCTCTTCAATCCGCTCCAGGGTGAGCCGCACCGAAAGGCCGTCCGCCGCGGGCACGGCTTTGAGTACTTTTGGCGTGGTCTGGTCGACTTCCGGGCTGCCGTAGCCAGCTTGGTAAATGTGCGTGTAGGTCGAGACGTCGTAGTTCGCCGGGTTGGCCGCCGTCTCAGGGTCAACGGGTAGGGTGAAGGTGACCAGGAAGCCGTCGGGCTTGATGTTGATCTCTTTTACTTCGAACGGGGTGACGCCGCTCCAATCGATGCGCTGGAGTGCAAAGGGTTCGGTGCCCCGCACGGGCCATTGGGCGTTGGTCGTGAAACCGCCCGCGATGAGTTGGCCTTGCGGCGAGAACTCCACGTTCATGATGCCGGTGGCGAGTCCTTCGCGGAAGGGGTAACACGCGCCTTGCCAGACTCCGTTGACCTGTTCGGTGGTCGCACGCAGCAGGATGCTCAAGGTGTAGTCGCCGAGGAAGAACTGGCCGGCAAAGGGCCCGAACTTACCGCCGGTCTGATCGAGCCGGAAGCCAGATATCGAACGTCCCATCTTGATGTACGGGAAACGCACCGCTGGGGGTACGAACTCTTTCACGCGTTTGCGTTCAAGGTGCAGCCGCGAGTTGCTGTTAGGCTTTACGGGTTCTTTGAGGTCCTTGGTGAACGCGTACCAATTGTAACTCGCGGGGTGGCCAAGGAAGGCTCCTTGCTTCAGATGCTTGAGGGAGCAGCAGCCGTTCCACGGTCCTTGGCTCTCAATGACAAACATCTCGCCCTGGGTATTGGCCGCAATTCCAGCGGGGCTGCGCAGGCCGCTACACACCGGAATCATCTCGCCCTGTGGGGTTACCTTCACGGCCCACCCGCGGAAAAGGTTATGCGATTCGTACGATCCGCTGAGGCCTAGCGCTACCCAGATATTGCCCTGCGGATCATGCTTGGAGGCGAAGGCAAACTCATGGCCCTCGGCATAGCCCCAGTTGTTGGAGAGGGTTTCGTAGCGATCCGCGACGCCATCGCCTTTGGTGTCACGGATGCGTAAGACTTCACTAAAGGAAGTCGCGGTCATCGCGCCATCTTTCCAGGCGAGCGAGAAGATCTCATCCTGGCCGGTCGCAAAGAGGTGGTATTCCGGTTTCGGTGGCGTGGAGAAGGCGCCCTGGATAAAGTAGATGTCGCCGCGGCGAGTCCCCACGGCGAGTCGCCCGTCGGGCAGGACTTCGAGGCCACCCGGTCGCATCGGAATCGTCGAGGGAATCGGGATGTTGACGATGGGGTAATACTTCGCCTCCGCGGCGGCGGTACCCCACATGGCACCTAAGTCCTCAGCCGCGAGGCCGGGGGTGCAGGCGAGCATCGCCCAGACGAGGGAAGAGCGGAGCGTTACCATTGGTAGTCGAGGGTGAGGGTAGAGGTGCCCGCTGGCAGCGTAAGCGGGATGAGGAGTTCATCTTCCCGCACGATGCCTTGGTATGCACCCGTGAGGCGGACTTTTAATTTGGCCGCGGTAAAGGTTTTCGCGTCCGTCGCCGTGACCTTAGCTCCGCTAATGGCGCGGAAGTAGAAGGGAGCCGTGCCGCTAGGAGCGGTGAAGGTGAGGGTGCGTTTGAAGTACGCCTTGCCGTCGCTCCCGCGCGCGTCCTCGAAGAAGTCCGCCACTTTCACTTCGCCGTATTCGTAGTGAAACGTCGGGCGGCGGAGTGCATCGAGGTCATAACCGCGGAATTGATAGCCGAGGTTTTGCGGGAAGCCGAAGGTGGTCTTGCCCTTGGCTGGCCAATTATCTTCGAGGGATTTGAGACGGTGAAAGGGTACGCCCGCGGGGAAGGGAACCATCGTATCCAAGGCCCGCGGCTGGAAGGAGCCTAAGTCGACATTGGCAAACTCGCCCTTCCAGAGTTGTCGCAGGGTCATCTCTTCCGAATCGAAGCCAAGGCTGATGCGGCCGGGGTAGCCTACCGCGATGCCGCGGTAGCCGATATTGCTCCGTCCGCGACAAATCTCTGCCACGTCCGTCACGCGGACTTCTTTGGACTGACGGGAAAGCCCGAGGGGATTCTTTGCCTGGGTGCCGGCCTCGAGGTAGCGCCAGAGGGCTTCAATCTGCTGGCTGGCATCTCCGCCGAGCACATCGGGACGCAGGGTCTGGCCGCCCGGCCAATAACTCGGCATGATGATGCCGGGGTGGAAACGCTGCGGTGAGCGCATGTAGAGGTGGAACCAGTTCTTCTGAATGCGCTGGGTCATCCCGACTAAATCTAGGGCGCCCGCGCCCGCGGATTTCTGGCCGTTGAAATCATGGCACGCGATGCAGCTGAAGCCTTTGGCGCCCATCATTTCATAGCCGGCATTTTTTGATTCCTGCAAGTTGGGTACCTCGGGCAGGACGGCTTTCTCGAGATGGTCGACCTGACTAAAGAGTCCAACCAGCGGTCGCATGTGGGCTTCGCCGAACTGCGGCATGGCGGTCGCAAGGTAAGGACGCGGACGCGCGCCTTGGAGGAGCGCCCCTTCGAGCCCGGCGGTGGTGAGCTTTGCCCCCACATCGGAAAGCGTCGGCGGCAAGCGACCTTGATCACCCAAGGCCGGTGCCGTCCCGGTGAAGAGCGCATTGCGGGCCGGGGCGATGCCGCCGAGCCCGCGACGTTCGTGGCATGCGAGGCAGTTGAAACGCGCGAGTTCCAGCTGAAGGGTTTGTTCGGGGGTGGCCGTGAGGCCGCTAGGGCGGCTCAACGCGGTGCGAATCATGGCGCGCTGATCAGTCGAGAGGTCGAAACGTGCCCAGGCTCCGGGCTGTCCGCTGAGGCATCCTCGGGTGAGATCCAATTTGGCCAAGGGCATCGCGGGCGGTGCGGTCACGCCGATATCATCATGGCAACGCGCACAACCCAGGCTGGCGAATTTCTGGCGGCCTTCGGCGGCGAGGGCACGATCGACGACTGGGCTTTGGAAAGCGGCGATCGGTTGATCCGAGACCGACAAGATCGCGGAGGGAATCGCCTGCCGGGGGAATTGCGGGCCTTGCATCTCGAAACTCAGCGAGGGCTCCCGGCCGGTGTGGTAATAATCTAGCCGGAGTTTACGCCAGCCTGCCGCGAGCGCGGCCTTGCCTTGGACTTGGACGACCCCGCGTCGATCCCGCGGTGCTTGGGTGAGGACATCTTGGCCGTCAATCTGCAGCGTGCCCCCGTTTGCTTTGAGGAAGAATGTATACTGGCCGGCTACTGGGAGGTTGATCCAGCCTTCGAAGCGGATCGCCATGTGGTGATGCGTCCGCTCGAGGTTGGTCAGCGCGAAATCATCAATCGTGCCAGCCCGCTCGGGTTCGATGGATTCATGATTCAGGCCTTCCCAGACCTCGCCGCGGTACATCGTGTAGGTCAGATGGCCGGGGAGGCGCGTGTCCCGCAGGAGGTAATGGGCGATGCATTCGATCTCACGCGACGGTAATCGCAAGTCGGGCATGCGACCGGATGGACGACTCAAGTGGGGTTGGCGGAGGAAATCTGTTAGGCTCTTAAAGCTATATTTCTGCTCCAGCTTACCGAGGGGCGTCGAAGCTTCCGCCATTGTCTCGTGCCCTTGGGCGTCGCGCGGCGAATGGCAGGCCGCACAGCCACGGCTGTGGAAAAGTTTCTCCCCTTGGGCCGCCGCGACCGCATCTGGCGGTTGCGGCGCGAACGTCGGCGGCTTGAGCGATAGCAGAAAGTGCGTCAGCTGCGTGGCGGCGACTGCCCGCTCGGACTCCGGTATTTTTCCGAGTACATCGGGCATCGTTGCACCCGGCTTGATCGCGTGAGGGGTGCGGAGGTAGGCCGCGAGGTAGTCTGGATGAATTCTTGCCCCGATGCCGATGAGTCTCGGCGCTTTCTTGGAAGCAGTGGTGAGTGCGGGCGATGCTTCGTGGCAGGCCACGCAGTTGAGTTCTTCGAGCAGGAGTTGCCCCTTGAGGGCTCCGTCGAGTTGCGCACCCGTGATGCCCGGCACCCGAACTTCTTCGGCGTGCGCGGCGACCCCGAGCAGCAGAATCGCTCCGATGAAGTGAGCTATCCGCCCGAGGGAGCGGGTGGGGTGGGGGTTAGCCGGGGTGGGCATCGGGATATCTAGGAGCCACGGGGCGGGGATGTGGAGAGTAAAGGTATGCTTAAAGCGTGGCCCGGCGTTGCCGCCGACCGCTTAACGTTTCTGTGGGTGGCCTGGGCTTGACCATCGCCCGTAGCCCCCCATTACTGACCTTCCTTCGAATTAACGAAGGACCTGGAGAGGTGGCTGAGTGGCCGAAAGCGCCCGTTTGCTAAATGGGTATACCCCAAAAGGGTATCGTGGGTTCGAATCCCATCCTCTCCGCCACTTT
>CAISXT010000026.1 GCA_903889525.1 uncultured Opitutia bacterium | reverse complement strand
GGTTTGAAGCATCCGAATGGAGGCTTCAAAATAACCCTGCATGGAATCAAATTTCCCGTTGGTATTTACCGCAGACCCAGCCCAGAAGCCAGGCTTACCGCCGACGGCCGAAGTAATCTCCAGTGAAAGTTTTCCGTCCACCAGCTTCACAGCCCCGGAGGAATTCCACTTCTTAGGGTCGAGCTCCTTGCCGTCGAAGTTCTCCTCCCAGATCGGCTTCAAGCCCATGCTCGGTGCGGCGGAAAGCGCGGCGGCGGTGAGAAGAATTAAAAGGTCGAAGCGCATGACAGGGTAGTTAAAAGGTTAATATGAGACCGAAGACAGGCAAGCCCTACCCTATTGGTAGACCTTAACCCAATCGACCCGCATGGGCTCCGGACCCTTGGTCGGGTCGGGGAAATTCTTGGTGAAACCAGCCTCCCCGCCAACCGAATGGCCGAAACTGATAGCCATCGGCTTAGTCGTCGGTGGCTGGACCATCTTCTGCACCAAGCGGCCATCCACGTACCAGCGGTAATCAATTGCCGTCCAAGCGAAGCCAAACTTATGAAACTTCTTACTGTAAGAGTCTTTGGGGACGGGATTTTCGTTAGGACTAAGCGAGCGGCCGCGCTCATCGTTGACGATATAAAGGCCGAGACCGGCGCCATCACCACCACCGCCAAAATTCATCCGCGCCGCCGGCTTGCCCATGTCTTCATTACCGATAGAAAAACCGCCACTATGATCGCGGCTCTTAGTAAAGAGAATCGAGGCCTCGACGTAGCCGAAGCCGCCCGTCTTGAACTTACCGTTCGTATTAACGCCCGATCCGCGCCAGAACATCGGCTTGTCCCCGGGCGTGGCTTCCAGTGAAAGCTGACCATCAACCACTTTGACGACTCCGTTAGTGTTCCACTTCTTAGGATCGAGCTCCTTGCCCTCGAAGTTATCCTCCCAGACCAACTTCATGGTCCCCTCAGGCGACGCATGCAGGCAGAGGGACCAGGCGAGGGTACAGGCGAGCAGAAGGAGAAGGCGCAGTGCGTTCACGTTCATAAGGGGTAGCTTAAAAATAAAAAGCCTCCCCCCTCAGAGCAAGCAGGATAACGCCTCCGGGCAGGCCTAATTCTCGAAAATCGAGTCGATTTCCTTGCGGGAAAGCGGGCGGCAATCACCCAGAGGCATCTTGCGTAGGACCAAGCCGCCGACCTGGAAGCGACGCAGCACCTTTACATGGAAACCAAAGATCTCAAAGAGTCGGCGAATTTCGCGCTTACGCCCCTGATCGAGATGGATCTCCAAGTGTGCAGCGTTATCGGGATGCCGAATGACCTTCTTGAAGCGGAGGTGCTCGCCCTCCTCCACGGCCCCCTTAAGCAACCGAGGGGTCAAGGTAGGGTCGTAATCCCGGTTAAGAATAATTTCGTAGCGTTTAATGACGCCACCAGAAGGGTGCATCACTTTGTTCGCCAACTCGCCATCGTTGGTCAGGATGAGGAGGCCTTCCGAATCCTTATCGAGTCGACCCACGCAGAACAGACGCAAGGCACCGTATTCCGGCGGCACCATGTCAAAAACCGTCTGACCACCGTGAGAGTCATCGTTGGTGCAAAGATAGCCGCGGGGCTTGTTCATCATCAGGACCACGGTACGCCCGAGCGGCTTCACGTGCTGCCCCTGGCAGATGACCGTGTCCACGGCCGGGTCAACCGGTTGCCCAGTCACGGCCAGTTTGCCATTGATCATCACCGACCCCGAGGCGACGAGCCGTTCGGCCTCACGACGGGAGCAGACCCCCGCCTGAGCGAGGAACTTATGAATACGCATGGGTCCTTCGGCTGGCACGCCCTACGCATTGAGGCATTTACCCATGCAGGGCGAGACAATCAATCGGACGGAGGGGGACGGACTTTTCTCGCCCTCCACGGCCACCTTGTCCTACTGATGGGACATGCGCCTCATTGACGGAAACGCTATCGCCCAGTTAGTCCTCGCGGAAGTCAAGGAACGGGTCGCCAAACTCGCCCCGACCATCCCTCACGTCGCCTTCGTCCGCGTGGGCGACGATCCGGCCTCCGTGTCCTACGTGACTAAGAAGCAGAAGACCGCCGCTGAAGTGGGCATGAAGGCTTCGCTCCAGCTCTTCCCCGAGACGGTCTCCAAGGAAGAACTCTTCGCCCACCTCGACGCGTTGAATGCCGACGCCTCCGTCCATGGCATCCTCATTCAGGCTCCTCTCCCTAAACACCTGCCGGAAACCGAAGTCTTCAATCGGGTCTCGCCGGACAAAGATGTCGACGGCTTCGGCACGCAGAGTATCGGTCGCCTCGTCCAAGAACTGCCTGGAGCTTTCGCTGCCTGCACGCCTGCCGGGGTCATTGAGCTCCTTCGCCGCTCGGGCATCGAAACCGCCGGCAAGCACGCCGTCGTCGTCGGCCGCTCGCTCATCGTCGGCAAACCCGCCGCCGCCCTACTCCTCGCCAAAGGTTGCGACTGCACTGTCACCATCGCCCACTCGCGGACGAAGGATCTGCCGGGCATCGTCCGCCAGGCCGACATCATCGTCGCCGCAATTGGCAAGCCCCGGTTCATCACCGCTGACATGGTCAAACCCGGCGCCGTGATTATCGACGTCGGCATCAACCGTATCCCGGATGCGACCAAAAAGACCGGCTACCGCATCGTCGGCGATGTCGACTTCGACGCTGTCTCGCCGAAGTGCGAAGCCATCACGCCCGTCCCTGGCGGCGTGGGCCCGATGACCGTGGCGATGCTGATGAAGAACACGCTCGACGCCTGCGAGCGCGCCCAAGCTCGTGGCTAATCCTCCCCCGATTCCGCCGCCCGCGGCGGGTTACTGGTGGCGCACCTTCGCCTGTCTGGCTGATATCATTCCGTTGATGTTTCTCGGCTGGGCCTTGGCGGCATTACTTGCCAGCCCCGAGGAACTCGCCGCCCGCAAGCAAACCGAAGCCTGGACCCAGCGCCTAACGAATCAATATTTGCACGCCCTGCAGACCGGTAGCCAAAGAGAATTGCAGGGAATCGTTGATGCGGCACTTCACCCCAAGAAGGAAGATTTAGATGCCGCGGAAATCTGGATCACCTTTCAAGGCACGATGACGTTCATGACAATGCTCGGCGCCCTGACGATGCAGGAATGGCTCATGAAAGGACGTACCATTGGTAAACTCATCTTCAGCCTCCGGACCATCCAACTCCCCATGGCGGAGCCACCCAGTTTCCTCTCCGCCCTACTTCGCTCCGCATGGAAGGCCGCTTTCTTCGCCTTACCGAATCCACTTTTCATGATTCTGGGCATCATCAATTTCCACGTCCCGCTTTTCCGTCGCGATAAGCGCGCCTGGCATGACCTCTGGAGCCGCTCCCAGGTCGTCGACGCCCGCCTACCCTAAGCCCATGCGCTGCGCCCTGCTCGCTCTCGTCTTGGCGTCGAAACTCACTGCGGCTGATTTAATCGTCCCTCCCCTCACGGAAGGAGCCCCGCAACCAGGCAAGCGTGCCACCGTGATCACCGCGGAATACGTCGGCACCAAGGTCCATCACCTCATCGCCCTACCGGACGACTGGACGCCCGACTGGAAGGCCCGTGGTAAGCACTGGCCAGTCATCGCCGAATACACGGGCAACTATTACCCAGGCTCCGGCTCGACGGGCCAAGTCGAAGGGGCGGCGCTCGCTTACGGTGTATCACGAGGGAAGGCGATCTGGGTTATCCTGCCCTATGTGGCCAAGGACCATCAGCAGAACGAGATTACCTGGTGGGGCGATATCGATGCCACCGTAAGTTACGCCAAGACGAACATCCCGCGCATCTGCAACGAATTCGGCGGCAACGCCAACAAGGTCGTCCTCTGCGGATTCTCACGCGGTGCAATCGGTGTCTCGTTCCTCGGCCTGCACGACGACGGGGTCGCAAAGCTCTGGTGCGGCCTGTGGGCGCATGACCACTTCGATGGGGCCACCGAATGGAAAGGCACCGACTGGGGCTCGCCGCTAGCACGCTTCCGGGAGGAGGCTGCGGTCCGTCTGAAGCGATTACAAGGCCGACCCCTCCTCGTCACCCAAGGCAGCGGTGCTGCCACCGTGCGGCCGCTCCTAGCCGCGCAGTTGAGCGCCCCCAGCTGGACTTACGCCGATATCGACATGAAGGCACTCTACGGAAAGTTTCCTAACGACGCCGTGAAGCACCCGCATAACGACCGCTGGCCGCTACGTGACTGCGCCGCGACGAGCGTGGCGCGCGCCTGGTTCGAAAGGGTGACGGCGTCGGACAAGCCCTCGAAGTAAGGCCTCCGCCAGCGGGCACAAAAAAGGCCCCGGGTTGAGCGGGGCCTTGTCTGGTCGTTCAACCGGGGCTTAGCGACGGTCCGGACGGTCGCCACGGGGGCGATCCATCGGCTTCGGGGCGGGAGCGTATTCGCGACCTTCCTTCTCGGCGATGGCGGCGCGGCGCGAGAGGCGCACGCGGCCCTTGTCGTCGATGCCAACGCACTTGACGATGATTTCGTCGCCAAGCTTCACGATGTCTTCGACGCGCTCGACGCGGTGGTCGGCGAGTTCGGAGACGTGCACGAGGCCTTCCTGACCGGGGAGGCATTCGACGAAAGCGCCGAATTCCTTCACCGAGCGGACGATACCCTTGTAAGTCTTGTTGATCTCAATCTGCGCCGAGAGGAGGTTGACCTCGTTGACCGCGCGGGCGAGGGACTCGCCGTCGGTCGCGAAGATCGTGACCCAACCGGAGTCGTCCTGATCGATGTCGAGCTGGCAACCGGTGTACTCCGTGATGCGCTTGATGTTCTTGCCGCCTGGGCCGATGAGTGCGCCGATCTTATCGGACGGAATCTTAATGCGGTGGGTGCGAGGGGCACAGGGCTTCAGCTCGGCACGGGTGGCTGGCATGGTCTTGGCCATGATGTCCAGGATCGCGTCGCGGGAGACCTTGTTCTGGGCGATGGCTTCCTTGGCGATGCTCATCGGGAGACCGTGGATCTTAAGGTCCAGCTGGAAGGCGGTGATGCCTTCGCGGGTGCCGCAGATCTTGAAGTCCATGTCGCCGTAGTGGTCTTCGGCGCCGATGATGTCGGTCAGTACGCGGTGCTTCACGATCTTACCGGCGGCGTCTTCGGTCACGAGACCGCAGGAGATACCGGCGACCGGGGCCTTGATGGGCACGCCGGAGTCGAGGAGAGCGAGGGTGCCGCCACAGACGGAAGCCATCGAGGTGGAGCCGTTGGACTCCATGATCTCGGAGACGAGACTGATGGAGTACGGGAAGTCCTGTTCGGAAGGCAG
>CAISXT010000025.1 GCA_903889525.1 uncultured Opitutia bacterium | reverse complement strand
GCCCCTGCCCGCGGGGACATGTCTCAGGGTAGGGCGGGTTGTCCTCAACCCGCCGTTGTCCGTAGCGAGAAGAGGGTCTCGCGGAAGATGCGCAGCGCTGTCCGCGAACGGACGGCTGAGGACAGCCGTCCCTACCCAGGCAGCGATGAGGACAGCACGATGGGCTATCCCCGTCCGGATGCAGGTTGATGAGATGATAGTTTGATTGGAGAAAAAGGACACCGCTCTCGATGTATCTTTGGTAGGGCGGGTTGTCCTCAACCCGCCGTTGTCCGTAGCGAGAAGAGAATCTCGCGAGAGATGCGCAGCGCTGTCCGCAAACGGACGGCTGAGGACAGCCGTCCCTACCAGCGCGGCGGAGCCGCGAGGGGACACGCTGGCACGGTGACAAGGGAGTGAAGCAAAAGGCAGCGGGCACAAAAAAGGGCGGCCGAAGCCGCCCTGATCTTTGGTTTCGCAGCAGTTCACCCTGCCAGCAGAACCCCACGATGTGAGCGCGAAGCGCTCACTTCGCGAACATCGGGTCCTTGGGGTTCGCGCCGGAGATGAGGTAGGCGAGGAGGTCAGCGACTTCCTGAGCGTTGAGCGAGTTGAGCAGGCCGACGGGCATCGGGCTTTCCGGCGATCGATCGATACTCAGGATATCCGAGCGGTTGACCGCGAGCTGCACCGAGAAGTCGAATGGGTTGACCGCAAGCTGCAGCTTGTCGCCTTCTTCGTTGAGGATACGGCCGATGGTCTTGCCGCCGTCGACGCGACCGATGATCGAGTTCGAGTATTGGTCGGAGACGATGGCGCTGGGCTGGATGACGCTCATCAGGACGTCGGCCGGCGCGGTACGGGCACCGAGGCCGGAGAGATCCGGACCCTGCGCACCGCCGTTGTCGCCGAGGCGGTGGCACTGCGAGCAGAGCGCGGCAGCAAACATCTTCTGGCCATTGGCGAAGTCGAAGGACTTCTCGGCCTTGGCGGTTTCCCAGACCTTGAGGGCTTCGGCATGCGTCCAGAGACGGCCCGGGCCAGAAGCGGCTGGAATCGGGTCAGCGGCCTTACGTGGCGTGGCGGGAGCGATCTCTTCGAGGGCGGCGCGTTCGGCTTCGGGCGCAGCGGCGAGGGACTCCTTGCGGATGTTGCGGACGAAGCCCTTGAGCGAGTGGCCGCCTTCGGCCTGCGAGAGACCGTCGAGGAAACCGAAGAACTCCTTACGCAGTTCCGGCGTCCAACCGACGGTAGCGCGGCAGAGATAGACCGCGAGGCCGATACGCGTGGAGGAAGGCGTGACGGCCATCGCGTTGGCGGCGGCCTTGGCGTAACCCGGGTGGCGGGCGAGCACTTCTGGATCGGCGACGACGGCGGGTCCGGGCTGCGCGAACTTCATCGCCTTCAGCACGCGGGCCGGCGCGGTGGGTTCTTCGAAGAAGATTGCGACCGTCGCGAGCTGGCGGTCGAGGGCGTTGTCGCCGGAAGGAAGACGGTCGGCGGCTTCCTTGCCGAGGCGCTTGGCCGTGGCAGCGTCGGGCTTGCCGCGACGCGAGAAGGCAATCTGGAAGACGCGCAGGCGATCCTGTTGCAGGCGGAGGTCCTTAGACTTTAGGGCGCTGTCCGCCGCGGCGACGATGGCCGCCAGGTCGGAAGCTTCGCCACAACGAGCGAGGGCAGCAGCGGCGTTGATGGCGAGGTCGACGTTGGCGTCGGCCTTCACGCGGGCGCGCCAGCTGGTGACCGGCTGGTGTTCGACGGCGATGCGGGCGGCGAAGCGCACCCAGCGATCGGGGTGGCCCATGAGCGGCCAGGCTTTGTCGAGGGCGGCGGCGGTCGGGGCGACATCGCGCAAGGCTTCGAGTTCGCGGCGGAGCTTCTGTTCAGGCGTGGCCGTGAACCAGGCGGCCGGCGCGGTGGATTCCTTGCCCTGGTAGGTGATGCGATAAAGCGCGGACTGACCGCCACGACCGCCGATGGTCACATACATGTGGCCGTCCTGCGGGCGGATGACCGCGTCAGTGACGGAGAACGGCTTGCCTGCGGCGAAGACTTCCTTGCGGGCCTTCCAGGCGCCACCTTCGGGTTCGAGCACGATCGCGTAGAGCGTGGCGTACGTCCAGTCGCAGGCGAAGAACGCGCGCTGATAGGCGGCGGGGAATTTCGCGCCGGTGCCCATCGTGCAACCCGTCGGGCTGCCAGGGCCGATGTCGACGAGCGCAGGCTGGGAGTCGACGAGCGCCTGCGCGTTATTGCCGGCACCAGAGCGCCAACCGAGTTCGCCACCGGGCGTGCAGAGGTTGATGCGGGTCGGGCGATACCAAGGCGCCCCCATGTCCCACTCCATGTCGGAGTCATAAGAGAAGATGTCACCGTCTGGAGCGACCGCGCCGTCATACGGATTGCGGAAGCAGGTGGTCACGCGGACCCAATTTTTACCGTCCTTGTCCATGCGGCCGATCCAGCCGCCCACGGCCTTGATGCCGGAGGCGTGGCCGTTGGCATCTTCGAATTTCTTAAGGAGGTCGTCTTCATCGTAATGCTTGGCCGCAGCGCCCGCCTTCTCGTCGTCGGGCAGCTTCGTGTGGTTACCACCGAAGACGAGGATCGAGCCGTCGCGGTCGAGGACGAGCTGGTGTGGGCCGTGTTCACCGGAGCCTTTGAGGGCGCGGATCAGCGTCTGTTCGGCGTAGGAGCCGTCGCCCTTCGTGTCGCGCAGGCGCCAGATATCGCCCTTACCCTTTTCGCTCGCGCACGCGTAGAGCGCGCCGTGGGCGAAGAGTAGGCCGTGGCAGCCGAAGGCCTTCGTGTCGATCTTGGTCACGACGGGCTTCGTCGGATCCTTGAGGGAGATGCGCCAGAGCACGCCGCCTTGGTCGCCGGCGACGAGGTCGCCTTCCGGCGAGACCGCGAGGGAGACCCAGGTACCCTGTTCCGCCTTCGGGACGAGGTGCAGCAGCTCGGCCTTGAAGCCCGGGAGGAGGATGAGTTCGTCGGCGGGAGCGACCGAAGAGGTCGGGGTGCGCTTGCCGCCCTTGGCGAGAGGCTTGTTGCCGCTGAACGGATTGCCCCAGGGCTGTTCGCCCATCTTCTTCACGATCGTCGCGGCGGTCCACTTCGCGTCGTCGAAGCCGGCGGCTTCCCAGCCTTTGCCGGGATCAGCGAGGGACGTTTTCCAGTTGTCGCCAGATTCGGCGAGCACCTTCTTGCCGACGGAAAGACGGAAGGCCATCGCAGCGATACCGCCGTCGTTACGGCCGAGGATCGCGATCGTGTTCACGCCCGCCTTAAGGTCGGCGCTGACTTCGGCGGCGAAGGGCTCTTGCCATTCATCGGAGCCGCCGAGCTGCTTGCCGTTGAGCCAGACCGTGCAGTGGTTGTCGGCGACGGCCTGAAGTTGGGCCTTGGTTGGGGCTTCCTTCAGCTCAAAGGAGGAGCGGAACCAGACCTGTTGGTTGGTGACGTTGTTCTTCGCGCCCCAGACCCAGAAGGTTTCGGCGCGGAGCGGGGACGAGGCGAGAAGCGCGGCCAGATAGGCCACTGCGAGCAGGGGTAGTCGGAGCATGCGAGATATGACCATAAGGGGTGGGGGGAGTTCCATCTTAAAGAAGCGGCGTCAAAAGCCGTCGATACGGGTGCGGGGAGCAATTTAGCTCAAAAGGAAACTGGAGACCGGATGATTGGCTGGGTGTCGAGTTAGGGCGTGGCTCTCCGAGCCCGCCGTTGAGCTGAGTGAGGCGCGGATGTCTGTCGGCGAACGGACGGCTCGGAGAGCCGTCCCTACCTTAGATACAGATGCAGCTAGGGCAGCACGCGGTGCTGCCCCTACCTCAAGACAGTTCGAATGGCGTCGAGGCGGGAGGTGTCGGGCTTGCCAGAGGGCGTCCAAGTAGGGCAGAGCCAGCCACCTTCGTCGTGCTCGTTCCACGCGTAGATGATGACGGTGTTAGCTGGGCAGATGTCCGGGTGCGCTTTCACAAAGGTGAGCGCTCGACCAAGATGTGCGGCGATCTCATCCGGCGTGGCGGTGGCGGGGAATGTCTTCTGGTTGGCGTAGCCAGCGTTCTTTTCCCACGAGACCGGATGATCCTGTCGTGGGCGCTTGTCCCAGCCCGTGGTGACGAGCGGTGCGTAAGGAATTTTGTTCGCGAGCGCACTCGACCAAGCGTGTTGCTCGAAGGCGGCGACATACTTTGCGAAGACTGGCTCAGCGCCTGGGTGGGCGTAGGCGGAGACCGCAGCGAAACCTTCGCTGGCGTGGGCTTGGTAGTCGCGGGCCGGATTCCAACCCATGTACACAAAATACGGATCAAGGCCGGCGACCTTCGCCGCGGCGCGGAGTTCTTCGAAGCGTTGTTTAATCGTCGGCTGCTCCGTCTTCACGTCGAAGGTATAGACGAGTGGGCGCCCGTGCGTTTTCTGATAGCCTGGCTCCTGCATCAACTTCACGACGCGATCGCGTTCGGCTGGCCAGCGCGGAGCCGGCACGGAAAGCGTTTGATGTAGGATCAGGCAGAAGCCGAGGTCAGTGCGCTTCGGGCTCCGGAGATAGCGTGCGAGGGCCGAGCTCATGGAGTCGGCTTCCGGGTAGGTGAGGAACGCCCAGTAATCCAGCCCCGCATTTTTCGCATAGGCAATCTCCTGCTCCATG
>CAISXT010000024.1 GCA_903889525.1 uncultured Opitutia bacterium | reverse complement strand
GGCTCGGCCAATCTTGCCGACGCTGTCGAAGCGGTGCAGCTCGTGACCGGGCTGACGGCGCGCGTCGGTATCCCGAATTTCGAGAACGAGTCCCTGCGTAAGCCAGAGTATGCGGGGGCCGTTGGGCTCATGGCCGCCGCCATCACGGATGCACCGCCGGCCGTCCGCCGCCCTCGGGGTTTCTTGGCCACGCTCAAGGACTTGTTCCGTTTCTAAGATGAGCGCCACGCCCTCCATTTTACTCGTCGGCCTCGGTGGCGCGGGGTGCTCGATGGTCACGCGTCTCTCCGCCCAGCTGCCTGCGGAAATTGGGGTGGCGTTGCTCGATACGGATGCCCGGGCTTTGCAGGCCATCGTGGGCGCCCAAGCGGTGCAGCTCGGACGGGCCCAGACGCGCGGGATGGGCACGGGCGGCGAAGCAGCCCTTGGGCTGGTCTCCGCTGAATCCGAAGAGACGCCCTTGCGCCGCCTATTTACGGGAGTGCCTATCGTGGTCTTGGTTGCCGGCCTCGGTGGCGGGACCGGTAGCGGCGCGGCCTCGGTCGTGGCTTCTTTGGCGGCGGAAACGGGTGCGACCGTGCTCGCTTTTGCGACGATGCCTTTCTCTCATGAGGGCGAACGCCGGATGCGTCAGGCGAACGATGCGACGGTTTTACTCGGGCAGAAATGTCATGGGCTCGTGGTCGTCCACAATGACTTGCTGCTGCAGCAGGTGGCTTCCGATGCGCCGCTCTCTGAGTCTTTCGCTGCCGCGGACGCCTGGGTGGGTGGTGCGCTGCGCGGCATCGCCAGTGCGTTCGCTCCGGGTGCCCTCATCGCGGTCGACCCTTCCGCGTTGCGTTCCATCCTTTCCACGCCGGGATCCCCGACGCTTTACGCTTATGGCGTCGGGCAGGGTGAAGGCGCGGCAATGAAGGCTGCGCGTGCCGCTTGCGATTGCCCGCTGGCACATGGTCCAGGGGCGGTCACCAAGGTCGCTTCACTTTTCGTGCATGTCGCGGGCGGCACCTCGCTCACGACCACGGAAGCCTTCGAGGCCGTGGCGGCCATCCGTACGCGGTTCGGCGGCGAGACGTCGACGATTATCTGCGCTCGGGTCGACGCTTCCATGGGCGACCGTATCGAAGTGTCGGTACTCGGGGCATCTTTACCCGCCCCGAAAACTACCGCGAAGACGAAAAAAGGGGGCAAGGAGGCTGATCCTGCCCAGCCGGTCTTCGAGTTTGCGACGGAGGAGTCTATGCGCCGCGGCCTGTTCGGCGGCACGCCGATGACCTTCATTGACGGACAGGATGTCGATGTGCCTGCTTATATCCGCAAGGCGGTCCGGCTACCAACCTCTCCCTAATTCGCTTCCCGGTTGCGCCCCGGCGCAGTCCACTTAAGTTCGGCCTCATGTCTGCGTTCGACATCACTGGCATCCGGCAGGACTTCCCGATTCTGGGACGCTCCGTGCGTGGTCGTCCGCTGACCTACCTTGATAACGCCGCTACTTCCCAGAAGCCGTCGGTGGTGATCAAGGCCCTGGAACGCTATTATTCTGAGCAGAATGCCAATGTCCACCGTGGCGTCCATCTGCTGAGCGAGGAAGCCACCACGGCGTACGAGGCCGCCCGTGCCTCGGTGGCAAAATTTCTCGGGCTCAAGGAAGCCCGCGGCTGTATCTTCGTGCGCGGCGCCACTGAGGGTATCAACCTCGTCGCCGAATGCTGGGGTCGCGCCAACCTTAAGGCCGGCGATGAGATTCTGCTCACGCAACTCGAACACCACGCGAACATCGTGCCCTGGCAGGTTATAGCCGAGCGCACGGGCGCCAAGGTCATCGTTACGCCCGTTACGCCGCGTGGCGAAGTGGACCTCGTGGCCTTCAAAGGCCTGCTGTCGGCCCGTACCAAGCTCGTCGCCTTCGCCCACGTCTCCAATGCCCTCGGTACGGTTAATCCCGCCGCCGAGATGACCCGCCTCGCCCAGGCCGCGGGTGCGTTGGTGCTCATCGACGGCTGCCAGTCCGCCGCCCACTTTAAGGTCGATGTTCCGGCGCTCGGTTGTGACTTCTACGCTTTCTCCGGACATAAGACCTTCGGCCCGACCGGCATCGGCGTGCTTTGGGGTCGTCCGGAACTGCTCGACGCCATGCCGCCTTATCAATTCGGCGGCGACATGATCCGGAAGGTCGACTTTGCCGGCACCACTTTCCGTGAGGCGCCCGAGCGATTCGAAGCCGGTACGCCGGATATCTCTGGGGCCATCGCCCTCGGCGTCGCGCTGGAATACGTCATGCCCATCCAGACGGCCGCACACGCGCATGAGCAGAGGCTCCTCGCCGCCGCGACGGAGCGACTCAAGGCCATCAAAGGCCTAACCATCGTGGGCGAGGCGACCGAGAAAGTCGCCGTGATCTCTTTCAATATCGTTGGCGGCCATCCGCATGACATCGGGACGTTACTCGATGCGGACGGCATCGCCATCCGCACCGGACACCATTGCTGTATGCCGCTGATGAAGCATTACGGGCTCAGTGGTACCGCCCGTGCCTCATTTGCGTTTTACAATACGCTTGAGGAAGTGGACCGCCTGGCCGACTCGCTTGAGAAGGCGCGGAAAATGATGGCCTGAGTGCGGCTAACCCTGCCAAAGAAAAAGGCCCCGGAGAGGGGCCTTTTTGTTGAGTAGCTTGTGCCGCTTACTTCTTGCGAGGCTTTGCCGGGGCTGTGGCGCCAGCGGCGGTGCGGCCGGCCTTGACGGCTTCCGTAGCTTCGTTCGGATCTTCGTCTTCGTTCAGTTGGTCCGCCTTCTTGATGGCGAGCAAAGCAGCTCCGACATTCTCGGTGACCTTGGCGCGATTGTTCGACTTGAGGGCAACGACGGCCTCCTGAACGAGCTGGATGGCGTTCTTCTCCTGCTTGATGATTTCGTCGTGGTCTTCTTTGACCTTGCGCGGGCGGGAGGAGGTGGGCTTGCGGGGGCCAGCGGGGCCAGCGGGGCCGCGGGGGCCTTTGGGTTCCTTTACTTCGCGCGGATGGATTTCCTGTTCTTCCATGTCTTCAGCGACACTGAGGTCCTTGATGGCTTCGTTCAGGTCCTTCACGGTTGGCGCGACTTCCGCGACTTCGAGGAGTTTGATGGCCCGGTCGAGTAGGGTGTCTTCTTGTTCGTCCCAATCATCGACGACACCGTTATCGCCACCAGTCGGCGGTTGGGGCGAGGGGGTCTTGACGGTGCTGCCTAGCAGGTGGTCGGCGGGGGAAGCGACCGTGGAAGCAGCGGAGCCGGCCACGGGGAGGGACATCGCCAGCAGGAAAATTGCTAACGTGGAAGCGGGGAGCGGGGTCATATCAGAATTATGAGACAGCCCACCGGGCCTGTCAACGGAGGCGGGGTGCATAATTACTGGGGGCAATTCCTTAGGATATGACGCTATTTCCCGGGGTAGCGTTGGCTTGGCTGCGCCGGAGGACGTCCAGAATGCCTTGGACTTCCCAGTTTCGAGCCGAGCCCTGGAGGCCGAGGAGGGCGCGCGCTTCCTGAATATCATCGGGATGATTTCCAGGGGGCCATTCGAGCCACGTGCGGTCGAGGGTGATCTTAGTTTCTTGGAGTAAGGGGAAGAGCGCATTGATGCAGAGGGTGTCCGCTCGCCCATCGGGCAGGATGCAGCAAAAAGTTTCGTCAATCAATCGGCGACGGCAGGAGGGTAGAGGATTCGTCTTTAAGGTGAGCGCCCAGGCCCGCAGGTGGCGCCGCCAGTCTGGGCGTCGTCGATTGAGTTCCATGTATTGGGCGAGGCGACGATAGGGATGTCCGGCGGGGCGTAATCCGCGCAGCCTCCAGCGACCGCACTTTTCCATGTAAAGCGTATCGAGCCCGAGCACCAGCATCTGCTCTGGAGAATGGGTGCGCGCGAGTTCGGACATCGGTGCGCGATTCCCGCCGAGGCCGAGGGATTCCACGAATAGTTCGTGGCAAGCGGCATCCCAGCCCACTTCGCGGATACGGGTGCGGGCGTGCTTGGTCTTCGCACGGAAACGCTCGAGCGCCCGACGTTTGAGTCCGAGTGCGAGATGGCTTTCCGCGGCGAGCACGCGGCGGGCCACTTCGCCGGCCCGGCCGCGCAGCTCGAGCAGAGCGTCCTCTTCGGCGAGATCCTCCAAATCGCGTGGGAGGTGCGGGAGTAGTACGATGGTTTCAGGTCGATGGCCGGAGGCGGTGGTGACGTCCTTGGTGCCGGGGAGGAGGACGGCATGAAGGATGACGTTGGTGAAATTCGGATCACTTTCGTGGCCGTGTGCATGCCAGTCGGCACATCGCAGGTGAATCTCGATGTCGCCGCGCACCCGCCGTCCGTCGACAAGGATCTCCGCGCCGAGGAAGTCCGGGCCAGCTCCGCGATTCCAGTCACCCTGGTTGAGGATCTCAATTTTGGCGCCGGACGCCGCGGCCATTGGGCCGCGGACTTCGCCGGAAGCCCATAGCCTTTGGATGGCGCGCTCGCCGATGGCGAAGGGGCCGTAGGGACCGTCGATTTCCTCGACGCGCTCGCTGGTGCTCATTGGGTAGGCATGAATCTTTTTACCGGCCATGGGAAAGCAGGAGAAAGCCCAAGGGTAAGACTCCGAAAGGGCTTGAGGGAAGACCCCAGGCGGATTTGACTCCCCTTTACGGAGAGGTGGCAGAGTGGTCGATTGCACCTGACTTGAAATCAGGCGTACCGCAAGGTACCGGGGGTTCGAATCCCTTCCTCTCCGCCAATTTGATTCCCTTCCAAAGACTTGCCTTTCCGGTTAAGTTCAGGTGCCGGAAAGACGCTCGCCTGAGGGATGAGAACCCGCGGGTTCGGCGAAGGCCGCTAGGCCGAGCAGGCGATGCCTCAGGCATCGGGCCGGAG
>CAISXT010000023.1 GCA_903889525.1 uncultured Opitutia bacterium | reverse complement strand
CCGATGATGCGGATGCTGATCGTCATATCGCCGTTACCGATGTGGCTGAATTCGTGGGCGATCACACCTTGCAACTCCTCGCGCGTCAGATTGACCAGCGCCCCGCGGGTCACCCCGATGGCGGCGTCCTGTGGGTTATTCCCCGCAGCGAATGCGTTGATGGTGCTATCGCCTTCGATGACATAGCACAACGGGACCGGCAAACCGGCCGCGAGGGCAATTTCCTGCACGACATTGAGGTAGCGGCGTTCGGCGAGGTCGATCGTGCTCGCACCGACCAAACGGCCACCCAGGCGCTCGGCGATGGCCCCGCCGCCCTTGGCCAGATCGGCGATACGAAATAGGCTGCCACCAATAATGACCAGCAAGGCGACCCCGGTGGTCCCGAAGAAAAGCTTGGGCTGAACCCAGTCATACCCGCCGCGATGGTGGAAGAGCTTCCCGTGCCCCATCACCGCAAGGACGTAGAGCGAGGTGGTCAGGACAATAATCGCCAACACCAGAAGCACGACCAACTTGGTCGTGCGTCCGCGGGCCTCATCCTGGGCCCGGAAGAAATTCATTGTGGCGGCCATGGGCCGTTAGCGGCGAGCGCTTAGAACTTCACCGTCGGGGCAACCTTATCGGCTTCTTCGGCCTTAAAGAACTCGGCAGCGGCGAAGCCAAAGGAGTTGGCGATGAAGACCGCTGGGAAAACCTCGCGGGCGTTGTTGAAGAAGAGGACGGCGTCGTTGAAAGCCTGACGAGAGAAAGCGATGCGGTTCTCGGTCGAGGTGAGCTCTTCCATGAGCGCGCGCATGGTCGTGTCGGCCTTGAGCTGCGGATACTGCTCGCTGACGACCATGAGTTTACCAAGGGCGCCGCTGAGGCCGGCTTCAGCTTGGCTGAGGTCGCGCATGGCAGCGGGGTCATTCGGGTTGCCGGCGAAGCGGACGTTGGCCTGGGTGGCCTTGGCGCGGGCCTCGATCACGGCGGTGAGCGTACCACTTTCGTGGGCCATGTAGCCCTTGGCGGTTTCGACGAGGTTAGGGATCAAGTCGTGGCGGCGCTTAAGCTGCACATCCACCTGCGCGAAGGCGTTCTTGCAGGCGTTCCGCAGGGTCACTAGGCCGTTGTAAATACCGACACCCCAAGTGCCGGCGATGACAGCGATGACGACGATAACGAGCAGGAAGATGCCGATGGCGGGTAACATGATGAGATGCAATTTACCCAGCCGCCCCGCACCTGCAAGGCGGGACGGGTCTGCCTTGTGATAATTTAATGTCTAAATTGGAACGAAGAAACCCACCGAAGCTCATGTTTAGCCCTTTCTACACTTTTATGCAGCTTAAGGGTGGGGCGCGACTGCGTCGCGTCCGTTATCCAGAATAAGCCAAGCATAGCCGAGCGGGGTGATCTGCACCGTCTCCCGACGGACGGACGCCACGCAGTGGCGCCCCTACCGCATTCGCACAACGGCGGGCCACGACAGCCCGCCCACCCCCAAGGCCAGATGCAGAGGCAATCACGAGGATAGCACGTGGTGCTGTCCCACCCTGATTACGCCGCGGTGAGGGACACCCCGAGCGTATCGGCGACGGCGCGGATGATTTCAATCTCGGCGGGCTCGGCCTTGCCGTCACTGAGCATCGCTACGCAACAAGCATTCACTAATTGACGCCGCACGAGATCGATGACGCTTTTGTCCGCAATCACACCCAAAGCACTTTCCACCTCCGCCAGATCGACCTGCTCGGGCGGAATCATGACCAGACTAAGATGCCTCATCCCCAATACCTTGGCACCCTTCAGGTAAGCCGCATCTTGGGCGTCGGTGCCTTCGCCGGACGTCTGCACCACGGCCGAGAGGACCAGTGCGCAAGATGCCTGAAGGTCGCCAACCTTGCCCATCCGCTTCGGAGCGACGGAAAGATAGCGACGCATCGATGCGTGGATGAGCAAAACCACGAGTCCGTCGTCAGCCTGGCAGCCGACTTGATCGATCGCCTGACCAAACTCCGCCACCTGAGCCGCAGACAGCTGACGTATTGCCGGCATGGCCACATCGAGGAGAGGCACGCGGTGCCCCGCCGGCAAGGCACGCAAGGATACCTCGAGCTTGAGCGCTTCCTTCACGACCTCGCCGCCGGCCAGACCCTGGGCCTGCGCCAGCTGTTGTGTGCGTAAGGCGGGGTCTTGCCGTAGAATCAGCCCGAGGACGATGCCCATAGCGCCAACCGGTTCAGAAGCGGCGATACGCAGATTCAGCGGGAGCGTGCCCCCGGAGCCAAAGACAGATTGGAGCTGCTTTGGGCTAGCGATCGGGCTAGGGACCCCACGCAAAGGCGGAGGCGTGGAGTGGCTAGGCTCTTCCCTGACATCAATCGGCGGGAGGTCTGGAATCACCCCATCGAAAGTCGGGTCGATGAATCGTATCCGATCGGCGATGCTTGACCTCAATGAATCGGAATTCGCGACGGCACCGCGAATCGGGGCAAAGAAGAAATTCTGCCATTCGGTTCCCCGGCCTGACGCCGACTTGATGGTGCAACCGCGCACGGCCAACTTCTTTAAAGCCGAAGCCAGTCCGGCCGGATTGCGCGTGAATTGCACCGCGGCGGCATCACTAAGGGATTCGCGCTGACGCCAGACGGCGGCCTGAATCGCGTAGGTGGAGGCAAGCCCGACGGCAGCAATGACCGCTAGGAAACCCCCCGTTATGACTAATAACGAAGCGAGGGCCACGATGATGAAGATCATGCCAACACAGCCGATGAGCTCGTCCTCGGGCGAACGTAACCCGTCCGAAACCGCAACCTTCAAGCCTTCCGCACCGACGAAACCACCTGCTTTGATGACGGCCTGGCCGACATCGGACACCGCCGTGAGCCCGCCGGCCACCCCGATGAAGCGGATACTTAGCCTCGTATCACCATTACTGACATGCCCCATCACATAGGCGACGACTCCCTGGAGCTCATCCCGGGTGAGATTCGCTAAGGCGCCCTGCGTCACAGCGATGGCGGCATCCTTAGAGGAGTTGGCGGCGGCGAAAGCATTGATCGTCCGATCGCCAGCAAATATATAGCAACTCGGTACCGGCAATCCTGACGCGAGGGCCATTTCCTCCACCACGTTGAGGAGGACCCGTTCGGCAGAATTGGTCGTATGGGCGGCGACCAAGCTCGCTCCCATCTGGGAGGCGATCGCGCCACCGCCCTTGGCCAGCTCTGATATCCGAATCGAGCTGCCGATCAGGATGATGACCAACATCGAGATGGTGGTGTATGCGAAGATCTGGGGCTGATACCAGCTTACCTGCGGCACATTGGAGACGTACACCGTCATGAAGGCGACAAACGGGGAGAGGACCAGCACGGCTATTGCCACGGAGAGCAACGCGACCAGCAGGGTCGTGCGTCCACGGGCCTCATCCTGGGACCGAAAGAAATTCAGCGTATCGGCCATGAGCCGGACGGCTGGGGTTTAGAACTTAACGACAGGCGGGGCAGTCTCGGCCGCTTCAATCTTGAAGAACTCGGCGCCGGCAAAGCCAAACGTATTGGCGATCAAACTCTGCGGAAAAACCTCGCGGCCGTTATTATACGAAAGCACGGAGGCGTTGAAGGACTGTCGGCTAGAGGCGATCTTGTTCTCGGTCGAGGAAAGTTCCTCCATGAGCGCCCGCATATTGACATCCGCCTTCAGCTCAGGATACTTTTCGCTGACGACCATGAGCTTACCCAACGCACCGCTGAGTCCGGATTCGGCCTGACTGAGGTCGCGCATCGCGGCAGGGTCGCCGGGGTTGCCGGCAAAACGCACGTTCGCCTGGGTGGCCTTGGCGCGGGCTTCGATCACGGCGGTCAACGTGCCGCTTTCGTGGGCCATGTAACCCTTGGCGGTGGCGACGAGATTCGGGATTAGGTCGTAGCGACGCTTGAGCTGCACATCCACCTGCGCGAAGGCGTTTTTAAAACCATTCCGCAGCTGGACGAGGACGTTATACATCCCGACCCCCCAGAAGCCCACGGCGGCGGCCACGCCAATAATCACAATGGCGATGACGAGAATGATGATAGTGGAGGACATGTTGCCTAAAAACCTACCCGTTTCGCCCCGCCGTGCAAGGGGTGATTTTATTTTGTTATTTTAATATAATCGACTCCGGCGCACACGCCCACCCCGCCCTGCCCGGCAATTAGGCCGTCTTTTCGAGTCGGGCGCAGACTTCGTCGATCAGGAACGCGGGCGTCGAGGCGCCCGCAGTCACGCCGACGGTGCCAAAACGGGCGAGGGCCGAGAAATCTAGTTCCGCCGCGGTCTCGACGTGGAAACAGGGCAAACCGTGAATTTCCACGAGCTTCGCGAGCTTGACGGTGTTCGCGGAATGGCGGCCACCGATGACAACGATGGCCTGACACCCTTGCGACTGCAGCTCACGGATATCCGCCTGGCGATCCTTGGTGGCGCCACAAATGGTGTCGAAAACGAGGGCTGAAGCGAAGCGCGCCTTCAAGCGGGCGGCGAGTTGCTCAAACTCATCGGTGAACATCGTCGACTGCGACACCATGCAGACCTGCGGGCCGAGCTCCGGCAGTGCATCAATCTCGGCCGACGAGGTGATGACATGCCCCTTGCCCTCCGCGTAACCGAGCAGGCCAATGACCTCCGGATGCTTGGGGTCACCGAAGATGACGGTGGCGTAGCCTTTGCGCGCATGCATGCGCACCTTACCAGCGATGATGCCGACATCCGGACAGGTGGCGTCGCGGAATTCCATGCCAAGCGACTTCAGGTATTCGCGGCGTTCGGGCGAGATGCCGTGGGCACGCACGACCATGACCGCACCGGCATCTGTCGATTTAGAGACCTCTAACTTGGCCTCACTACGGTAATCCCCGACCTCGCGGATGCCCTCGCCGGTGAGGACCTCCATCATCTGACGGTTATGGATGAGCGGGCCATCGGTATAGACCGGATGGCGCCCCTTCTGGGCATACTCGCGGGCGATATCAATCGCGCGCTCGACGCCCCAGCAGAACCCCGCGGACTTGGCTCGGATAACCTTCACACCTTTACGGTGCGGGCAAGCCCGCCCGATTCAAGCCTTGTCGGGCCTTACTTGGCAGGCACACCCCAGACTTCGGTCTCGATGTAATCGTTCGAGGGGCCGGCGGAATTGCCCTTGGAGTAGAAGCGGACGTAGCGGCCTTTGACGGCGGCGGCAGGGATGACACGACCTTCGTTGGACTCGTAGTAGCAGTAATCCTTGCCCTTACCGAGCCCGAGCTCGTTTTCAGCGTCGTTATTGTAAACGGTGGTCACGTCCTTCTTAAACGCCGGATCATTGGAAATCTGCACGACCACGTCGAAGTACACGCGGCGCTCACGATGGAAGTGCCAAAGCACGATGGCGCTAATCTCCGCCTGCTTAGCCAGATCGACCTGCACCCAATGGGCACCGCGAGGGAGCTCGACCTCGAAACCTTCTTCGCCGCCCTTATCCCCATCAGTCAGGTAGGAGAAGTCGCCGGCGGCGGCTTCCTTGGCGCTGGAGGTCACGTTGCAACCCTTGGCGAGATTGACGGCGGCGGCGGGCACCTTCGGGAGCACGCGGGGGGTCTTGGAGACGGGCTCGAGATTATTGATCTTCATCGGGCGCGGCGTGCCGAGCGCAATGGACTTCGGCAGCACGAGCGGGAGTTCTTTGTCCTGAGCGAGGACGAAGGCGGGGAGAGCCAGGAGGAGGCAGAGGGCGAGGCGTTTCATGAGAGGTGCGGGGATAGGACAGCGGAAAATCAGTTCGGTTTCAAGACTTGGGAGCATCAATGGTACGGACCCGACGGTGTTTGAGTGGAAAACGCAGGATAACCGTGGTGCCAATGTCGGGGGTGCTCTGGATATCGACCGTCCCGCCGTGGGCCCGCATAATGCGCAGGAGGATGAGCATGCCGATGCCTCCGCCGGAATCCTTGGTGGTGTAATAGGCGTCAAAGACCCGGGTCAGCTTCTCCGCAGGAATGCCCACGCCGGTATCTCGGATCGAAAGGATGACCGATTCGTCGTCCGATGAAAGCTTCACGTGGATGTCGCCGCCGCGATCCATGGCCTCAAGGGCGTTCTTCATGACATTGAAGAGCGCCTGCTTGATCTGGTTGCGGTCGCCAAGGATCGGCGGCACCTCGCTCGGCACATCGAGCGAGACTCGCACGCCGAGTTGCTCCATCTGGTCGCGCAACAAAGTCGTGGCTTCAGCGATCACCGCGACGAGGTCCGTGTCGGCGAGATTCGGCGGCGTCTGGCGGACGGCACCGAGGAAGTCGCGCACGATACCGTCCAGCCGAGTGATCTCGCTCTGGCAGACTTCGGCGGCTTTGCGAACTTTGGTCGCGGCGGGCGAATCGCCGAGCTTGGCGGCCTCGCGCTGCAGCAATTGCAGATGAATGCCGATGGCGTTGAGAGGATTGCCGACTTCATGGGCGACCCCAGCGGCGAGCGAGACAATCGAATCGATGCGTTCGCTTTCGACGCGGTCCTCAGTCTGCACGCGATCCTTGGTGACGTCGCTCAAGACGGCCACGCGGCGACTGCGCTCGGCACCTTGACTATCGCCAACGCGGGTAAGGTGCAGGCTCAGCAGGCGAGACTCCGGATAACGGACTTCCAATTCACGGGTGAGCGCTCCGACGGTCTCCGGCAGCTCTAGCGCCTGGGCGATATCAGGGGAAAGCCGGCGAAGCTCGGTGCCATTGACGTCCTCCGCGCTCACGCCGAGCAGGCGGATCGCCGCGGCATTGGCATACTCGATGGAGCTGTCATGCGAGAGCACCAGCACGCCCTCGCGGAGCGTGTCGAGGACCGTCTCCATGAGGTCGCGCTCGCGTTCGAGCCGGCGGGCAAGGATGGCTAGGTTCTGCGCATCGAGGTCATCGATGCGGCCCAGGATGCGATCGAGCGGGCTGAAGCGACGGCGAGCCATCTTAGACCGTGCGCGCCTTGATTTGGCGGGCGATATGTTCGACGAGCTGGCGGGCGACGGCGGACTTCGGCCCGGGGCCGAGGACTTCGCGGAAGCCATTTCGGCCCAGCAGGATGATCTTATTCTCGTCGGAGCCGAAGGCGCCTTCGGGACCCGCAACGGAATTGGCCGCGATGAGGTCCGCGCCTTTGCGCTCCAATTTATCGAGCGCATTGGCTTCGACGTTTTCCGTCTCGGCGGCGAACGCCACGATGAATTGGTCGGCGCGGCGATTCTCCGCGAGCGTGGTTAAAATATCTGGGACCGGCTCCATCTCGACGGTGAGCCCTTCGCCGTTCTTCTTCAACTTTTGCTCATGGGTCACCTTCGGACGCCAATCACTGACGGCGGCCGTCATAATGAGCACGTCGCACGGCTCAAACAATGCATCCGTCTGGCGCAACATCTCGGCGGCGGAGACGACGGGGTAAACCATCACGCCAGCAGGTTCAGGCAAGGACACCGGCCCGGCGACAAGATCGACCGACCAGCCGGCCTCCTTGGCGGCGGACGCCAAGGCAAAGCCCATCTTACCCGTCGAAGGATTGCTGATGAAGCGCACCGGATCGAGGAACTCGCGGGTCGGGCCTGCGGTGATGAGGCAGCGGAGGGACAAGGTGGGCTGAAGATGGCAGATGAGGGATGACAGATGACCGATGAAGGCCGATGGCTGCCAAGGCGATAACTTGGCGGAGGACGGGGCGGGAAACAATAGAGAAGGGGCAGGAAAGCCAGGGATGTGATTCGCCTACCCCTTACTGCATCGAGGGTGGGCGGGCTGCCCCTAGACCGCCGTTGAGCCGACGCGCTTCGGGATTTGCTCGGCGAACGGACGGCTCGGAGAGCCGTCCCTACCTCGAGGCAATGGATGTCGTTTGCCCTACCCCACCCGCCACCCGAAGCGACTGCCTCTCCCTCTACTCGATACTCCAACCTCCATACTCTCGAGTTTGCACCTAGGGCAGCACGCGGTGCTGCCCCTACCCCGCCCCTACCCCTTGCTTTATTTCCCTCTCCTGCTCACATTCCCGCCATGGAAATCTTTCTGGCGACGGGCAATGCACACAAGGCCGAGGAATTCGGCCGCATGTTCGCCCGGGCGCGCCTCGACGTCAAAGTCCGCTCAGCCAAGGACCTCGGAGGCATGCCGTATGTCGAAGAAATCACCGGCACCTTTAACGGCAACTGCCGCCTGAAGGCTAACGCTCTCCGCGAGATCACCCCGCAGAAAGCTTGGGTCCTCGCGGACGATAGCGGCCTGTGTTGCGACGCCTTGCAAGGCGGCCCAGGCGTCGACTCAGCCGTCTATGCCGGCGTCGGTGCGACGGATGCGCAGAACCGTGCGAAGCTCCTGGAAGCAATGAAGAAGGCGCCGCTCCATAAGCGCGGGGCGCGTTTCGAATGCCACCTCATCCTCCTCGGACCCCACCAGGAAACCGGCAAATTCGTTGGTCAGTGCTGGGGCAAAATCCTTGAAGCTGAAGTCGGCACCGAAGGCTTTGGTTATGACTCCCTCTTCGTGCCTGCCAATGAGACGCGGACCTTCGGTGAACTGAGCGCGGCCAAGAAAGACGCCATCAGCCATCGGGCCAAAGCGTTCAAGCAACTCGCCGATTGGCTGCGCGAGAACGGCTTGGCCTGAGGTATCGAGGTAGGGACAGCACCACGTGCTGTCCTAAGGCATCTCCCCTCTATCTAAGGCTTATAGTCATCGGTAAGGTGGCCTATGCCTTTTTACTCTAGGGACTCATTGCGCAATCGCCGACCCGACTGGGTCAATGAAAACGACCCACTGTTCATTACAATCTGCAATAAGCAGAGAGGGACGCACCACTTCGATAATCCTGAAGCATGGCATGCTCTCCTTGCGGCGGCGGAACATGCGAAGAATTTAGGCAGATGGCATCCCATGCTGTTTCTCTGCATGCCAGATCATCTCCATGTTATAGCAAAAATATCCCGGACACCGGACATCACCAAGACCTTGGGCGAACTGAAGCGAGACATCTCTCATCGCTTTCCGACCGAGTGGCAGAAAGGAAGCTTCGACCATCGGCTCAGGTCCTACGAACATTACCTAGAGAAACGCGACTATGTACTCCTGAATCCCGTTAGGGCTGAACTCGTGAAAAGCCCTTCTGATTGGCCTTACTCGGCGTGGTGGGAGACCAAGGGGTATGAGCGTCCAGGCATCGTCAGATGCGCTTTCCGGGATTAGGACAGCACGTGGTGCTGTCCCTACCTCGATACACGCGGTGCTGCCCCTACCTCGATACACGGGGCGCGCTGCCTACCTCTTACTTACTAAGACCGAGGACGACGGGGTCCTTGGTGAGCGTCAGGCCGGGAATGGTGATGAGGCCCTGCGGATCGGCCTTCCCTTCGCCCTTGGCGGCGCCAAACGTCCACTTGAAAGATGCGCCTGGAGTAAGTTTGAAATGCTGGAGGCGACGGAGGGTGACATAGGCGTTCGCTTCTTTCGGAATCGTGAACCTGGTCTTTAGGTCAGCCGCGGACACCAGAAAGAGCGAGAGCTCGGCCTTCGTTTCAGTGTCAGTGATATTTTTCCAGCGGAAGAAGGCATTCACCTGACCGGCGGCGGGATTCTTTAAGTCATCCGGCCACGGCAGCGGGGAATTACCGGAAGCGTTGGTGAACGCGACGTAGGGCTCATTCTTGCGCACGGCCAACCAGTCAAAAGAATCGATGAGGTCATTCACCAGCATGATCTTAGACGTATTGTTGGCGTGGCCGAACGGGCCCCAGTAAAAGTAGAGTGCATACTTACGGTCGTTCATCGCCTTCACGAAACGCTCATGGCCGGCAGACCAGCTGTCATTCTGACCGGAGTAGTCCACGCAAACCGGCGGCTCAGGCAGAATCACGTTGGCTGGGACGGTGGCGGGCGGGAAATACATGCGATGGGAGACATGCTCAATCCCGGCCGGGACATTGGCCTTAATCGCGGCAAAGACGTTACCGTTGCGCATCCCGATACCGAGCGTGCCCGTGCCGCCCATGGAATTTCCGCAGAGGTAGACGCGCTCGGGGTCGATGCCGTATTTTTCCATCGCCCATTTGACGGTATCCATGACGCGCTTCTCCACGGGGACAGGGTCGCCGCCCGAGTTCTTCGCGATGAGGGCTTTATCCTTGAGATGCATCCCGCCCCACCACCAATCGCCCTTGTTCTTACGGCAATCTAGGTACAGCGCGTAATGATCATCGGGCGAACGGTAGATGTCGTGATTGCCAACGGTCTTCGTGCAATTCACGCACGAGAACACATCATGCCCAGCGGAGTGAAGCACGACATACAAGGGAGCGTTACGCCGATCGGTCGTGGGGTGGATCACCACAAAGCTATCCTTCTGGGGCGCCGCGTAGCCCCACTCCGGTTTCACGTCGTGCTCAAAAGTTTCCATGGCCCGCCCATTGAGGGTCGTCTCCTTGGCCGGCACCAGCACGGGATTCCAATCCGCGGCATGCAGTGAAAAGGCAAGGAGGAGCAGCAAGGCGACGGAAGTCTTTCGCATGGGGTTATCCCGATTACTGGGGAAGCGGGCAGACCGCTTCAAGACAAGATACCTTAGGACCGCACGTGGTACTGTCCCTAGCTCTTAAAAAAACACCGCTTCGGACAACGCCTCGGCGGGGGCCATGAAGGCGACACGCTGAGTGACGGGGGCGGGCTGACGGCTACGCGAGAAAGTGATAATCGCACGCGTGCCCTTATCGGCATGCTCCCAGGAGAAACGGGCGCCGTCGGCAAAGACCCACTCGGCATCGAGATTATCGCCGGGCGGCGGCTGTGGCGTCGTGGTAAACTCGACGTCGAGGTGCGAACGGGAAAGCCCGGCGCAATGCGTGAGGCAACCGCGCATCCATTCAAGCAAACCAGCGGCTTCACCGCGGAGGCCGGTTCCGTAATTAATCGTCACGGTGCGCAGGCCGCGAACGAGCTCAGCGGGCGCATGGGCGGCGAGGTATTGGCCGAGCGCCTGACGGACAGGTAAGCAGCGGGCGACCGCGAGGTCGCGGACGGACTTCGGGCTCGGGAAGGCGAGTTTGAAAAACTCGTCACCCACAAGCGAGCGATCCGCGACGACGCGGCGGCAGCGGGCCGTCCACGCGAGCCACGGGGTCATCTCCGCGACGGTCACGCCGTGTGCCCAGACATTTGTAGGGAGATCGCCTTCGAGCCAAGTCGAGACGAGTGATTCGAGTTCATTCGTCGGCGCACCGTGCGCGAGCATCAGGGCTTCACAGCAACGCTTACCGCGCCGCGAAGGATCAAAGAAGCAAAGCACGTTCACCTTTGCTTCGAGGGCGGCGGCGGCCTCCGCGGCCGGACGGGCGGCGAGCACCACCAAGCGACAAGGATAACGTTGGGCGAAGAGAATCGCCTCGTCGAAGCGGGCCTGCGCATCGGCGGGCGAGACGCCCGCACCGAACATCAGCACGAGATTCATCTGCGACGCGCGCGCGGCTTCTTCGCCTTCCTCGGACCAAGCCTTATCTAACGAGGCAAGTGCCGCGGAGATCTTGACCGGGAAGCCCGGCAGGGTGTCGATCAGCGGATGGGCCATATCAGCGGCCGGCGTTGCGCCAAGCGTGACCATGACCAGCGAGCAGCGCATCCGCGCCGGCCGGGCCCCATGAACCCGAAGAGTACGCTTCGATACCCGTGCGGCCTTGCTGCTGCCAGTTCTGCAGGAGCGGCGTGAAGAGGCGCCAGGAGGCCTCAGTCTCATCCCCACGGATGAAGAGCGTGCGATCGCCGACGACGGCATCGAGAATCAGGCGTTCGTAGGCCTCGGGCGTATTGGAGCCGTAGGTCGTGGCGTAGCGGAAACTTAAGCGGACTGGCTGCGTGCGCGGCTCGAGACCGGGCACCTTGGAATTGAGGACGAGCGTCGTGCCTTCGTCGGGCTGGATCTGAATGACGAGGCGGTTCGGCGCGAGGTCGTAACGGGCGTCGCCGGCGAACAGGCCGGACTCCGGCTGCTTGAATTGAATTGCGATTTCAGAGACACGGCGAGCGAGGCGCTTGCCGGAGCGCATGTAAAAAGGCACGCCCGACCAGCGGCTATTTTCGATCGAAAGGCGCAGGGCACAGAAAGTCTCCGTGGCGGAATCCTTGGGGATATCCTTCTCGGTGAGATATCCTGGCACGCGTTCACCCCCGGAAAGGCCTTCTGAATATTGGGCGCGGACGGCATCACCATTGACGCCGAGGCGCAGCGGCTGGATGGACTCGAGCAGCTTCACCTTCTCATCGCGGATATGCTCGGCGGAAAGGGAGCGAGGCTGATCCATCGCCACGAGCGCGAGGAGCTGCATCGTGTGGTTCTGGAGCATGTCGCGCGTGGCGCCGCTGCCGTCGTAATAGCCACCACGGGTACCGACGCCGAGTTCTTCAGCAACGGTGATCTGGACGTGGTCGACGTGACGGCGATTCCAGAGCGGCTCAAGAATCGGGTTGGCGAAACGGAGCACGAGCAAGTCCTGCACGGTCTCCTTGCCGAGATAGTGATCGATGCGGAAAATCTGGGACTCGCGGAAATTACGAGCCGCGACGGCGTTGAGGTGCACCGCCGAAGCGAGATCCTTGCCGAAAGGCTTCTCGATGATGACCTTGCTTTCGAGGTCGGTGCCGAGGCCACGGGCGGCGAGGCCGGACTGACCGAGGTTCTCTAAAATTGGCTCGAAGACGGTCGGCGGCGTGGAGACGTAGAAGACCAACTGGAGGGGGCGGCCGGCCCGTTTCTCGGCGGCGGCAATCTGTTCCTTTAAAGCGGCGTAGGCGGCCGGCTCATCATAGCCACCGGATTGGTAAGTGGCATTCTCTTCGATGCGTTTCCAGATGTCGGGACGGAATTCACGGCGGGAGAACTTCGCAAGATCGGCGGCGGCCTGGGTGCGAAACTCAGCGTCCGGGATGGGCTTGCGACCGAAGCCGATCAGATGGAAATCGGCCGGGAGCAGGCTGTCGACGGCCAGGTTGTACAGGGCCGGGAGCAGCTTACGGGCGGCGAGGTCGCCCGAGGCGCCGAAAATGACCACGCAGGTCGGCTGGGCGCCGCGGTGCTTACTCAGGCCGGAGAGGAACGGATGGCGGTCGGTGTCTGACATCGGAGTCTAGAAGCGGCGGCGTCCGAAAAGGACTTCGCCACGGTGTTGAAGGAGGCGGACGGTGCCTTTCTTGCAAACCAGAACTTCCACGACGTCGAACCGCGTATGACACGGCCCGCTGATTTGATGGAGCCAACCGGTCGCCGCGCGCCTTAAAGCCCGCTTTTTCCGTCGATTGACGGCCCAATACCCTTCTCCGCCGACTTCCGCCGTGCGGGTCTTAACTTCGACGAAAACAAGCACGCTACCCTCTAGGATGACGAGATCGAGCTCGTCGCGGCCGTGGCGCCAATTGCTCGCAAGGCAGCGCCCGCCTTGGCGGAGATAGTGCTCTTCCGCGAAGCGTTCGCCCATGGCACCCAGGGAGTCAGGCAGCGGACGGCGGCGACACCCGTTGAGAAAACTTTGCCAAAAATCCTGCCAAAACATGTCGTCAGCCTAATAAACGGGCTGATTTGAGCCATGTTAGGCCCGAGGGGTTCTTGACCTAGGGAACCCTAGGTGCCTTTCTCTGTCCTTACACCCCACACCCATGCGTCTCCTCACCCTCCTAGCCCTCGCCGTCGCTGCCTGCGTCAGCGCTGATCCGATTCCGGAATCCTACCGCCAAAACGGTTGGTTCGTCGGCGCCCAAGCCTACACCTTCAACCGCTTCTCGTTCTTCGAAGCCATCGCCAAGACCAAGGAAGCTGGCGGCAACCTCATCGAACTCTACCCCGGACAGGCCCTCAAGCCCGGCTCCAAGGAGAAGACCAACCACACCATGTCCGACGCCGCCTTTGCTGAAATGAAGGCTGAGCTCGATCGCCAAGGTGTCCGCGCCGTGAACTACGGCGTCGTCGGCGCGAAGAACAAGGAAGAGGTCTACGCGATCATGAAGTTCGCCAAGAAGCTCGGCCTCTATTCCGTCTGCACCGAATCCACCGAGCAGATTGCCCACTGGGAAGCTGCCGCGATCGAGTTCGACATGAAAGTCGCCTTCCATGAACACGGCGGCTCGATGGATCGCCCGAAGTACAAGGTCTGGAATCCCCTCTACATCCTCGGCGTCGTTGAGAGCCGCGACCACCGCGTCGGTGCCTGCGCCGACCTCGGCCACTGGGCCACCTCCAACCTGAAGTCCGTCGAATGCGTGCGCATCCTCGAAGGCCGCATCATCAGCGTGCACCTCAAGGACAAGGCCACCTTCGGCAACTCCCCTGTCGTCGTTGCCGGCAAGGGCGTGTGCGATATCGATGCCTGCCTCAAGGAACTCATCCGCCAGAAGTTCGATGGCCATATCTCCGTCGAACACGAAGCTGATTGGCTCGACAGCGTTCCTCAGGTCAAAGCCGACATCGACTTCGTCAAGGCCCACGCGAAGTAAACCGCGCTTACCGTGCGCTCATCAAGCCCCTGGATTCCAGGGGCTTTTTTGTGGGCGCGCGTGCAGCGCGTGGCAAAGGTAGGGATGGCTCTCCGAGCCGTCCGTTCGCATGACGAGAATCGTAGCCCCCTCGGCCCAACGGCGGGCGAGGGACAGCCCGCCCTACCTAGAGACATCTCAGTCCGAACGTCCTCGACCGCAATCCGCTGCCTTGGGTAGGGACCGCTGTCCTCAGCGGTCCGTTCGTCGAACGAGATACGTATCTCTATCGGCCCAACGGCGGGCTAGGGACAGCCCGCCCTACCTAGATGCAGCTAGGGCAGCACGCGGTGCTGCCCCTACCCTCACTACCCCTCCGGCGTAAACCCGAGGACGACGTCCCAGCGCGCGGCGAGTTCGCCGGCCTTAGAATCCTTGAGCGGATCAAACGCCAGCGTGACGCTCTCGCGCTGGGCGACATCCTTGATGCCCATATAAATACCATCCTTCGCATTCTGCTCATGGCCCTTGATGTAGCACTGGGTAATGAGCTCCTTCTTGCCTTTGATTTTTACGGCGAGGTGAATGTG
>CAISXT010000022.1 GCA_903889525.1 uncultured Opitutia bacterium | reverse complement strand
ATGCGCTTAATATATCAAGTCCGACGCGGATCTCACTCCCAGGGGGAGTACGAGAAGATCGGGGAGTATGACTTCGAGGAGTTGCGCTCGCTCTACCTAGCCGGAGTATTGAAGGACACCGACCTGTTCTCCATCGACGGTAAAGTCGGTTGGACACGTATTGAAAAACTGTTCCCCAAGGAGAGCCTGGCGGATGGCGTCAAGTCGCGCTTCAACATGATGGTAGTGACCGTTGTGGTCCTGGCTATTGCCGCCATCGCTATCCTAGGCACTCTGGATCCTCTTGAAGACATGTTTACAGAGATAGTTAGGGGTCTGCTTCTTCTACGGTAACGGCGTGGCGAGAAACCTTGTGCAAGCGGCCTCATGGTATCGTAAAGCCGCCGAGCAGGGGGACGCCCAGGCCAAATGGGGTCTAGCTCTCTGCTACGCTTACGGCGAAGGTGTGGGGCAGGATTACGTGCAAGCTGTCACTTGGTATCGCGAGGCCGCTGAACAGGGGTTTGCCGATGCGCAATTGAACTTAGGGTACTGCTACGCCAACGGCGAAGGTGTGCCGAAGGACTTCGGGCAAGCGGTCGCGTGGTGGCGCAAGGCCGCCGAGCAGGGAGATGCCAGGGCCCAATGTAAACTAGGTGCCTGCTACGAAGACAGCGCAGGCGTGGCGAAGGACGAGATTGAGGCTTATGCTTATTACAACCTTGCAGGGAGAACAAAGGAAGCCGCCCGCACGAATCTCTCCTTCTTGGAAAAGACAATGTCTCCCGAAGCCCGCGTCCGTGGCCAACAGCGCGCAAAGGAACTCCAGAAAGAGATCGAGGCGAAGATAGCATCGAAGGCGGCCAGGAAGTGAGATGCCCATATTGGGGTCTGACCCCATTATGGCTCCCTGCCCCCGATAGCCCGCATCAGGATTAAAGATGCTCGCTCGCGCGGGAACCGTGTTATAGTTTACCCTATGAAACCGCGCACCCCGGGCTTTTGGTTGATTGTCGCAACCGTCGGCCTGCTCGCGCTGCTGCCGATGAAGGCCGTGGCCGGGATGACCCCGGAGGAGGTGAAGGCGTTTACGGAAACGAAAGCGAAGGCCGAAAAGGGTGACCCGGTAGCCCAACACCAACTAGGGTATTACTTCAGCCAAGGCCGAGGCGTGGCGGGGTCCAGCGAGCAAGCGGCGGCGTGGTTTCGCAAAGCCGCGGTCCAGGGGTATGCCCCGGCCCAATACAGTTTGGGTGTTCGCACCTTCGCAGGCATAGGCGTGGCGAGCGACCAAGTGCAAGCGGTGACGTGGTATCGCAAAGCCGCGCAGCAGGGTCACGCTGAGGCCCAAGCCATGCTGGGGTATCTCTACGCCATCGGCGGCAACGGCGTGGCGAAGGACGAGGTTGAGGCGTATGCTTATTGGAGCCTCGGCGGGATAACGGAGCAGACGGATTTCCGTATCAAACTTACTATCCTCGTTGAGAAGATGTCGCCAAGCCAGATCGCCGCCGGGAAGAAGCGCGCCAAGGAACTCCAGAAAGAGATCGAGGCGAAGATCGACGCGAAGAAGGCCGGGAAGTGAGCGTGGCCTAACCGCCAACCGCTAACCGCCAGCCGCGATCACCTATTGGCGCCTTAGCATCACCCCCACCCTGGCCGGCGCGGCGGATGGGAATAACCCCTGGGATTGTAAGCCTATGTGGGCGCGAAGGCGGAGCCTTCGAGGGGGCAAGCTGGCATGCGGGCAAGTTGACACTGGGATTCAATCGACGGGGTCAGGCCGTTACCCAAGTCTCCTGAAACCAAAAACGCCCTGAACATTCGTCTTTAATATCAGCCATTTCGAGTAACGGCCTGACCACGTGTTCGACCCCTCCCTGATTGACGAGGACTAAGTGGGCATTGTATTAGAACCATATGAAACTCACCGCCCGCCCCTGGTTGTCCGCTGTCCTGCTCGCCGTGCTGGTGTTCCTGCCCTCGTCGGCATCTGCGGGAACGACCCCGGAGGAGATTAAGGCGTTCGAGGGTTACAGGACGCTGGCCGAAAAAGGGGATCCCATAGCCCAACATAACCTGGGCTATTGCTACTTCGCCGGCCTCGGCGTGGCGAAGGATTTTGTTGAGGCGGAAAAGTGGTTTCGCAAGGCTGCTGACCAAGGGGATGCTATGGCCCAACACAACCTAGGGGTTTTCTACCGCGACGGCGTAGGAGTGGCAAAGAATATGATCGAGGCGGTGAAGTGGTATCGCAAGGCCGCTGACCAAGGGTTCGCGATGGCACAAGCCGACCTAGGGGTTTACTACCGCGACGGCGTAGGAGTGGCGAAGGATTTGGTCGAGGCGGCGAAGTGGTTTCGAAAGGCCGCTGACCAAGGGTATGCTATGGCTGAATACAACCTAGGTGATTGCTACGCCAACGGCTATGGTGTGGCGAAGGATTTGGTCGCGGCGGTGAAGTGGTATCGCAAGGCCGCTGACCAAGGGTTTGCCAATGCCCAATACAATCTTGGTGTTTTCTACCGCGACGGCTCTGGCGTGGCGAACGATTTGGTCGAGGCGGCGAAGTGGTTTCGCAAGGCGGCCAACCAAGGGGATGCTATGGCTCAATACAATCTGGGTTATTGCTACTTCACCGGCATCGGCGTCGCGAAGGATATGGTCGAGGGGATGAAGTGGTATCGCAAGGCCGCTGACCAAGGGGATGCTATGGCCCAATACAATCTTGGTGTTTTCTACCGCGACGGCGCTGGCGTGGCGAAGGATATGGTCGAGGCGGCGAAGTGGTTTCGAAAGGCCGCTGACCAAGGGCTTGCCAATGCCCAATCTGACCTGGGGGCTTGCTACAGCGACGGCTCTGGCGTGACGAAGGATTTGGTCGAGGCGGCGAAGTGGTTTCGAAAGTCAGCCGACCAAGGTTATGCTATGGCCCAACACAACCTGGGGTATTGCTACTTCAACGGCCTCGGTGTGGCGCAGGATCAGGCCGAGGCGGTGAAGTGGTTTCGAAAGGCCGCTGACCAAGGGTATGTCAAAGCCCAATCCGACCTGGGGGCTTGCTACTTCAACGGTTCTGGCGTGGCGAAGGATTTTGTCGAGGGGGTGAAGTGGTATCGAAATGCCGCTGACCAAGGGTATGACTTAGCTCAATTCGACTTGGGGCTTTGCTACCGCAATGGCGAAGGCGTAGCTAAGGATGAGGTCGAGGCGTATGCCTACTTCAACCTCGCTGGCATCACGATTGAAGTTGCCCGGAAGAGCCTCGCCAACCTGGAAAAGGGGATGTCGCCCGATGCTCGTACCCGTGGCCAACAGCGCGCGACGGAGCTCCAGAAAGAGATCGAGTCTAAGCAGGCCGGGAAGTGAGCGTGGCCTAACCGCCAACCGCTAACCGCCAACCGCGGATACCTATCATCGTTCTAGCATCACCCCACCCTGCCCGGCGCGGCGGATGGGAATAAACCCCTGGGATTGTAAGCCTATGGGGGCAATGAGGGGTTGCCCGGGTGGGGATCCGGGGTATCCATGCATCAACCCACTAAGATGAGCTCCTACTTACTACCTTGGATCGCTTCAGCTGTTATCGGATTATCAGCGATTTCACCAGTCACGGCTATGGCTGGAATGACCGAAGATGAGGTCAGGAATTACGAAGTCCTCAAAGCAAAAGCTGATAAAGGCGATCGGGGTTCTCAATACAAGTTAGGGCTATGTTTCGCAAATGGCTCTGGTGTTACCCAGGATTTTTCAGAAGCAGTATTCTGGTGGCGAAAAGCAGCCGAACAGGGTGAACTTTCAGCGCAGTCTAATTTAGCAAATTGTTACCTCCAAGGTATCGGCGTAAAGAAGAATGAAGCGCAAGCGATCTCATGGTATAAAAAGGCAGCGGAACAAGGCAGCCGAATCGCCCAATATAATCTATCAAACCGCTACGACAGAGGCGAAGGAGTGCCAAGAGATGTTGCTCAGTCTGTATACTGGTGTCGTAAGGCCGCTGAGCAAGGCCTCGCGAATGCACAATATAGCCTAGCTCTATGTTACCGTAATGGCGAAGGCGTAGAGAAAGACTTAACACAGGCTGCAATGTGGTATCGTAAAGCCGCAGAACAAGGTCTGGCGGAGGCACAATGCAGCCTCGGCGTGCGTTACGAAAACGGCGAGGGAGTCACAAGAGACCTTGAGCAGGCTGTAATGTGGTACAACAAAGCCGCAGAACAAGGACTCGCCAATGCACAATACAGCCTCGGCGTCTGCTACTCGTTCGGCAAGGGCGTTGCTAAAGATCTAACTAAAGCAGCGAGATTGTATCGCAAGGCTGCAGAACAAGGCCTTCCCCAAGCTCAAACAAATCTGGGAGTCTGCTATGCCTTCGGCGATGGTGTTCCCAAGGACGAAATCGAGGCATATGCATATTGGAGCCTAGCGAGTGCCTCTGACAATCTAGCCAAAGAAAAAGTAGCCGTAATGGAAAAGAGAATGACGCCGAATGAAATGGTAGCGGGAAAGAAGCGCTCTCTTGAGTTACTCAGAGAGTTTTCTTTGAGGTAAGGCGGAGCGTTTAACACATTATTTATCATTAGCCTCACCCTGCCCTGCCCGGCGTGGGGGATGGGAATAAACCCCTGGGATTGTAAGCCTATGGGGGCGCGAAGGCGGAGCCTTCGAGGGGGCAAGCTGGCATGCGGGCAAGTTGACACGGGGGTTCAATCGGCGGGGTCAGGCCGTTACCAAAGTTTTCTGATACCAAAACCGCCCTGAACCTTCCTATTTAGTATCAGCATAGTTCGAGTAACGGCCTGACCCCTTGTTCACCCCAGTCTTGAAGAATATTACCACTTGAAGCATTTTTAGCTTTTTATATAAAAGTTTACATGACGCCAGCCGGCTCAGTTGAGCAATCCAGAATCAAGGATGAGCTCAGCTTCCGAGGTTTTGCTCTTTTGAGAGATTTATCCGAGGACTCCGCCGTTGATAGCGTCAATGGACTCGGTGACGTCTTGTTGCGGACGGACATCTGCCCCAAAGCCAATGCACGCGGCGATGTTTCAACCGACTTACCGATGGACTTGCATACCGACCACCCCAGGGCGAGATGGATAGCTTGGCACTGTATCCGCCAATCGTCCGAAGGCGGAGAAAGTCTACTCGTAGACAGCGTACCCCTGATAGCTCGGCTAACTAACCATGAACGTGATACTCTGCGCAATACTCAGGCTCGTACACATTTGGTATTTCCCGCAGACCGCCCGACACATTCAGTCTTAAGCCCTGTCAAAGAAGGCGCCGATCGGATATATTTCGCTCCTTGGCTTATTTCCGCCGAGGCCAGCCAGCCTCTACGCAGACTGGGAAGCCTCATAGCAAATGCGGAACGCATAAGCATCCGATTGAAGCAAGGTGACTTACTGGTCATAGATAACACACGGATGCTCCATGGGCGTAAGGCTATCCGCGGAGACCGGGATCGCCTCTTGAGGCGCTACTGGATCTCACAAGTCGTACCTTCCGTTACTTCCATCCCTATTTCACACCAACAATAAGATGAATCCTAATCCCGCTGACTACGCCTTCCCGGCTCCGCTTACCGAAGTTCGCATCCAATGGCTTACCGAAAAGGGCGTCGACTCACAGGTCGCCGCCATCGACCTTGAAATGGTCAAGATGAAGCTCGCCGACGAAGAGGAAGGTGAAGGATGGAGCAAGACCGAGTCGGATGAGACCGAACTCGAATACAAGCGTTGGCTTACCCTGACAAAGATGCACGGAAAGGGCATGGTTCCGACTCGGGCTATCGACACCATGTGGCACCAGCATATCCTTGATACGCGGGCATACGCCAAGGACTGCGATCAAGTCTTCGGCGGCTTTCTCCATCACTACCCCTACTTCGGGATGCGTGATGCTCAGGACGCACAGAATCTGGAAGACGCGTTCCGAAAGACACAGGCCCATTACCTTGCCGCTTTCAAAGAGCCGCTCGGCGCGACCTCAGGCGTCAACTGCAAGCGGGACTGCCAGAACAGGTGCTGGCATGCTTGTAACGGAGACAAGGACTAAACCTTTTATAAAACAAGGGTACACAAAGTGGCCACCCGGGGGAAGAATCCAAGAAATCAGGCCACCGCCGAAACCAGAAGCGTCAAAATAGGGGCACCCACAGACAGAAAGCTGTACTCAATTAGTTCGAGGCATCACCCCACCCTGCCCGGCGCGGCGGATGGGAATAAACCCCTGGGATTGTAAGCCTAGGTGGGCAATGAGGGGTTGCCCCAATCCGGCCGTCCCATCGGCCTGGCCTACCATAGCTGCCGCCTATCATCAGTCTCGGGAAGCCATTATCATAAAGTCCTAGTGGAAAAACTTACCCCCAGGGGTAATAACACCCAGTATTTATAACCAATGTGGATATAGTGGGGTTGCTTCAAACACGGGGGACAAACAAGGTGAGGTGACCACCCCAGATGGACACCCCACAGATTAAGCCACTTATCACATTCCGCACCGCGGGATTCATCAATTTTGCATCTCAGCAAAACTCCCTACCCGTCATTCATGAGCTAGCCGTGGAGACCGGACAGGAGGACCTGAGGAACGTGGTCCTTCGGATCACGTTCGAGCCAGAGTTCGCGGACCCCATCGAGGTCAGGAGCGCTCGACTGGATGCCAATTCGAAAGTCAGTCTCGGGACCCCGAACGTCATGCTGAGACCGGCCTTCTTGGACAATCTGTCTGATAGGCTCAAGGGGCTAGCTCGGCTTGAATTGCGTGCCGATGATGCGGTCGTCGCCACACTGTCGCAGGAGGTCAACCTGCTGGGACGCAACCAATCCCCGGGCCTCAACGAGTTCTTCCCCGAAATCGCCGCTTCGTTCGTCCTGCCCAAGGATCCCGCCGTGCCGGTGATCCTGCGTCGAGCGTACCAAATCATCGAAGATTCTAAATCCGGGCCAGGACTGATCGGCTATCAGGATGGCAACAACCAGTCCGTAGCGGCCCAGATCGAAGCCATCTACAAGGCCATCGCCGAACAAGGCATCGCCTATGTTTCACATGGGCAGATTTTCGATGAGAACCGACAGATCATCAGCACCCCTAGCGACATTCTTAGACAGAAGCTCGGAAACTGCCTGGACCTGACCCTGCTCTTCGCATCCTGCCTTGAAGAGGCCGGGCTTAATCCGCTCGTGGTGGTCATCGACGGCCATGCTTTCACCGCCTGCTGGCTGGTAGATAAGGATTTTGATGAGATCGCGACAGATGACGGCGTCAAACTACGTAAAATCGATGACCTCGGAGAAATCATCTGCCTCGAATCTACCCTTGTCTGCGGAAGCAACGCAGCCTCACCCGCAGCAGCGCATAAGGCGGGTATTGAGCACCTCAAGGATGATGCGGAGAAGAAGTTCCGTTTCGCCATCGATATCCATCGCGCACGCCGAAACGGAATTAGGCCGATTCCGAACGTAGGAGAAGCACCAAACCCCATCGGTCATGGCGCCGCATACAGGGGGAAAGCTGAGGATGGCTCGTTCAACGTCCGTGAAGGCCTAGGTGAAATCAACAAGGCTAAGAAGCACCGCACACGCCTGGATCAGTGGACGGAAAAGCTGCTCGATCTCACGCTCAATAACCGACTGCTCAACTTCAAGGATAGCCAGAAGAACTACATCCCCGTCCTGGCTCCCTCCATCGGCAAGGTGGAGGACATCATGGCGGCCGGCAAAGCACTGCAGTTCCTCCCCGGCAGCGGGCAATCAAAAGGCGGAGCCGCCCGTGGCCAGTCCGTGCTAACTGAGGAAGCACTAAAGCTCTCACTTTTAAGCGATCTTGACTCATTGCGCCTACGCTCAGGCCTAGATGACGATTCGCACTTTAAGAAAATCTACTCGATCGCGGATGAAGCCAAGAAAGCGATCGAAGAAACAGGCTCCAACAAGCTCTACCTTGCGGTCGGCGTACTCAACTGGCGGAGCGAAAAAAAGCCAGGGACGGCCATCAGAGCGCCAATTCTGCTCGTGCCGATCGAAATCAAACGGAAATCCGCGCTCGACGCCTACACCATCCGTAAACTGGACGAGGAGACGGTTATCAACTCCAGCCTGATCGAAATGTTAAAATCAGACTTCGGCATGGAAGTTCCGGGACTGAGCCCTCTCCCAGAAGACGAGAGCGGCGTGGACGTAGCCAAGGTCCTTGGGATCTTCCGGCACGCCGTCAGAGACATGAAGGATTGGGAGGTCAAAGAAGAACTCTGGGTAGGCCTGTACTCCTTCGCGAAGTATCTTCTCTGGAAGGACCTAACCTCCAGAAGCGAGCAGCTGAAAGGAAACAGAGTCGTCAAACATCTAATCGAGAACTCAAAACAGACGTTCCCAGCTAGCGGCGATACGATGGAGCCAGCCGCCCTCGACTACACATTCAAGCCGAGCGAGGTAATGGTGACGCGGAGCGCTGACTCATCTCAGCTTTCCGCCGTCATGGCCGCAGCGGCCGGATACGACTTCGTCTTGGAAGGACCCCCGGGTACTGGAAAGTCCCAGACGATCACAAATATCATCGCTCAATGCCTATACGCTGGAAAACGTGTGCTGTTCGTCGCCGAGAAGCGAGCAGCCCTAGAAGTCGTGCACAAACGACTCAAGGAAGACGGCCTGGCAGGATTCTGCCTAGAGCTTCACTCTAACAAGATCGAGACCGGCAAGGTGTTCGCCCAGTTCGAGGACACCTCAAAAATTGCCAGCCAGAAACAACCCGCCGCCTGGCAATATCAGGCGGATAGTTTAAAGACACTCCGCGATAAGCTTAACGAGTATGTCGTATCGCTTCACAAGCAGTCGCCAAACGGCCTATCCGCTTACGATTGCGTCGCCTACATCATCCCAAGGAAGAAACTGCTGGTCCCTGAGGTTAAGTTCGAGACCACCGAACTAGAAATGCCCAAACAAGCCTTGGAGGATCTGAAAGTCGAACTCGCCAGCCTGCAGCGTGCTCACGAGCTGGTCGGCATTCCGTGCAAGCACCCCCTCTTCCTCTGTGAACAAGACGATTGGGGCATCAATCCAGAGGCCGAGTTTCTCCCACTCATCACTAGGCTGTGTGAAGCCGCAAAACGTGCACAAGCAGCCGCTGACAGACTCGCCGTAGCAGCCCAAGTCACGATCAGCGACAAACGGTCCCAGACGCTACGTTCTTACAGGAACTTGGCTCAGCTAGTCCTTGAGCCTGCAAGCGCTGGCCCAGGCCTGCTCCATTCTCGGTGGGCCGAGACATCAGCTTGGCTGGACAGGATTGCCAAGCAGGCCGAAGAGCGGATAGCCACAGCTCAGGCATTCGGGACCTATGATGCCGACAAACTCGCCGAACTAGACGCAGCCCTCCTTACCGAGGAATGGGATACTTCTTTCTCGAAAATTCAGCCCTTCCGCTGGTTCAAGCAATTCGGGATTCGCGGAAGACTGTCGGCAACCCACCTTAAACACGAGAAGCCAGCGACTGAAAGTGTAACCCAGCTCCTAAAGGCTGCGGCCAAGCTCTCCGACCTCAGGAAAAAGGCGGAAAGAGATGACGAGTTCGGGAAATCCGCCCTCGGTCCCGTATGGAACGAACGGAAGCCCAACCCTCAGAAGATAATCGAAGCAAAGAACTGGGCGGCTCGGTGGAATTCTCATGCTGCCATTATTTCAGAAGCAGGAAGCACCAAGGATGAAGAGTTTAGGAAGCTCGGCCGGGACTCACTCGTTTCTGGCAAGGAGGGCATCCATGCAGACAGCGAAAGAATCAAGGCTATCAAGGAATTCATCGATGCTATCGATGAACTGCAATCCCGGGCGGAATCGTTCGCCGCGAGGATTAAGCTTAATGAACGGATCTTTACCGAATCCCTCGACTTACCAGCAAAGGTGGCCGAGATTTCCGAATCCATCCGAAGCGGACTTACTGAAACCAGGAACTGGTCTATCTGGCAGAGAACGAGGGCTAAGTGCCTCGCGCTAGGAATCCGAAGCTTTGTTTCATATATTGAGGGCAAGGCGTCAGCCGAACTCCCGTCCCTAGCCGAATCTTTCGAAACAAACTTCAGGTCCGACCTGTTCAATCAACTGGTCGATAGATCCCCGGTCCTCAGGACGTTTACCGGCAACGAGCATAAGGCTAACATCGAAATGTTCTGCCAGAAGGACAAGGATTTCACCGAACTGTCCCGACAAATCGTGGCGGCAACGCTTGCCGCACGCATTCCTTCTAACGCCGACAAGAGCGAGCTAGGCGCTGAATTTGGGAGACTTATGAAGGAAGTCGGCAAGAAGACCAAGCGCAAGGCCGTGCGCCAGCTCATCTCGGAACATCCCAACGCAATCGGTCGAGTGAAGCCCTGCTTCCTCATGAGTCCGCTTTCGGTCGCTCAGTTCCTCGATGCAAACACCCAGTCCTTCGACCTCGTCATATTCGACGAGGCCTCTCAGATTCAGGTTTGGGACTCGATTGGCGCCATCGCACGCGGTAAGCAGTTGATCGTCGTAGGAGACCCCCACCAGCTTCCGCCAACGTCGTTCTTCACGGCCAAGGGAGAAGGCGATGACACGCCCAACGAAGACGGCACTACCGTCGACGCAGACGAGGAGAGCATTCTCGACGAGCTTCGCTCATTCCAACTCCGGGAAAGGTCCCTTAAGTGGCACTATCGAAGCAAACAAGAAGGCCTGATCGCCTTCAGCAACAGGACCTATTACAAGAACGGCCTGCTCACATTCCCTTCTTCAAACACTGGAAGCTTCGGGGTAACCCTCAAGTACCTGCCAAACGCCATCTATGATAAGGGTGAAACAAGTACCAACCCGATCGAGGCTAAAGCCTTGGTCGACGAGTTCCTGCGCCGCATCAAGACCAAGGCAGGCGCCAAGCTGTCCTACGGAATCGTTACATTCAGCCTACCGCAGCGCGAAGTCGTCCTAAAATGCCTGGAAGACGCCCGTCGTTCGAATCCTGAAATCGAGGAACACTTCGGAGAGAAATGTCCGGTCGATGGCGAGCCGGTCTTCGTCAAGAACCTCGAGAGCGTCCAGGGGGACGAGCGTGACGTCATCCTCTTCAGCATCTGCTACGGCCCTGACAAGGACGGCAAGGTCAGCCACAACTTCGGACCGCTCACCCAGACAGGTGGCCATCGACGCCTCAACGTGGCGATCACACGTGCGAAGCATGAAGCCATAGTCTTCACCTGCATGAAGTCGGAGCAGATCGACCTTGAAAGGACTTCCGCAACAGGAGTCCGAGATCTCAAGGGCTTCCTCGAATTTGCAGAACGCGGAAACATCAAGGCCGCCAGCCTGACCGAGACCAAACAGGTGCTCACAACGAAAGGTCTCGAGGGGCTGATCGCACAACGCCTCGAAAGCGAGGGGTACCATATTCGTACTGGCATCGGCATGTCCAATTACCGAATCGATATCGGCGTCGTCCACCCGAAGGACCCTACCAAATTTGTTCTTGGAATCGAATGTGACGGCGACTCCTACCAAAGAGCTGAGACCGCCCGTGACCGCGACAGTCTTCGTGGCGGTGTACTCACCACCCTGGGATGGAGACTACACCGAGTCTGGTCCATGGATTGGTGGCATAACCCGGAAAAAGAATTCCTAAGAATCCGGGAGGCGATCCTGGCAGCTACCTCAGCCGAGGATGCCAAGTCTGCGGCAGAAGCCGTAAGCGGTTCTGGTTCAAATTGGCCTTGAACCATTTCTCCGAAAGCTGACTTAAAGCCATAGAGGCACTAGGCCTTCGTTCCATCATGTGTTTATACTCATCTGTCACCAAGGATTGGGAATAAACCCCTGGGATTGTAATCTCATGTGGGCAATGAGGGGTTGCCCGGGTGGGGCTTCGGGATAACCACTAGGGAGTACACCTGTAGTAGCACTCGCTAATACATTTGTAGGGCACCCCTCCGACCAACTTCCTCCTTAGCGTGGCATCGAAACATAAATCCGCCCAGTGGTTCCTTAAGCAGGGGTTCTTCGAAGAGATCAAGTCCTTCAAGGAGTTCGAGGCTCGGACGGGCAAGCTGGCCGATACGGTCGAGATGGGCGACGCGCTGGAGATCCTGGTGGAGGCCTTGCTGCACCTGGACAAGGTCCTGAACGCCAAAGATGTCTGGGTGGTCGGATCTATCCCTTCGAACATCCGCAAGGCGCTTAACCTGCCCAACGACTCCAAGGGCATCGACGGGGTCTATGAAGACCAGGCCGGGAACTACATCCCCTATCAGGTGAAGTACCGGACGGACATGGTCACCCTGCCCTTCGGGGAAATCAGTGAATTCCTCGGTATCACCGAGAAGTCCCTGCAGGACCGGATGATCTTCACTAATGCCCGCAAGCTATCCGTAGACGTCGCCAACCGGACGGGTGTCCGGAGTTTCCGTGCAGACAAGTTCCACGAACTCACGGAGGCAGACTTCAAGGGCATCCATGCCTGGCTGACGGACAAGAAGGTCGAGCCGTTCAAGCGCTGGGACCCCCTGCCCCACCAGAAGGAGGCCATTGAGAAGATCACGGCCGGCCTGAAGGAGGCCGACCGGACGACGGCGGTCATGGCCTGCGGTACCGGCAAGACCCTGGTCGCCCTTTGGGCAGCCGAGGCCCAGGACCCCAAGACGGTGCTGGTACTGGTCCCTTCTCTCGCACTGCTCTCACAGACCCTGCCCGACTGGTGCAAGCAGACCAGCTGGGGTAAGCGCTTCCGCTATCTATGCGTCTGTTCTGATGCCAGCGTCGACCGCGAGACCCAAAAGGACGGGTATGCCCTCAGTCAGCAGGATCTCGAATTCTCGGTCACTACCGAGCCGAAGGGGGTTAAGGACTTCCTAGCGGGCAACAATGACGGGGTTAACGTCATCTTCTCCACCTACCAGTCGGCCGAAGTGGTCTCGGAAGGCCTCAAGGGGCAGACCGTGGACCTCGGGATCTTCGACGAGGCCCACAAGACCACGGGCGACAAGGAAGGGCTCTTCGCATTCGGCCTCAGCGACAAGAACATCCGCATCAAGAAGCGCCTGTTCCTGACCGCCACACCCCGGCACTACAAACTCAACAAGCGAGATAAGGACGGCGACTTCCAGGTCGTCTCGATGAACGATGAGACGGTCTACGGCAAAGTCTCCTACCGCCTTCCCTTCTCGGCGGCCGTAGCCGCCGGCATCATCGTCCCCTACAAGGTCATCATCTCCGTCTCCCTAAATAGGGAGGTAGATGCCGAACTGCTCCGCCTAGGAAGCACCCGGGTGCGCCGGGACGAGATTCAGGCCAAGTGGGTAGCCAACCAGATCGCGCTAAAGCGGGCCATCGAGAAGACCGGGGCGTCCAAGATCATCACCTTCCACTCGCGGGTTAACCTCGCCGAGGAGTTCGCAGGCGATAGCGCCCGGGGCTTCCAGGAGCACGTCAAAGGCTTCGACGTCTTCCACGTGAACGGCGGGCAGAACGCCGCGGACCGTAAAGCCCTCCTGGAGGACTTCAAGGCCGCCCCCAAAGGCCTCATAACTAACGCCCGATGCCTGACCGAGGGCGTGGACGTCCCGGCCGTCGACATGGTAGCCTTCGTCGACCCCAGGAAGTCCAAGATCGATATCGCCCAGGCTGCCGGCCGCGCCATGCGCCAGTCCAAGGCCACCAACAAGAAGCTAGGCTACATCGTCGTCCCCCTCTTCATCGAACAGAAGAAGGGCGAAACCGAGGCCGAGGCCTTCACCCGGGCCGGGTTCGATGAAGTCGCCGAAGTCCTAGGCGCAATGCTCGAAAGTGATGACGATCTCGTCGACACCATCGAGAAGATGCAGGAAGCCCGCGGTCGAGGCGATAAGTTCAACCCCCGGCAGCTTCACGAGAAGATCGAAGTCATCGGACCGACCATCAATCTCGAGAAGCTAACCCATAGCATTGACGTAGAAATCTTAGATCGACTTGGGTTCAGCTGGGACAGGTGGTTTGGATTGCTGCAGAAGTATCATAAGCGCGAAGGGCACTGCAGAATCCCTAGACGAACTGAAGAGGACGGGGCCGGACTCGGAAGTTGGGTAACAAATCAGCGTAAAAAAAACGCACGTCTCACCCAGAGCCAGATAATGAGGCTGGATTCTCTGGGTTTCTGCTGGGACCCGCGTTCAGAGCAATGGGAAGACGCGTTCACAGAGTTGATGCGATTTCGGAATCGAAAAGGCCACTGCCGCGTCCCCCAAGACCTGGTACAAGGCGGCCAACAATTAGGAACCTGGGTAAGCACTCAGCGCTGCACCAAACATTTACTTAGCGAAGCCCGCATAGACCGACTTAATTCTATTGGTTTCAGTTGGGATCCTCTTAACGAAAGATGGGACGAATCCATTGCTGCTTTAAAAGAATATATCGACCGAGAGGGCCACTGTCGTGTCGAAAGAAACACCATATTAAATGGCATTAAATTAGGCGCATGGGTCAAAACCTTGCGCCTCTACAAGGACAATCTGCCGGCCGAAATAATCAGAGAGTTAGAGGCCCTCGGATTGAGCTGGGACCCCGTTGCCCAAAAGTGGGAAGACAACTTCACCGAACTACAGAAATTTAAGATGGCAGAAGGGCATTGCGTAGTGCCTCGGCATTTCCTCTCCCTTGGCCTCAAGTTGGGTGTTTGGGTAAAATGGATAAGGCACAACAAGGACAACCTAACGCCGGATCAGCGAAGAAGGTTGGATTCCCTCGGCTTCGCCTGGAATCCGCATACAGCGATATGGGAAGAATCTTTTTCTAGATTAAAAGAGTTTCGGGATCGTGAAGGTCATTGTCGCACCCCACGCCGCCATAAAGAAAAGGCGGTCGGCTTAGGAAGTTGGGTCAGCAAACAGCGCAAGATGAAGGGCAAACTCACAGCCGAACAGGTCAGCAGACTAGACTCTATCGGCTTTATCTGGAAACCGTAACCGTAACTAAAAATTTAATCTAATTCCAAAAAGCCTTATATAAACATGAAACCCAGCTCCCAACTTGCAGGTATCGCCGGTGAATACTTCGTTGCGGCCCTCGCCTCAGAGACCTGCGCGAATAACCTCCGACAGTAACCTGCGCTGACCTAGAAAAAAGCGATGAAATCTAAAAGCGCCGGAGCCTTCCTGACCACAACGGCGAGCTTGGCAGTTACGCTCATACTAGCGGCGTCCATCCCATTAAGGCTTATCTCAAATTTAATTAAGCCAAACGGATGGCGAACTGCGCTACAGGTAGCTATGGTTATATCTATTTTCGGGGGGCTAATCATATTAATCACCCCCCTTACTCACGACGGACTTAGCGACGCATTTAGATCTACAAATATTCGATGGGCTGTAGGCGAGGATGGGGATCAGTTCATACAATCCGTTGGACTGATTTCGTTCAAGATTCTTGGGGCAATCCTCGCAGGCAGCATCGCGGTTATCGCTGTCTGGACGGGTGGCTCCATTTTCAATTTTCCACTTATTTCGCCAGCACGAGCCGAAGGAATAATCGAGAAGTACGGATTGATGGAGCAATTCTCAAGCTTTGCCGAATTAAATGAATGGGGCGTTCATAACATTCGAGAGAGGCAAGGCCTATCACGCCTTAAAACCTCAGGTGGCCGCAATGATCTTGAGTCAACTCCCTCCTCTGGAATTTGGTATTTCTTCGGCCTTCTACCTTGCGTCATAGGTTCATACTTCCTGCCCATTTTTTGGGGTGAATCGCCCAACTTTTACTGGATCGACAATGCCGGAGGAATCTTTGCAGACGCAGCAAGCTACATATTCACCCTGGGTAAGGGCGGCATCAATCTTCGCGGCTGGATATGGGCAGTACCTATAGCATGCCTGTACTACGGCATCACTGCATCCATTTGCTTCAAGTACTCGAAGCTGACCTTCAACATACTCTTGATCAGCCACCTTGAGGAACAGGACGTGCTTCTTTCCAGACAGAAGACAGAAAATGAAAGTGACACTTAAACAAGCTCTGCAATTACAGCGTTGGCCGAGGTGAGCTGGAGGGGTAACGAGGGCGCTCAACCCTACCCGAGGCAGGCTATGTCGTGACGCGGTCCCGACCCTACCAAAGGAAAAGGACAGCACGTGGTGCTGTCCCTACCTGAGAGGCAGCGGATGCGATGAAGAGGCAACTAGGGCAGCACGCGGTGCTGCCCCTACCCTTCGCGTAAGCGAGCTTACGCGAAGTAATCGACGCCACCTTGGAAGAGGGGCTGGTGCTTGTTGCCGGGGATGTTCTTGGCGACGTTGGCGCCGGCACGTTCGGAGTGGCCCATCTTGCCGAGGACACGTCCGCACGGGCTGGTGATGCTTTCGACGGCTTCGAGCGATCCGTTCGGGTTGAACTCGATGCGGTTCGAGGGCGCACCGGCAGCGTCGCAATACTGGAAGGCGACCTGGCCGTTCTTGACGAGGTCGGCGATGACCGACGCAGGCGCGGTGAAGCGTCCTTCGCCATGCGAGAGCGGGATGGTGTGCACCTGGCCGACGTCCATGCGCGCGAGCCATGGCGACTTGACCGAGGCGACGCGGGTATGGGCGTAACGCGAGATGTGGCGGGCAATGCGATTGTGGAAGAGCGTCGGGGCGGAAGCATCGACGTCGCGGATCTCACCATAGGGGACGAGGCCAGTCTTGATGAGGGCCTGGAAGCCGTTGCAGATACCGAGGGCAAGGCCGTCGCGGTTCTTGAGCAGCTCCATGACGGCGTCACGGACGATGGGGGCCTTGATGACGGCGGCGATGAACTTGCCGGAGCCATCCGGTTCGTCACCGGCGGAGAAGCCGCCGGGGATCATGAGAATCTGCGAACGGGAGATGGCGTCGGCGAGGGCTTTGAGCGATTCGCCGAGGCCGGCGGCGTCGAGATTGCGCAGCACGAGGATCTCGGGCTCGGCGCCGGCGAGACGGAACGCGCGGGCGGTGTCGTATTCGCAGTTGCTGCCGGGGAAGACCGGGATGATCACGCGCGGCTTGGCGACACGGACCTTGGGCTTGAGGCCGGAGCGGACGGTGAAGCTGATCGGGGCGGGCGTGCCCTGCGGCTCGCTGGCCTTGGTCGGGAAGACGGACTCGAGCACGCCTTCGTGCGCGGTGAGAAGGTCGGCGACGGAGACGGACGCGCCGGGCCAGACGATCTTGGCGCCGGCGTTGGTCTGGCCGAGCACGCGATGCGGGAGCGAGCCGAGGTCGGCGGCCGAAGCGACTTCGAGCACGACGGAACCGTAGGCGGGAATCAGGAAGTCGGCAGCAGGCGCGGCGGCGAGCGTGACGCCGAGGCGGTTGCCGAAGGACATGCGGGTCAGCGCGTGGCCGATACCGCCCTGACGGACCGCGGCGGCGGCGCGGACCTTGCCGGCCTTGACGAGGGCGTGGATGGCGGCGAGGCGCTCGCGGGCGACCTGCAAGTCAGGCAGCAGCGCGGACGTGCGCGGCACGTCGACGACCACGACCGTGGATCCGGCCTGCTTGAACTCGGCGGAGATGACGTGGCTGGCCTTGCCGGGGACGATGGCGAAGGAGACGAGCGTGGGCGGAACGTCGAGGTCCTTGAAGGAGCCCGACATGCTGTCCTTGCCGCCGATGGCGGCCGTGCCGAACTCGAGCTGCGCTTCGAGCGCGCCGAGGAGCGCCACGAGCGGCTTGCCCCAGCGGGAGGAATCCTGGCCGAGCTTTTCGAAGTATTCCTGGAGCGTCAGGCGCGCGCGGGCCGGGTCGCCGCCGGCGGCGGTCAGGCGGGCGAGCGATTCCACCACCGCGCAGACCGCGCCGTGGCCGGGCGACCACTGGGCGACCACGGGATTGAAACCGTAGGCCATGATCGTGCAGACGTCCGTCTCACCTCCGAGGACCGGCAGCTTGGCGGCCATCGCTTCCTGAGGGGTCGACTGCGTCGCGCCACCGAAAGGATGCAGCACCGTGTTGGCGCCGATCGAGGCGTCGAAGCGCTCGACCAGGCCGCGCTGGGCGGCGTTCGGGAGCGAGGAGACAGCCTTCAGCAGATCGTCAGCCGTCGGCGCGGAGCCGGACTGGAAGGGATTCTTCGAAGCGTCGGGCGCGAGCACCTTCGCGGACGCGGTCTGCGTCACGCCGTTGGTGTCGAGGAAGTCGCGAGCGATATCGACGACACGCTGGCCGCGCCATTCCATGATCAGGCGGCCGGAGTCGGTGACGTCGGCGACCTGCACCGCTTCGAGGTTCTCGCGGCAGGCGGCGGCGAGGAAGGCGGGGGCGTCCTTGGGCTCAAGCACGACGGCCATGCGCTCCTGTGATTCGGATAGCGCGATCTCGGAACCATCGAGGCCATCATACTTGAGCGGCACGCGGTCGAGGTGGACGTGGAGCGAAGGGGCGAGTTCGCCGATGGCGACGGAGACGCCGCCGGCGCCGAAGTCATTGCAACGCTTGATCAGGCGGCTGACGGCCGGATCGCGGAAGAGACGCTGCAGCTTACGCTCGGTCGGGGCGTCGCCCTTCTGGACCTCGGCGGAATTCTGGAGAGCCGTCTCGGTGTGTTCCTTCGAGGAACCCGTCGCGCCGCCCACGCCGTCGCGGCCCGTGCGGCCACCGACGAGCACGATGACGTCGCCCGGGGTCGGCACCTCGCGGCGCACGCAATCACGGGGACCCGCAGCGACGACCGCGCCGATCTCCATGCGCTTGGCCACGTAGCCCGGGTGGTAGTGTTCGGAGACCAGGCCGGTCGCGAGACCGATCTGGTTGCCGTAAGAGGAGTAGCCGGCGGCCGCGCCGGTGGTGATCTTGCGCTGCGGGAGCTTGCCCGGGAGCGTCTGCTCGTAAGGCGTGAGCGGATCGCCGGCGCCGGTCACGCGCATCGCCTGATACACGTAGGAGCGGCCGGAAAGAGGGTCGCGGATCGCGCCGCCGAGACAGGTGGCCGCGCCGCCGAAGGGCTCGATCTCCGTCGGGTGGTTATGCGTCTCGTTCTTGAACATCACCAGCCACTCCTGGACGCGGCCGTCGATCTCGACCGGGACGACGATTGAAGCGGCGTTCACCTCTTCTGAGTCTTCCATGTCGTCGAGCTTGCCCGTGCGCTTCAGTTCGCGGCCGGCGATGGTCGCGATGTCCATCAGACAGACCGGCTTGCCCTGGCGGTTGAGGCCGAGGCGCACCGCCTGGTAGCGTTCCCACGAGGCTTTGAAGGGCGCCAGCAAAGGCGAATCCGCGAACTCGACCGACTTCAGTTCGGCGAGGAAGGTCGTGTGGCGGCAGTGGTCGGACCAATACGTGTCGAGCAGCTTGATCTCCGTGATGGTCGGCTCGCGGCGGGCCTGGTCGCGGAAATGCGCCTGGCAGAACTGCAGGTCGGCGTCGGACATCGCGAGGCCGAGCTCCTTGCGGAGGGCGGCGAGCGCGGCGACGTCCTTGGTGAGGAAGCCCGGGAGTGAAGCGACCGCGGCCGGCGTGGGTGCGGCGCGACGGAGCGAGGCGGGCTTGGTGAGGTCGGCTTCGCGGGAGTCGACCGGATTGATCAGGTAGGCCTTGATGCGCTTCAGGTCTTCGGGCGAGGCGCCGCTGACCACGAAAGTGCGGGCCGCGGCGACGACCGGGCGTTCGCCGCCCGAGACGATCTGGAGGCACTGCGCGGCCGAATCGGCGCGCTGGTCGAACTGGCCGGGCAGGAACTCGACCGCGAAGGCCGTCTCATGGGCGGCGAGCGGGAAGCATTCTTCCGTCACGTCGTCGACGGGCGGCTCGGCGAAGACCGTCGGGATCGCCTGGCGGAGGGCGGCCTCGGAGGCGCCCTCGACGTCGTAACGCTGGAGGATACGCAGGCTTTTCAGGCCCGGGAGGCGGAGCGAGTCCCGCAGGTCATGCAGGAGATGGTCGGCTTCGGACCGGAAATCGGGTTTCTTCTCGACGAAAAGGCGCTTCATGAAGTCAGCCCAACCTTGTTGCGGCTCGGGAACCAATTCAAGGTCGTAACCCTATCTAGAGACAAGATTCAGTCTCGGGTGGCGGGTGACGGAGCGAGAGTATCGAGTATAGAGGGGTCGTTTCGGGTGGCGGGTGGCGGGCGGAGGACAGGTAGGGGCGTGCGGCCCGCGCGCCCACGGATGACCGGGCCGGTCATCCCTACCCCACCCCTGCGACCCGAAATGGGCTCCAACCGCTAACCGCCGGGGCGGACGGGGCCCGTCCGCCATTGACACCCTACCCGCCATTCCCCTTCTTTTGCCCTTCACGTTTTCACCCTCCCCTCCTTTCTCACACCCCTTTTACCCATGGCTAAAAACACCAAGAATACCTCCAAATCCGCCAAGTCGACCAAGGTCGTTTACACCTGGGGCGACGGCAAAGCTGACGGCAACGGCTCGATGAAGGCCCTGCTCGGCGGCAAGGGCGCTAACCTCGCCGAAATGACCCGCATCGGTCT
>CAISXT010000021.1 GCA_903889525.1 uncultured Opitutia bacterium | reverse complement strand
GCGCTTCGTCGTCGATAAGCTCGAAGGCGCCAAGGCTGCCGAGATCTGGCAGACCGACCGCGGTACGACCTTTGGTTATCAGAACCTCGTCGTCGATATGCGCTCCTTCCCGATCATGGCCGGCTTCGGCCACCCGACGATTATGGACGCCACGCACGCGGTGCAACTTCCTGGTGCGGCGGGCGGTTCTTCCGGTGGCCAGCGCGAGTATGTCCCGGTCCTCGCCAAGGCGGCCCTGGCCGCGGGCGCCGACGGTCTCTTCATGGAGACGCACCCTGATCCGCAGAAAGCGATCTCCGACGGTCCGTCCCAGGTGCCCCTCGCGGAGTTCCCAGCGCTCGTCGAAGCCTGCCTGCGCGTTTGGAAAGCCGTCCGCGCTTAAGCGGTCAGCCTCGCGATGGCTTCTCGATCTGGCTTGCCGCTGGCATTCATCGGCATGCTCGGCACGAACACGTAGCGTCTCGGCCGCGCTGCTGGTTCCAGCGCTTCGCAGGCCTGGCGTAGCGCCCCTTCCGCAGAAGCGGGACCGATCACGCAGGCCGTCACAACTTCGCCCCAGCGCGCGTCGACCATGCCGAGCACGAGCGCTTCCTTCACGAGTCCGGTACACAGCAGGGCTTGCTCCACGCGGGCGGGGTCGACCTTCTCGCCGCCGGTAATAATCACCCGGTCGGCGCGGCCAGAAATTTTGACGCTGCCATCCGCAGACACATCGCCACGGTCGCCGCTGGCCCAAGGGATATCGAGCGGGGCGTCTGGCCATAGCCCGATGCCGAGGGCGGACGTAGCAATGGTGACGACTCCGTCAGCGTTTGTTGCAAAGGTCACACCAGGTAGGGGAATGCCGCGCACGGTTTCGCCGGACCAGATCTTTTCCGGCGGACACAGTGCACAGGCCGCGGCGGTCTCGGTCGAGCCATAGGTCAGAAAGACGGGTAGCCGGCGGGAACGGATTTCAGAAAGAAGCGGAGGGGGGATGGATGAGCCGCCGAGCAGTACCACATCGAACTGCCGCAACCAGGCTTCGCCATCGGCGCGCGCCAGTAGTCGCGACAGCTGTGCGGGGACCATCGAGATGACCTTGGTGCCCAGCGTGGGAAATGGCATGGAGGGCAGGGCGGAGTTTTCGTCGAAGCGACCATCGATGCTGAGATGTCTGCCACCCGTGATGCGTGCGCGGATCGCGGGCATGAAGCCGCTCACATGCCAAGGCGGCGTGCAGGTCACGCCGTGCAGGATCGGCGAGAGCCCTCGGGTGACGAGCGCGTCACGGAGGCCGAGCGCCGCGGCCCGGAGGTTTTCTCTAGAATGGATGACGAACTTCACTTTACCGCCGGTACCGCCGGTCGGGATCATCACGCGCCCTTGCCAGTTCTTCGGCCAATCGCAGGTACCGAGGCCGCGCGGCTCCGGCGCATTTCCTTTGACGATCGTGCCGCGCGGAATCTGGCGCGCGGCTTCGGCGAGGTCGTGCGTGGACCAGCGGGGGTTGCCCAGGAACACCGGCAGGCCGGCGTCATGCACTTGCAAGGCTTCCTGCAGGTGCGCGGTGTGCTCCGCGTGGAAGACCGCGACAGCACTCATGTCAGGTCGCGCCAGAAGGTTGCCCAATCGTAGCCCGGCAGGCCGCCTGCGGCCGGACCGGGCGCGTGTCGATCACGCCCATCGCTCTCGAAGCGGCCGAGCGTATCGAAGCCGACCGTACCGGCGGCCGCATCCTGTGCTGCCAGCCAGAGCGCACCTTGGCGGCCGATCGCGGTTTCAAAGCAGGAAGAATAGACCACGGCGCCCGCACGTGTGGCGCGCCAGCCCAGGAATTCATCCCAATCTCCAGCGAGCAAAGGCTTCACGACAACCGTGCCGCTCCAGTCGACTCCACTTGGAGTGAGGAAAGATTCGTCGAGGGCAATCTTGTCGGGGCCGAGGGACGCATAACCTGGATGTCCGACGGGCAGAGGTTGTTCGAGGAATTCCACCTGCGCCTGCGCGCGAGCGAACTCGGTCCAGCGTCGCGCTGCCTGGAGGTCCAGCGAGCCGTTGGCGTCCAGGCGGAGGCGTCCGGGGAAGCGGCTCAGGACTCCGTGGATGGAATCTTCCGAAGTCTCCGGCGAAATCTTGACCTTCAGCGTCTGGAAGCCCGCGGCGACCTTCGCGTCGGTCTCCATCACCGAAAGTGTCATGAGTCCGGCGCAGGGCAGGGTGCCGCCGAACTCAGCGATCCTATCCCAAAGGCGACAGCTGGAGAGTGCGGCCGAAAGGCAGGGTAGGGGCGCGGGCGACGCGTCGACGGCCGCGATGAGATGGGGAAGGTTTCCTTGGGCCGAGCGGAGAAATTCCAAGGCTTGCTCGACGGACTCGGTCGGGAAGCCGGGCCACGGGGCGATTTCGCCGTATCCCGTGCCTTGGTCCGATTGGGTCCGTAGGATGATGCGATCCACGCTGTCCACGGCGCCAGCGCCCGTCGTCACCGGCGAGCGCAGTCGGCGGCGGACACGTTTGAAGTCGAAAAAACTGCCGGTCATGGGTCGAATAGACGGCAATCCTGACAAACTCGCAAAATCAATTTGCCACCCCTGTGGGGGGTGCCTAACACCCTTTGGGGAAACCGACCACTCATGGCCTCCTCGAAATCCAAGGGCCGCGTTTCCCTAGACGAACGCTTTTACCTGTCCGCGGACGGCTTCTTCACCGCCAATGCCGGCCTCGGCCTGACGTATGATGACGTCTCCCTGGCGACTCGCTATTCCGAGGTACTGCCGCGGATGACCCGATTAGATTCCTCGCTCTCGGACAGCTTGCCGCTGTCCTTACCGATTGTCTCCTCGGACATGGATACGGTCACCGAACACCGCATGGCCATCGCGATGGCGCTTAACGGCGGCCTCGGGCTGCTTCACTACAATATGTCCGAAGCCGAGCAGGTGGCCGAGGTCCGTCGGGTGAAGAACCATATTCACGGCATGATCGGCGATCCCGCTGTGGTCGCCCCGGATGACACCATTTCCCAAGTGCTGGCCCGCATCGAGCACGATGGTCTCGCCTTCAGCACGTTCCCGGTCACCGCCCCCGATGGCACGCTCCTCGGCCTCCTGCCTGGAAGCGCCGTCAAGGAACGCCACGGCCAACGTAAGGTCGCTGCGGTCATGATTCCTCGCGACAAGGTCTTCACGGTGGCCGAGAAGGACCTTGGCAAGGATCCCATCGCTACGGCCGACCGGAAGTTCTCCGATCACGTGGGTCAGAATAAACTCTTGGTGGTCGACGCCAAGAATCGCCTCCGCGGCTTATTCACCCTCAGCGACATTGAACGCATCTCCGAAGAATCCCGCGCCCACGTCCGCCCCACGCGCGACGCCGATTTCCGTCTCCGCGTTGGCGTGGCCGTCTCGGTGCCCCGCACGGCGGAAGGTGAGATTGACCGGGCCCGCTTTCTGGCGCATGCCGCCGCCCTGATTGCGGAAGGGGCTGATGCCATTGCGATTTCCACTGCCCACGGGCACACTAAGGGCGTCGGCGATGCGCTGCGCATGCTCCGCAAGGCCTATAAGGACATGACACTCATCGCCGGGAATGTGACGAGTGGCGAAGGCGTTGAATTCCTCGCCGCCGCTGGCGCCGACACCGTGAAGATCGGTCAAGGCCCCGGCTCCATCTGCACGACCCGCATCGTCGCGGGAGTCGGCATTCCGCAGCTCACCGCGCTTTACGTCGCCTCTCGCGCCGCCGCCAAGAAGGGCGTGCGCATCCTCGCCGACGGCGGAATCACCAAGAGCGGCGACATCGTGAAGGCCCTCACGCTCGCCGACGCGGTCATTCTCGGCGGCCTCCTCGCCGGCAGCCGCGAAGCCCCGGGTAAGCTGATGGAAATCAACGGCAAGACTTATAAAGAATATCGCGGGATGGGCTCACATGAGGCCATGCGCAAGGGTTCGGCCGCCCGCTATGGCCACTCGTCGAGCGGCAAGTTCAGTAAGGTCGCGGCCGAAGGAATCGAAGCCCTGAAGGAAGTTTCTGGCACCGTCGACCAAGTGCTCGGCACCCTCGCCGGTGGCGTCCAGAGTGGCCTGGGATATCTCGGTGCGCAAAACCTCGCCGAACACCGCAAGCGCGCTCGTTATATCCGCGTCACTCCCGCCGGTCAGCGCGAAGCTGCCCCGCATGATGTGATCGAAATCAAAGCCGGCTCCTGATTTCCATGGCTGCCTTCTTCAGAGGATTCCTGCTCTTTGCCGTCGGTGCCGCCGTGGGCGCCGCCGCGGTCTTTTTATTCGCCCCAGGTTTCTCGGTCGCGGTGAGCCGTGCTCCCGGGAACGAACCTCGCCTGACGCTCGTCAATCCCCTCGCCCGGCCTGCGGTTGTCACGCCGGAGGCGATAGTCGCGGTTCCTCAGGCTAAGCCAGTCGCCGTTGTCGCCCTCCCGGAGGCCCCCGCCCCCGTCGCCATCGTTGAGCCGACGACCAAGCCGGCAGCAAGCACCCTCGATTTCAAAGCCATCAGTGAACACACGATTTTTTGGCCCAACTCCGTCAGCGTGACGACCGCAACCAAGGCCGCCCTGCTGGAGGATGGCAAAAAATCCGGCGAAACCGAGCTCCCGGCCGGCACGGTCATCCAGATTTCCAGGATATTACCAACGGGCGCAATCGAAGGCCGGGCACGCGGCGCGAAGCTCGAGGTAAGTAGCTTGGCAACGAACTTTGAGGAAGGCCTGCGGAAGCGCTTGGCCGAACTCACGGAGAAAGGTGCCCAGTTTACGTCCCCCTTCCTGACGGATGCCGCGACGCCTGTCGCCGTCGCCACAACGGAGACGCCGGCCGTGGTCACGCCCGCTCCAGTGTCCGCGACTCCGGTCGCTGGCTCTGGCGTCTCCGCGGCCCCCGCCACCCTCGATGATAAGGTGAATGTCTTGTTCGGCCGTAAGCCTGAAGCAAAGACGGAAAAACCTGCTACGCCGACGGCCCCCGCCCCTGCGACCACGCCGGCCCCCGCGGCCGCGATGCAGGCGGGAAAAAAGGAAGACCTGGATCGCAAGATCAACCAGCTCTTCAAGAAGGACGCCGCGAAGTGATGTCCGCCAAGATTTTTTCCTGGAATGTGAACGGGGTCCGCTCGGCCCTCGGCAAGGGGCTCGCCGATTTCATCTCGTCGGCCGACCCAGATGTGCTCTGCCTGCAAGAGACGAAGTGCGAGACCGCCGTGGCTTCCGCGCTCGGGCTGGCCTTTCCGCATCAGTTTTGGCATGAGGCTGAAAAGAAGGGCTACTCCGGTACGGCGGTACTCTCGAAGAGCGCCCCGCTTAACGTCGCGACGGATTTCCCGGGAGATCATCCGCCGGAAGGGCGCGTGGTCACCGCGGAATTTAAAGGACTCTTCGTTGTCAGCGCCTACGTGCCAAATTCTCAGCGCGAACTCGAGCGGCTTGATTACCGCCTGCAGTGGGATGCCGATTTCCGTAAATACCTCGCCCGCTTGGCCAAGCAGAAGCCCGTCGTGGTCTGCGGAGACCTCAACGTCGCGCATGCCGAAATCGACCTCGCCAATCCTTCCACGAACCGCCGCAACGCGGGCTTCACCGACGAAGAACGCGAATCCTTTAGCCAGCTCCTTTCGCAACACGGCTTCACGGACACCTTCCGCGCTGAGCATCCCGAATTAGCGAAGCGTTATAGTTGGTGGTCCTATCGTCCCGGTATCCGCGCCCGTAATATCGGTTGGCGCCTAGATTACTGCCTGACGTCCGACGGCCTCAAGTATTCGCAGCCCGACATCCACGATAAGGTCACTGGTTCAGATCACTGTCCGGTGTCGGTCCGCGTTCAGGCCGAGCTCTGATCCGACGGCGCCGCTTCCCCGGTTAGTCGACGCACCCAGGGCACGAGCACGAGCAGCAACACGGTCATGCCACCGACGAGCAGGGCCTGTTGCCAGAAGAAGTGGGCGAGCGCCTGCGGGTCCTTGCTATTGAATTCGCCAGCGACCACGCCCGCCAGCTTGTTGCCGAGCGCGGTGCCCAGGAACCAGATGCCCATCACGAGCCCGGTCAGTTTCGCGGGGGCGAGCTTGGTCATCGCGCTCAGGCCGACAGGACTGAGGCAGAGTTCTCCGATCGTCTGGAGGAAGTAGACGCCGATCAACCACCAAGGGCTGACCTTACCGGCGGCGGTGAGCTGCGCCGCCGGGACAAGCAGCGCGAACGATAGCCCGAGGAAGACCAAGCCCCAGACGAACTTCATCGGCATTGAAGGCTGGCGTTCCCGCAGGTTGACCCAGAGCCACGCGAACAGCGGCGCAAGCGCGAGGATGAAGAGGGAGTTCACGGACTGGAACCACGACGAGGGGAAGTCGTAGCCCAGCAGCTTATTGTGCGTGAGCTCTTCCGCGAAGAGCGTGAGCGAGGAGCCGGCTTGCTCGAAGACCGCCCAGAACAGGATCGCGCAGATGAAGAACACGAGGATCGCCGCGATGCGCCGGCTGTCTTGATCCCTTTGCACAACGCCGAACCAGATCACGCCGACGAACGGAAGCGCGAAGACGATGGGGTTGATCCAGGCGAAATAGTCCGAGGCGATCATCGCGCCAAGCAGCGCGATCGTGCCGAGCGCGACGAGCGCCAGCTTGCCCCACGGACGTGGCGTGTTCGCTTCCGGAGGGTGACCGATGTGCGACAGCCAATGCCAGTGGCGTAGGTAGACGATCATCCCGAACGTCATCCCGACGCCGGCCGCACCGAAGCCCCAGTGCCAACTATGCGTCGGGTCCAGGCCCCAACCGGTCAGGAGCGCCTTGAACTGTTCGCCCTGCGCGAGCCAGCCGACCACCAACGGCGCGGCGAACGCGCCGAGGTTGATGCCCATGTAGAAGAGCGAGAAGCCGGCGTCGCGTCGGGTGTCGCCGTGCGAATACAATCCACCGACGAGCGTGCTGATGCTCGGCTTAAGCAGCCCGGTGCCGAGGGCGACGAGGATGAGCCCGGCGTAGAACGTGGGCGTGGAATTGAAAGCCAGCAGGTAATGGCCAGCGGTGATGATGAGGCCACCGACGAGAACCGCGCGCCGGGCGCCGATAAAGTTGTCCGCGAGGTAGCCTCCGAGGATGCACGCCATGTAACTCGCCATGGTGTAGTTGCCGTAGATCTGTGTGGCCAAACCCTGATCCATCCCCATCCCGCCTATGGCGAGGGGTGCGATCATGAACAGCAGGAGGATCGCCCGCATGCCGTAGTAGGAGAAGCGCTCCCACATCTCGGCGTAGAAGAGCATGCTCAAACCCCGGGGGTGGCCGGCGATGCCCCCACGGTCGCGCTCGGTATGCTTGGCCGGCGATTCGGCGGCTGGGGTCAGTTCGTGCATCAGAGGGGGTTATAAGCGGGGAATTGGGGGAGGGGGAGCCGGTAATGCAGTTGGGCGCCCCCGAGATGGTCGGCGTTGACAAGGCTGGGGCTGGGGCTACTTTTGAGACTCATTCTCAACTAGCGTGACCCCGCTATCCCAACTTCTGCCCGGCCAATTCGGGAAGCTGGCTTCGCTCAATCCCGAGCGAGGGGTGGATCAGCGTCTGATGGCGCTGGGGCTGCTCCCAGGGATGGTGCTGAAGCTGGTGCGCAAGGCTCCCTTGGGCGACCCGCTCGCCATCGAGTTTGGGGGTCAGGTCGTGAGCCTCCGTTTAACTGAGGCCGAGAACCTGATTGTCGACGTCTCGGCCGATTGTCCTATCCAACGCCCACTCACCCCATGAGCCCGCCCGATCCAGGCCTACTGGTCGCGCTCGTCGGTAATCCCAACACCGGCAAGTCGACCCTCTTTAACGCTCTCACGGGATTGCGTCAGCGTGTCGGCAATTACCCGGGCGTCACCGTCGCCCGTAAATCCGGAACGTGTGATTGCGG
>CAISXT010000020.1 GCA_903889525.1 uncultured Opitutia bacterium | reverse complement strand
GTCTGCCTCTGGTAGGGCGGGTTGTCCCCAACCCGCCGATGGGCTGACCCATACCCGTACCTCATCTGACGAACGGACGGCTGAGGACAGCCGTCCCACCCTCACAACAAAATGCCCCTGCCCCTGTCCGTGCCCCTAGCTTCTCCCGATACTCCATACTCTCTCCGCAGCCGATTCCCTCGCGGCTCCCTATACTCTATACTCGATACTCCATACTCTCGTCGCGGCTCCGCCGCGCCTGCCCTCACTTCAACTTCAGCACTTCGTTCGTCTTGGCGACAATCGCCTCAGCGATGATCTTATACGCGGGGCCCGACCAATGGTATTCATCACCCGCGGCCAGGTCTAGGCGAGCGGCGAGCGGCGTATACATATCGATGACCTCGACGCCCTCTTCCTTCATGACCTGTTCGGCGAGGCGATTGATGCGCAACACGACTGGGTTCTTATCCCCGAGGGCGGTGACTGGCTTGCCTGGATCCGTGCGGCGAGCGGTGTGCGGGGTCGTGGCGATCCAGAACAACTTGGCCTGTGGCGCCCCGGTCTTGAAACCGCGTACGATGGCCCGCGTGGTGTCGATGATCTGTTGATCGGTGGCCTTTTCCGGCGTCCACGACAACGAGTGCAATCCGTTGTTAAAGAAGATCACCTTAAAATCGGCGATGCCAGCCACCTGCTTAATCTGCCCATCCACCTTCGGGTCGATGCCGCCGACGAAGCCGACCCAGTGGTAGGCATAGACCTTACCCTCGACCGCGGGGAGCAGGTATTGCCGGTAACCGCCTGAGATGGAATCGCCGTAAAAGAGAATCTTCGGACGCTGGGGGTCGACGACCGTAGGGGCATCGACCATCCAATTCTTGCCAGCGATGGCGCCACGCGGCTCGGCGGTCACCTTTTCCTTGGGCGACTTATAAGTGAAATCAGCGCCGTAGACCTTCAGCATCGAAATCTTCGCGGCGCCAAAAGGCTTTTCGCGCGGGAGGAGTTTCTTGCCCACCCACATCGGCTCATTGTTCGGCAACAGCAGCACGAAATACTGACCGCCCGGATTGTCGTTCAAGTAATACGAAGGGCTACCCTTGCGGACCGCGACCGTGAAGGTGTACGGCGTATTCGGGAGGAAATTAGTGCGCAGGCCGCCGATGTGCATGCCATTGATGACCGGGCGATAAATTTTGTACGTCGGGCTATAGAGACAAGTCAGCCCGAGGCCCGTGTCCTCGCCGTCTTTTTGCTGCTTCAGCAACACGTGCATCGTCGTGCCGTCGGTGAGCTCAGGGAAAGTAACCGTCACCTGGACCGTAAAGTTCTTCTGGTCGGGGAAAGCGGCGGCGGGCACGCCGAAGTAATTTTCGCCGCCCACCGTTACGCTGCCGTCGGCTGCCACGGTCGCACCGTGATTAAGTTCGGCTGGAATCTTATCCTTCGCCAGATCCCAAAGCGGGGCCTGCGCGGAGAGCACCGCGGCAAATGCCAACAAACCCAGAACCGAGAGCAGACGTTTCATATCGCCGAGTCAAAGCGCCAACCCACCCCTGTCCAACCCGAACCCGTGGGTAGGGGCAGCACCGCGTGCTGCCCTCGTCTGCCTCGGGTAGGGCGGGTTGTCCCCAACCCGCCGTTGAGCCAATCGAGAATAGAATCTCTCACGTGGTGCGCCGGCCTCTCGACGAACGGACGGCTGAGGACAGCCGTCCCACCCTAGCGGCAAGTGTAGGGTGGGTAGGTTGATGGGAGGGAGTGCTCTGCACCCTCGTCTG
>CAISXT010000019.1 GCA_903889525.1 uncultured Opitutia bacterium | reverse complement strand
TGTGCCCTGCCCCATCACAATTGGCCGAGGGGTCTTGATAATGAAGTGAAGCTCCGGAGGCGTGATCGCCTGCAGATTATCGGCCTTAGAAAAGAACTCGAAAACCTGCTCAACCGGCAGAGGCAGCAAAGTGCTCTCAAAGTAGCGATGGACCCCGCGCGGGAGCGAGTGAGGCTTCGCGAGGTGGTCGCGGCGGTGGGCTCGGATGACTTCGCTGTAATCAGACACGGGGGGCGGAGGACTGCGTGTAGGCTGGCGAGGCAAAGGCTGGGTGTCAAGGGACGCCCAGCGGGAAAGGGCTTGCCGAAGGGGCGGAGCGGGCTTCCCTTGGAGACCCCACCTTCACCATGGCCTCTCCTCATTCCCGTCGCAAGACCACCGGCGCCTTCGGCAACCGCAAGCCCCGCGAAATCGTCCGCGACTGGTCGAAGCCCGAAGCAGCCCCGGTCGACACCACGCCGCGCGAGCCGAGCTTCGCGGATAAGCTCATCAGCTACGCCCAGCCAATCCTCGAACAGGCCGGCGGCAACCACACCGCGGCCAAGGGTGCCATGAATGTCGCTATCCTTATTTGGAATGCAGCCATCGAAGGCGAAGCCAAGATCAAGGAAGCCAAGGCGACCCTCGCCAAACTGCCAGGCGCCTCCGCCGAGCAGGTCGAAGAACTCGTGACCACCATGGTCGCTCGCAAAACGGAGCTACACCCCGGCGAGAACATGATCGTGACCAATTTCATCCTGAAGTTCAGCCACAAACGCGGGACCCAGTTCCGCGTCTCCGCGGTGAACATCAACCCGGAAGGCGTCAAGAAGGCCGACCTTACGGATATGGTGAAGGTCACGGCCTAAGCTGGACGTTTTCCCGTTTGCGGTCGGAGGGCATTCGGGCTGAGAGTCCCAGCCCATGACCACCGTCGTCCTCCGCAACGCCGAGATCATCAACGAAGGGCGTCGCTTCCGGGCGGACGTCCTGATTCGTGCTGGGCGCATCGAACGCGTCGGCACCATTCCAGCTGGCACAAAGGCCGACCGCGAATTCAACCTGACGGGCAAACTACTGATCCCTGGCCTGATTGATGACCAAGTACACTTTCGCGAGCCCGGCCTGACCCATAAGGCCTGCATCGCCAGCGAGGCCCGGGCGGCCGTCGCCGGTGGCGTGACGTCGTTCATGGAGATGCCGAACACGAATCCTCCGGCGACCACGCACGAGGAGCTCGAGAAGAAATATGCCATCGGCGCGGCCACCTCGGTCGCGAACTACTCCTTCTTCTTTGGCGCCACCAACACGAACCTCGAAGCCGTCAAAGCGCTTGATCCGCGCAAGGTCTGCGGCGTGAAGGTCTTCATGGGCTCCTCGACGGGCGATATGCTTGTCGACCAAGCCACGACCCTCGAAGGAATCTTCCGCCACTCCCCCGCCCTCATCGCGACGCACTGCGAGGACACCCCGCGCATCAAGATTGCCGAAGCCGCCGCCAAAGCCAAGTGGGGCGAAGACGTCCCCGCCGGCGAACACCCGCGCATCCGCGACGTCGAAGCTTGTTACGCTTCGTCCTCGATGGCCGCCGAACTGGCCAAGCGCCATGACGCGCGCCTGCACATCCTGCACATCACGACCGCCAAGGAACTTTCGTTGTTCAGCGCCGCACCGCTGAAAGGCAAGCGACTCACCGCCGAAGCCTGCGTGCACCATCTCTGGTTCGCCGAAGAGGATTACGCGCCACTGGGTCATAAGATTAAATGTAATCCAGCGATCAAGACCGCCGCGGATCGGGCGGCCGTGCGCGCCGCGGTCGCGGCCGGCATCATCGACGTCATCGCGACCGACCACGCCCCGCATACGCGCGAAGAGAAAGCCCAGACGTATTTCAAAGCACCGTCCGGCTTGCCCCTCGTCCAACATTCGCTCCAAGTGCTGCTCGATCTCGTCGCCCAAGGCGTCTTCAGCCTTGAGACCGCCGTCGAACGTGCCTGCCACGCCCCGGCGACGCTCTTCGGCATCGTAGGCCGCGGCTTCATCCGCGAAGGCTATCAGGCCGACCTCGTGGTCGTGGACCTCCAGAAGCCTTACACCGTTAAGACCGAGAATCTCCTCTATCAGTGCGGCTGGTCACCCCTCGAAGGACACACTTTCGGCAGCACGATTGAACGCACCTTCGTCAATGGCGTCTGCGTCTTTGAGGATGGCAAAATTCGGCCCGACGCCCCGATGGGGATGAGGCTGAGCTTCAACGGCAACGTCAGGTAACAGCGGCTGGCGGTTAGCGGTTGGAAAAAACCGGCAGAGGAGGACTGCGTGGATCGCTGAGTGGAGGACTGGATAGAGGACTGAATTGAAAAGATACCAGGGCTGATTTCCCCTGTTCCTTTCTCTATTCAGCCCTCGCAATCTGGTTTAAGCGCTTAGCGGCTGGGTAAGCCTAGGAGGGCGCGATAAATCACGCCCCTACCCCTTTTGCGGCGTGTCTAACCGCCTACCGCCAACCGCTTACCGCTTGTGTTGTCATCGGCCCTAAACTCCATACTCCAAACCCTAGTCCCCGACACATGTTCACCCTGCTTAAGACCGATACGACGACCGCGGCGCGCCTCGGCGTCCTGAAGACCCCCCACGGGGAGGTTCGCACGCCGGTCTTCATGCCAGTCGGCACCCAAGCCACGGTAAAGGGCCTCTCGCCTCAGCAGGTCGCCGAGACGGGCGCCCAGATCCTACTCAGCAACACTTACCACCTGAACCTCCGCCCGGGCCGCGAAATCGTGCGCGCCGCTGGCGGTCTCCATAAGTTCATGCACTGGGACAAGCCGATTCTGACCGATAGCGGAGGCTTTCAGGTCTTCTCGCTGGCGAAGCTCCGCACGATCACCGACGAGGGCATCCATTTTAGCTCCCACCTCGACGGCAACAAGCTGTTCCTCGACGTGAAGGACTGCTTCGACATCCAGGATGCGCTGGGCTCCGACATCGCCATGGTGCTCGACGAGTGTCCGCCCTACCCCTGCGAGCGCGCCGCGTGCGAAATCGCGGTGAACCGTTCCATCCGCTGGGCCAAGGAGATGCTCCAGCTGGCCAAGGACAGCGGCTTCCTGGCCTCCGGCCGTCACCTCTTCTGCATCAATCAGGGCTCGGTCTACGACGACCTTCGTATCCGCTGCGCCGAGGAGCTCGGCGGACTTGATTTCCCCGGCCACGCCATCGGCGGCGTCAGCGTCGGCGAGCCCGAAGAGCACATGCTCCATCAGGTTGGACTGGTCGCCCCGCTTCTCCCGAAGAACAAGCCCCGCTACGTCATGGGCGTCGGCACCCCGCCCCAACTCCTCCGCATGGTCGCCCTCGGCGCCGACATGTTCGATTGCACGATGCCGACCCGTATCGGTCGCCACGGCGGTGCGTTCACGCCCGACGGCCCGATCAGTGTAAAGCACCTGCGCTACCGAGATGATCACCGTCCGCTCGTGGAAGGCATGGATAACTACACCTGCCGTCATTTCTCCCGCGCGTACCTCCGCCACCTGCACCACGCCGGCGAACAGCTTGGCGGCACCTTGCTCGCGCTACACAATATCCACTTCCTGCAGGACCTCATGGCCCAGGCCCACGTGCACATCGCCGCAGGAGACTTCGCCTCCTGGTCCAAGTCCTGGTGCGAACGTTACGAAGCCGGCGCCAAAGACGAGATTCCGGCGGACTAGGAGGGAGAAGCCGGGATGCTTGCTGCGGGCATAAGGTAGGGCGGGCTCTCCGAGCCCGCCGTTGAACCGCATGAGACTGGTCTCACCTATGGCGAACGGACGGCTCGGAGAGCCGTCCCTACCCAAGGCAAACGAGGGCAGCACGCGGTGCTGCCCCTACCCGATGCAGACTAAAGCGAAAAACTCTCCCCACAGGAACAGCTAGCCTTGGCGTTGGGATTCGAGAATTTGAAACCGCCACCGATCATCTTATCAGAATAATCCAACTGCGTACCGCGAAGGTAGAGGGCGGATTTGGGGTCGACTAGGACCTCGACGCCTTCCGTGCGGACGAGGATATCGGCCGACTTCGCCTCACCCGTGAAACGCATCTTATAGGAAAGCCCATTACAGCCGCCGCCAGAGATGGCCACACGGAGAAAAGACCCCTGCGCCTCGCGGGCCGCCAAGGCACGCACCTTCACGCCGGCAGGCGCCGTGAGGCGAATCAGGCGCTCATCAGCCACACGGGGAGCGGCGGGCGGATTGGCGATTTCCATCTACACACGATTAACGCGGCGGGCGGAAAGACAAGAAGCCATGACGTTATCCGCCCAAGATGCGGCCAAATCAGGCTTGCCCGCCCTCCGAGGTGAAGCCATTGAGATAGCCCCGGGATACGGTCGCGTAGCTCAGTTGGTTAGAGCGCAGCATTCACATTGCTGAAGTCACAGGTTCAAGTCCTGTCGCGACCACCATCCCGGGAGATTGCCGTCCCGCCACGTGGCCCGGACCCCCCGTTTTATTAATTTATAATATTACACGTCAGGTTGTAATTGGGTGTTCACAGTCAACTGTCGCTTAAATAGATAGGGGGTGCTTTATCGCCCATACCACCAGCGGGGCCCGTCATTAAACGCCCTCTCCCGCATAAAATTCCCCGCTATTTAATCGAATCTGTCGCCCATGCCCGAGTCTTCCCCGAAAATCCCCGACTCTATCCCCGAGCTCATTGAGCACCTCCGCGCCCTGCAGGAAAAGCGGGGCAACTGCACGATGCAGGCCCGCACGGAAGTCTGGCTACGGATCGGCGGGGAGGAATTGGACATCAGCCCGGCCAACTTCCACGCCGCGCTCGCGGCGGCGCTCACGCAGGCAGGGTTGGTCGCGAAGGAAAAAACCGCCGATGTCGCCGCCGTGCTCTACTGCCTCGGGGTGACTAACTCGAATAACCTCTTCCAGAAAGTCCATCAGGGGAAACTCATCCCGTATGGCATCGGTAAGAACGGTCGTCGGAACGCCAAAGGGCTCCGCAAGGCTTAAATTGGCCGGCAAGTAACGGGTAAGCGACGAATCGCCCCATCCGTTGACAACGCTCAAGCGGCTAGAAAGATGCCTGCATGAGCCGACATCAGCAGAGGCGTCAGCAGGAGATGGCCAGGGCCCGCTCTTTTCTGGAACGACGCATGCAGGACCTGCGCTCCCGCCTGTCACTCAAGCCGGACGCCGCTCCCCTGCCGGGCGAAGCCGCCTACGAGGAGACTGAAATCGGTCGCGCCCCCGGGCAACTTCCGGCCGCCTCCCCTTTCGAATCCGCCAGCCCGACGAAGTTCCGCGTCTTCACCTACGACGAGACCAGTTGTAAGGTCGAAGAGTTTTCCGACCTCGATTCCATCGGCCGCTATACCAGCAAGCCAGGGATGGTCTGGATTCAAGTGCTGGGCATCACCGATCCGCAAATCGTCCACATCGTCGGGGCATTCTTCGACATCCCCATGCTGGCCCAGGAAGACATCCTCACGGCGACCTCGCGGCCGAAGTTCGAGGAGCACGGCGACAAGCTCCTCGCCATCGCCCGCGCCGTCCGCATCGGCGTCGAAGAAGACACCCCGCGCGGACAGCAGATCTCCATCGTTGCCGCCGAGAACTGGGTCATCTCCTTCCATGAGAATGACGAAGCGATTTTTGAGGCCGTCGAGAAACGCATCAGCGAGAATAAAGGTAATATTCGCAAGTGGCACGCGGGCTACCTCGTCTACTCCCTCCTCGATACACTGGTCGACCGACTGCTCTACCAGACCGAAGAAATCGAGGACGCCACCACGGAACTGGAAGACTCCATCCTCAAAGGGACGGACCAATGGGACCTTAACGAAGTCTACCGATTGAAGCGTATCGTGGTCCGACTCAGCCGCCTAGCCCAGCCCCTGAAGGACATGGTGAGCGTACTGGAGCACTATGAGCACGCCCTCCTGCCCACCTCCTTGGACATGTACCTGCGCGACCTCTACGATCACGCCATCCGCGCCGCGGACCGCATTGAGCATGCCCGCATGATTCTCCAAGACCTGCAGGAATACCACCATACCCAGCAAGAGCGGAAGACCAATGAAGTCATCCGCGTGCTCACCGTCATGAGCTCGGTCTTCATCCCGTTGACGTTCATGGTAGGCCTCTGGGGGATGAACTTTCAGTTTATGCCCGAAATTCACACGGAATGGGGCCATAAATACGGATACCTTTTCGCGCTGGGCAGCATGACAATGGTCGCGATCGGCGTCATCTTCTGGATGAAACGTAAGCGGTGGTTCTGAGGGCGCGAAGCGCCGGAAAAGAGGGCTGAGTCGAGGGCTGGATCGATGACAGAGGACGGAGTCGATGATGGATGGCTGAGATTCAAGGGCCGGGAGGCGGATGGATTAAGGAGATAGGCGTTTTCTGCGCCCGCTTTTCATTCCGCTCTGCTTTCCTCTCTGTCATCTGCAATCTGTCATCGATTCAGCCATCGACTCAGTGATCTGTCCTCTGCCATCGATGCAGTCATCTCCCCTTACGCACAATCCTGGGCGTCGACGTCGATGACATCGATCACCTCTTCGTCGCCGAGAATCTTGGCCCGGAGCGGAAGCAAAACGGATAGTAAGGATTTTACGCCCGTAACGAGATACCAGATGTGGACGCGGTGCTGATCCTGTACTTTCTCAAAAGGGCACGGCGCCGGCCCACGGATTTCACAAAGCCCAGGATGGAGCCGTTCGAGCTCTTTCACCCAGGCATCGGCGACGAAATTCACCTTCTCGGCATTACGACCGCGGAAGACGTGACGAATCAGGTGGCGCTCCGGCGGGTAACCGAATTCGGCGCGCTTCTCCAATTCGGCGGCCGCAAAGCCATGGAAATCGAGTCGCTTGGCGAACTGGATAGGATCCGAGGCTGGCTGGAAACTCTGGACGACAACCACGCCCTCAAGGTCACCACGGCCGGCCCGGCCGGCCACCTGGGTGAGCAGTTGGAACGTGCGCTCAGCGGCCCGGAAGTCCGGTAGTTGCAGGGATAAGTCCGCGTCGATGATACCCACCAAGGTCACGCGGGGGAAATCGAGTCCCTTGGCAATCATCTGCGTACCGAGGAGCATGTCATATTTACCGGCGCGAAAATCCGAGAGTACCTTCCGGAAGAGGTCCTTCTTGCCCATCGTGTCGGCATCAATGCGCGCCACCCGGGCGCGGGGAAAGAGCTGAGCGATCGTTTCCTCCACCTTCTGCGTGCCGTAACCCTTCCAGCGGACCTTCGGGGAGCGGCAGCTCGGGCAGAGTACCGGGGCACGCTCCTGATGGTTACAGAGGTGGCAGCGGGCGGTATCATCGGTGCGGTGCAACGTGAGGGAAACGCTGCAACGCTTACACTGCACGGCCTCGCCGCAATCCGGACAGACCAGCGAGCGGGAGTGGCCGCGGCGGTTGAGGAAAAGAATTGATTGCTCACGGCGCTCCAGCCGGACGCGGATACCATCGGTCAATTCACGTGAAAGGATATGCTGCCCTTTCGAATGCAGAATCTCGCGGCGCATGTCCACGATGCGGAAAGCCGGCATCGGACGGTCATCCACCCGCTTGGCCATCACATCGAGTACGTAGCGGCCCGAGGTCGCGTTCTTCCAAGATTCCAGCGAAGGTGTGGCCGAGCCCAGCACGCAGGCCGCCCCGAGGATAGAGGCACGCATCACCGCGACGTCGCGCCCATGGTACATCGGGGTTTCCCCCTGCTTAAAGGAGGGCTCATGCTCCTCGTCGACGACGATGAGCCGGAGATTCGGGAGTGGAGCGAAGACCGCAGAACGCGCACCGACGACCACCCTCGCCTGCCCGAGCGACATCGCCATCCACGCATCGAAACGCTCCCCAGCGGAAAGGTGGCTATGCCAGACGACCACCTTGGCACCGAGATCGGCGAGGCGGGAGCGGAGCCGGCCGACGGTCTGCGGCGTGAGCGCGACTTCGGGAACGAGGAAGATGGCTGAGCCGCCCTCGGTGACCACCTTGCGAATCAAGGCTACATAGACCTCGGTCTTACCTGAACCCGTGACACCATGGAGTAAGTGGGTGCGAAAGGCTTTCGAATCAAGTGTCTGCGTAGCAGAAGCTACGGCAGCGACCTGCTCGGGATTCAAGGTGTGGCCGGCGGCGGCGATCGTCTCGCCCTCGGCGTACGGATCGTCGTAGGCCACCCGCCATAACACACTGGCGTCCTCCTTGACCGTGCCCGCCTTGATGAGCGCATCAACCGCCTGTTGGGCGACGCCGAGACCCTCGACCATCTTGGAACGATCGGCGGGCTCCTTCTGACCGGAGAGATAATCGATAACCTGCGCCTGCCGCGGGGCTTTCTTGCGAAGTTTCTCCAGTGCCTCCGCGTCGAGCGGTGCGATCAGCGTGAGAAGTCGACGCAACACCGGGCGCACACCCTTACGGACAGCGGCCGGCAGGACGGTTTCCAAGACAGAGTTAAGCCCGCAGCCGTAATAGCCCGACATCCATTCGGCGAGCTTGCAGCAATCCGGGGTCATCACGGGCTGCTCGTGTTCGAGCGCGATGATGCTGCGTAGTTTGGCGGAAGGCGGCGGCTCGGCCGGATACTTCCAGACCACACCGATACTGGTGCGGCCGCCGAGGGGCACGCGCACCAACTGACCAACCTGCAGGACTTCCTTCAGTGCCGAAGGGACCGAATACGAGTAGGCCCGGGCCCCACCGTCAAAGGGGACTACCTCGGCAACGCCGGGTGCAATTTCTCCGAAAAGGTCAGGCACTGGTGGATACGTTCGCCTAACGAGTACAGGGTTTCAAGCGAGGGATACCGACAAGCAGGGAAAATCCGCTTAGGCGTGCACATCCGACACGGGCACGCCCGAATGGGCGGCGATCCGGGCACACATCAGCGCCCAGAAACAGCCGATGCAGTTCGCCACGACCAACTGTAGGTCGGTGGGCATACTATAAAAAATAAGCGTGCCTGGGAACCAGACGAAGTAGTTCGTCAGCAGGTTCGGCAGCACCAAGCGACGGTACCAACCCGGGCCCATCGCCGCACGGAGGCGGGCGGTATCCCAGCCACAGTCCTTCCAGAGGTGGGAAATGGCGTTGAACGGAGCGCCGATGAAGATTGTGAAGCCGGCCATGTCGACGAACACCTTCAGCAGCACGGTCGGAAGATTGGCCTCGGCCCCAAACCAGACCGCTTGGAGACGATAGAAGCAGGTGATCAGTATCCCCATCGAGCCCCACCAGACCATGCTGTGGATGAGGTCGCCGAGCGGATGCGCTGGACGCAGACCGGGGAACACCATGCGAAACATCCAAGGGATGAGACCCGAGGTAATCGCGGTGCAGATGGCCGCGAAGGCGAGTGGGTTGGCCTTGTTGACGGCGCCGATACGATTCAGGGCCGTGGCGACTTCCGGGACGTTATAATAGGCGACGACGAGTCCGGCGGCAGCCAGCATAATGATCGCCAATGGCAGAGCGATGTCCCGCAACGCCTTGATGCCGGCGGCGAGAGGGGAAGCGGAAGAGTCGCTCATCCGAGGAACTTGCGGAGCAACTGATCGATAAGCACCGGGTTGGCCTTGCCCTGCGTGCGCTTCATGATGGGGCCCTTGAGCGCGTTGATGGCCTTCTCGTTGCCCGCGCGATATTCGGCGACGGATTTCGCCACGGCCGGATCGGCGATGACTTCCTGGACAATCTTCTCGAGTTCGCCGGTGTCGCTATTCTGGCGGAGGCCCTTGGCGTCAACAATCGCGGCGGCGTCCTGGCCGGTCTTGAACATCTCGGCGAAGACTTCCTTGGCCTGCTGCTTGGAAATGACGGCCTCGTCGGTGAGCTTCACCAGACCGGCGAGCTGGGCGGGCTTAATCGGGCAGGACGAAAGCGAGAGCTGCGCGGATGCGGCCTCATCAAAGGAGCCAGCGGCACCCGCCGAAGCGGCGAGGTCGCGCAGGAGGTCGTTGGCGACGAGGTTGGCGATGCCCGACGGGTTGGTCGGATGAGCAGCCACAGCCAGCTCGAACCACTCGGCGAGGGCGCGGTCATTCACGAGCACCGAAGCGGCGGTGAAAGGCAGGCCGAGCTTCTCGACGTAGCGACGCTGGCGGTCGTAAAGGTTTTCCGGGACCAATTTAGCCAGCCGGGCGACCGTCTCGCGCGAAATCTTTAACGTCGGGATATCCGGATCCGGGAAGTAGCGGTAGTCATGGGCGTCTTCCTTGTCGCGGAGGACGTAGCCCCGACCCAGTTCGGCATTCCATCCTCGGGTCTCTTGCGTAATCGAGTGACCAGCCTCGAGCTCGCGAATCTGACGAGCGGTCTCGTAGATGACCGTGTCGCGCACGCTCGAGATTGAGTTAAGATTTTTGGTCTCGGTACGCGTGCCGAGTTTGTCGGCGCCACGGCGGCGGATTGATACGTTACAGTCACAACGCAACTGGCCCTTTTCCATATCGCAATCGGCCACGCCCGCCTGAGTCAGCATCGCGACGAGCGAGCGCAGGAAAGCTTCCGCTTCGGCCGAGGAACGGAGATCTGGCTCGGTGACGATTTCAAGGAGCGGTACGCCGGCGCGGTTGTAGTCGACCAGCGACCCGCTGCCCGCATGGCTGAGTTTGCCCACGTCCTCTTCGAGGTGCGCATGGTGAATGCGGATAAACTTATGCTCGCCCATGACGTTGCGCGAGGCACCGGGGAGCTCGATTTCGACCTGGCCGCCGACGACCACCGGAAAATCCTTCTGCGTGAGCTGGTAGTTCTTCGGATTATCCGGGTAGAAATAATTCTTTCGATCCCAAGAGCAGTGCTCTGGAACTGAGGACCCCACGACCAAGCCAAAGAGGATGGATTTCTCGACGGCCTCGCGATT
>CAISXT010000018.1 GCA_903889525.1 uncultured Opitutia bacterium | reverse complement strand
GTGGACGGAAAACTTTCACTGGAGATTACTTCGGCCGTCGGCGGTAAGCCTGGCTTCTGGGCTGGGTCTGCGGTAAATACCAACGGGAAATTTGATTCCATGCAGGGTTATTTTGAAGCCTCCATTCGGATGCTTCAAACCAAGGGACGCTGGGCTGATTTCTCCGTCCGTAACGCTGACATGGGTAAGATCCCTGCTGCGGCCATGAGTTTCACGACCAGCGGTAACGACAAGATCGACACCACGTTATGGTTCGCCGACGAGACGGGGAGTCACAATATGACGCCGAAGACCAGTCCGGTCGCCATGGTCAATGGTGCGTCCTACAAGAAGTTCCATACCTACGGGCTGCAGTGGACGACCAAGTCGTATATCTTCTTTGTCGATGGTCGTAAGGTCCAAAGCATGGATCGCCCTAGTCCCAAGGAGCCCATGCATATCGCTTTCGGTCATAACCTTCCCGAAGGCGGCCTGCTGAAAGACTTCATGAATCCCGCGATGGGTCCGGAGCCATTGCAGGTCGACTGGGTCAAGGCCTACAAAATTCCATGAAATACCTCGCGCTCCTGTTCTGTGCATCGTTGCTGGCCGTCGATCCGTCGAACGGTAAGAAGCTTGTCTTCTCCGACGACTTTAATGGCGACACGATTGATGAGACGAAATGGAATGTGCGCGGCAATCGTGAGGTGTTGACGTTGATCAAGGGCGGCAAGGACAAGGTGCTCCGCCTGGGTTTAAAGCAGAGCTCCGACATGCTCCAATGGAACGCTATCGATACGGTCGGTAAGTTTGAGCAGGCTTACGGCTATTTCGAGGTTTCGATGCGCACCAATGCCTACAAGGGCCATACGGGTGGATTCCGGATCTCATCCACGGATGAGAAGGCTACTCCCAACGCCATTTTCCTCTGGGAATGCGTCGGCGATGACAAGGCCTGGCCTTGGGCCCGCCAGACAAATGATAACGGCCAACACGAATACCGTCCCGAAGGCACGGGTAAGCAATTTCTTAAGGCCGGCGAGGCGTCCAAGAAATTCAACACCTATGGTATTCTTTGGACCGAGAAAGCCATCACTTGGTACGTCAATGGAAAGCAGTCTTTCAAGTTTGATAAATCCGAGGTCAAGAAGCCGATGATTCTGCGCCTCTCGCATAGTATCGGTGAATGGGAGCGCCCCAGTCTTAACCTCAAGCAGCTCCCCGACGATATTGATATCGATTGGGTCAAGGTCTGGAAGTAATTTGCATGCGCAGCCTATCCCTCCTGCTCCTGGGTTCCGCGGCGCTCCTCGCGGTCGATCCGACCTCTGGGAAGAAGCTGGTTTTCTCCGACGATTTTACGACCGATAAGATCGATGACACGAAGTGGAATCTATCTGGCAAGCCGGAGGCCTTCTCCATCGTCAAGGGTGGTAAGGAGAAGGACGGCAAAGTGCTCCGCATCACGCTGATTCAAGGCGCGGATATGCTCCAGTATAACGGCATCAATACGCGCGGTAAGTTCGAACAGATGTACGGCTATTTCGAGGCCTCCATTCGGATGCCGGCTTATAAGGGCCACACCGCTTATTTCAAGGCAGGCGCCATCGACGAGAAATTGTCCCCGATGACTTACCTCAGTTTTGAGGGCTTGGGTGCCGACACCATTATGCCATGGGCGAAGGTCGTTAACGATGCCGGCACTCATGATTACCGGCCAGAGGGCAAGATGACTCAATTTCTCAAACCGACCGAGGCGACGAAGAAGTTCAATACCTACGGGGTGCTCTGGACCGAGAAAAGTTATGTTTGGTTCATCAATGGCAAACAGGTCCATAAGTTGGATCGGGCAGAGTTTAAGAAACCGATGATGATTTCAGTTTATCATCGGGTCGCTGAATTCGAGCGCCCGAGCCTCAATCTGAAGCAGTTGCCCGATGACGTGGATATTGCCTGGGTTAAGGCCTGGAAGTAGGCCGGTCCGAAAAGAGGTTTGCATCAGCACCTAGGTAGGCATCCTGCGATGGATTCCGCCATGCCCGCGCCTTTTGATAAGAATAACCCTTTCCCAGCCCGCTTGGTCGACCGCCGCCGCCTGAGTTCGCCTGCCAGTCAGAAGGACACGCAGCATTTCTCGGTATCCCTCGAGGGCAGTGGGTTGTCCTACAAGTGCGGCGACAGCCTCGGCGTTTTCGCGACCAATAACCCTGCTTCCGTAGCCGCCTTGCTTAAGGCCGCCGGCTTCACGGGCGACGAGCAGGTGACCATCCCGAAGGATGTCTCTCCGGTCGCACTGCGCCAGGCCCTGTCGACCCGCCTTGCCCTCAACGGACCTACCTATAAGTTCGCCCAGCTCCTTCATGATCGCGCGACGGACGCCGCCGACAAGGCACGCCTCGCCGCCGCCATCGGGGAAGTCGATCCGGAGAAGAAGAAGGCTTGGATGGAACAACGCGAATTCCTTGATCTTTTCCTTGAGCATCCTTCGGCCCGACCCGCCGCCCAAGAAGTCATCGAACTCATGCGCAAGCTGATGCCTCGTCTGTATTCTATTTCTTCTGCTCCCTCGAAATACCCGCAAGAAATTCACCTCACCGTCGCGGTCGTCCGTTACGAGACCAATGGTCGCCAGCGCGAAGGTGTTTGCTCAAGCTACCTCGCTGACCGGGCTCGCATGCATGAGGCCGACCTCCCGATCTTTGTTGCGGATTCGCACTTCGGCCTGCCGGCCGACGATAATGTCCCCGTCATCATGGTTGGCCCGGGGACCGGCGTCGCGCCGTTCCGCAGTTTCGTGATGGACCGCGCCACCCGCGGTGCCAAGGGTCCAAACTGGCTTTTCTTCGGCGATCAGCGGAAAGACCACGATTTCTTGTATGCTGACGAGTGGGCCGCTCACCTTCAATCGGGAGCACTTACCCGGCTCGATACGGCGTTTTCCCGCGATCAAGCGGCGAAGGTCTATGTGCAAGACCGCATGCGTGAGAATGCCGCCGAGCTCTGGAAGTGGATTCAGCTGGGCGCCTATTTCTACGTTTGTGGCGATGCCAAGCGTATGGCCAAGGACGTTGACGCCGCACTTCATGCCATCGTGGCCGAGCAGGGCGGCCTGACACCCGAGGCCGCCGTGGAATGGGTGAAGCAGTTCAAGAAGGACGGCCGCTACCAGCGCGACGTCTACTGACCTTCGCCCGAAGGGCAGGGGGCATTCGCAGGGGTATTAGCCACTTGCCAGCATGGATGTTTCCTTGCACAAAAATGCCCGATGCATCTCACGCACAATCCTCGCGTCGCCCTTGTCACCGGAGCCGGTCGCGGCATCGGTAAAGCCATCGCGGAACGCCTCGCATCCCACGGACACACCGTGCTCTGCGTGTCGAAGTCCGATACCTGCGTCCAGGTAGCCAACGATATCGTCGCCAAGGGGCAGAAAGCGAAGGCCTTCCAGGTTGATGTCTCTGACGCCGCCGCGGTCGCCAAGGCCTGCGAACAAATCAATGCCGAGTTTGGAGCCGTGGAGATTCTCGTTAATAACGCGGGCATTACCCGCGACAAGCTGGTCATGGCGATGTCAGACCAGGATTGGAACGACGTGATTTCCACCAATCTCTCTTCCGCCTTTTACTGGACCAAGGGGCTCGTGCGCCCGATGACCAAGAAGCGCTGGGGACGTATTATTAGCATCTCCTCCGTCACCGGCGTGCAGGGTAATGCCGGTCAGGCTAATTACGCTGCCGCTAAAGCTGGTCTGCACGGCCTGACGATGACGCTCGCCCGCGAGCTTTCGGGCCGCTCGATCACCGCCAATGCCGTTGCCCCCGGCTTCATTACTACTGATATGACCGGCGAGCTGTCCGAAGAAGTGAAACAGAAAATCTTAGGCTTTATCCCGCTCGGCCGTTTCGGCTCCGTGAATGATATCGCAGCCATGGTGGACTATCTCGCTTCCGAAGAGGGTGGCTACATTACTGGGCAGGTTCTCTCGGTGGATGGCGGGATGGCTATCTAACGGCTTCAGCCAGTGGATTGGCTGACACGCGGGCGATGGGATACATCAGATTTATCGATGCATGCTTGGCGCAGTTTTCTGGTGGGATGTGCTCGTAACCTCCAGATTTTCGTCGATTGCCTCGCACTTCTGTAAAAACCTTTATGGGCTTGGATTCAGCGGTTTTTCTAAACTTGACGATACCCCCCCTATCTGACACCCAGATAACAACTTAAACCCCCTTTATTATGCCCGAAAACATCGAACAACGCGTCAAGGACATCATCGTCAAACAGCTCTCAGTCACCCCCGAACAGCTGACCGATGCGGCCAGTTTCCAGGGCGACCTGAAGGCCGACTCGCTCGACCTCGTTGAAATCATCATGGCTTTCGAAGACGAATTCGGAATCATGATTCCGGAAGAGAAGGCGGCTGGAATTAAGACCCTTGGTGATGCCATCGCGCACATCCAGGCCAACGCCACTAAGTAATTAATTCGGGCTGTTCTTTCAGGCCCGCCCCCTTGAGCTCAGATCGTAAATCTCGCCGAGTAGTCGTCACGGGCATCGGTTCCGTCACCTCACTCGGCCACGACAACGCCACCTTCTGGGACGCCCTGATTAAAGGTCGTTCGGGCGTCTCTCGCGTGACGCGTTTCGATCCGACGGATTTCCCTTCAAAGGTTGGTGCGGAAATCCGCGATTTCGATCCGGCCAAGTACATGGACGCCAAAGAGGCGAAACGTAACGACCGCTACACCCAGTACGCCGTCGCCGCTTCGCGCTTGGCCATTCAGGATGCCGCTGTCGATGTCACCAAGGTCGACTCTGATCGCTTCGGCGTCATCATCGGTTCTGGTATCGGCGGGATGGAAACTATCGAAAATCAGGCCCGTATCTTGGTGGAACGTGGCCCTTCACGCGTCTCCCCTTTCACCATCCCCTCGCTGATCGCGAATATCGCGGCTGGCGTCGTGGCGATCGAGTTTCAGGCCAAGTCCGTCAACTTCGGCGTCGTCTCCGCCTGTGCTTCCGGTTCCCACGCCCTCGGCGAAGCCCTTCGTCACATCCGTGACGGGCACGCCGACATCATGCTTTCCGGTGGCTCCGAAGCCGCCATCACGCGCCTCGGCTACGCTGGCTTCTGTAACATGAAGGCGATGTCGACCGACTTCAATGACACGCCCGAGAAGGCCTCCCGTCCTTTTGACAAGCTGCGCGACGGCTTTATCATGGGTGAAGGTTCGGGCGTCCTCGTTATCGAATCCCTCGAGCATGCCCAAGCCCGTGGTGCCCGAATCTATTGCGAACTCGCTGGCTACGGCGCCACCTGCGATGCCTACCACATCACCGGCCAAGACCAGGAAGGCAAAGGCCTCGCCCTCTGCCTTAATCGCGCGCTCGCTGAGGCTGGCATTGAGAAGTCCGAAGTCGGCTACATCAACGCCCACGGTACCTCGACGCCGATCAATGATCGCTGCGAGACCCTCGCAATCAAGCGCTGCTTCGGAGAGCTCGCTCCCAAGATTTCCATTTCATCGACGAAGTCTATGACGGGTCACCTGCTCGGTGCCGCCGGCGGAATCGAAGCCGCTGCCTGTGTGATGGCCATTCACACCGGGATGATTCCGCCGACCATCAATTACGAGAATCCGGACCCCGATTGCGACCTCGACTACACGCCGAATGTCGCCAAGGCCCGTAGGGTGGACGTGGCGATTTCGAACAATCTGGGCTTCGGCGGACACAACGCCTCTTTGATTTTCAAGCGACTCTGAGGCTTTTACGGCCTGCGGATGCAACCTTTTACCTCGCGATGGGGTATAAGGTAAATAGAACTATGCCGATCCCCATGGTCACCCGATTCCTCGTCCTAGGCCTAGGCTCATTGCTCGCCGTCGCGGCTTTAGCCCAGGTGCCGGCCCCCGCTCCGGTGCCCACCCCCTCGGTCACGGTACGCGTCTCGGTTACCCAGCTTGATCCCAAGACGGGCCGGACGGATATGCTCAGCGTTCCCACGGTCACGGTTCTTTCTGGCTCGGAGGCGCGGGTTGCGGTCGGCGGTAAGCCTGATCCTAAGGGTGGCAAAGTTGAAAATGCGTTGGAAGCCACGGTGAGTCCAACGGCTCAACCTGATGGCACGATGAGCATCGGGGTGCGCGTCTTGATTAATAAGCCGGCGGACCCAGATGCCGCCAAGGCCGAAAAACAGCAGCGCCGCGAAGCTAAAAATCACGACGGTAGTCTGGTCTTCTATTCGGTGCTTTCGCGAGATGGCCTTTACTCCGTCCAGGATGGTCGGGGCAACCGTCGCTGGTTCAAGCTCGGTGCCCTCGTCGATGGCTGGAAGCTTGAATCTTATGACGAAGAGAAGCAGATGCTCATCGTCGGGCAGGGCGCGACCCATCAAGAGCTTCGCCTTTACAAGTCCAGTATCGAAGCTTCGGCGAATGAGATTAGCACCACGGTGATCCTGCGCTCTGGCGAGACGGTCCGCGTGCCCGGCATTGGCGGTACGGAACTTTCTGTTTCGGCGGTGCTCGTTCCTAGTGCCGTTGCTCCTCCGCGATGAAGGCCCTGCTGCGCAATGGTGTTTTGCTGGTTGTCGCTGTGGCGAGCTTCGCCGCGGAGGAGCCGGTGCCGACGCACCTAAAGGTGAAAGCCACGTTCACGCGCCCCGACAAGGACGGTAAGTCGGAAGTCTATGCTGAGCCCACGGTCATCACGGTCGATGGCAAGCAGACGACGATTCGCGTTGGTTCCGCCGAGGAAGGCGTGGTCTTCACAGTGACACCGAAGGTTAATAAGGACGGGACGTTGACGCTCGAGGCGGTGACGGAATCCCGCGAGTCGCCACCCGCGCCGACCACTACCCCCGCGACCAAAGAGGCGGCGCCCGCTCCGCGCGCCAAGAGCAACCTACCTTTCTTCCATGGCGTCCTGACAAAGGATAAGCTGTTCTCGATCGAAGATGCCGCCGGTAAGCGCCAGTGGGTGCCGCTGGGCCGTCGCATCGATGGCTGGACGCTCCGTTCCTACGACGAGAAGCGCGAGGCGCTGACGCTTTCACGCCTGGGTCAGTCCGTCGAATTGGTCCTGCACAAAGGGGTCATCCTGGATGCGCCTACTCCGCAGGTTGCTGTCTCTCGTGCTAATACGACGATTACCGTCAAGCCGGGTGTTAAGACGCTGCTCGACCTCGACAACGGCCAGTTTATCGCGCTCGAGGCGGAGATTCTGGACGTGTCGAAGTGACGGCTTAGGCCACGTCCAAGTGGCCGACCTTGACGAGGATGGTCGCGCCTTCCGGTCCGGTGAACGGCCGGTGATTGCTCATGTGCGGGCTGCGAATCCAGGTGCCAGCCGGGTAACTGCCGTACTCGTCGCGGAAGACGCCCTCAAGGACGAGAATCTCTTCGCCGCCGACGTGGGTGTGAGGGTTGAATTGAGTCTCCGGCGCCCAGCGCACCAAGGCGGTGTGTTTCGTGAGGCCTTGGTGGAGCGAGGTGACCTTGAGTCCAGGCACCATGCCTTGTCGCCAGTCTAGGGCATCGCCGCGTAAGGCGTAGGAATCCGTCTCTGGCTCCATAGGGGTACGTTCATTGAGGTAAACCATGCTGGCCTCCGTTGACGTGAACGTCGCGGGGACGCCTGGCGCCAGTCGGGCGTAGGACGTAGGTCCAAGGTCTTCGCCGTTCAGGCTCAGCAGTCCACGCACGACGAGCACTTCAAGCAACTTGCCTCCGTCATGAGTCATCGACTCGCCAGCCTTAAGCGATCGAAGGATGATGCGGCTGTCGGTCGGGACGTCGCGTTGCTCCAGCGCACGTTCCCCCGGCTGGCCTGCGTGCAGGTCGGTCGCGTCCACGACGACGCGGATCGAATGGTCAGAGTGGAGCGTCATGTTGAGATGGTAGGGTATTTTTAACCAGCGAGCGCTTTGCGCCATTCGGCGATCTCGCCGCTGACGCCACAGGCACGAAGGCCGGCTTCGATCTCCGCGTGGGTAGGCTCGATGGTGGCATGCTTGGGGTCACCGGCGAGGTCAGGGCGCGCGTGCCGCGTGACCGCCCAAGCCGCCCAGGCGCGCCACTTCTTGAGGTCGGCCCGCTCGCCGCGCACGCGATCCGCGAGGTGCTGATAATGGACGCGGGCGTTGCCAGTGAAGGTGTCGGCCGGTTGCTTCACCATCCAGCCGATGGCCCGATAAGGCATGGGGTATTCGGTCAGCACGTCGGCGTCACCGGGCACATCGCAATAGAGCGCCCGATCGACGGCGAGCAGCGCGCGGGCGGGCAGGTCGTCTAGCCAGAGTTGCTGGCCGTATTCGAGGCAGAGTCGGTAAAGCGCCGGCCCTTGGTCGTCTCGCAAGGCGTTGAGGTCGCGCCACGAGAGCGGGCGACCACAGGAAGGCAGGAAGGGGCAGGGAGAAGGCACGCGGCTCAGGGCTTGGCGTACGGATTGGTCTTCTTCTCGTAACCGACTGAGGTTTTGCCGCCATGCCCAGGTAGCAGCACTACATCATCAGGCAGGCTGTAGATGCGATTGCGAATCGAGAGCAGGAGTTGATGCCAGTTACCGTTCGGGAGGTCAGTGCGCCCCACGGAGCCCTTAAAGATGGCGTCGCCAGTGAAAGCGACTTTCTGGGCGGCGGCGTAAAAAAGGATACTTCCGGGGCAATGGCCAGGGACGTGACGAATCTCAAAGGTGAAGCCGCAGGCCTCGACGGTATCGCCATCATCGACCCAGCGATCGACCTTCGCCGAACGGAAGTCTTCGTCGGAAAGCATCGGGAGCATCGATTGATAGCGGCTGCGATAGGCTTCGATATTTTCGATGAGTTGTTGGTCGTCCTGGTGGGCGATCAGTTGGGCGCCCGCGGTGGCGAAGTGGTGGGCGTCGCACATGTGATCCCAATGGCCGTGGGTAATCAGCAGGTGCGTGAGACGCAGTCCCTGTTTCTTGATTTCCGCCAACAGGAGGGGGCCGGAATCCTTGGGTGCATCGACCACGCAGCAATCTTTGCCGTCTGCCGAGACGATGAGGTAGGCGTTGGTGTCGAAGGGCCCAAGCGAGGCGGCGGTAATCTTCATCGGGTTAGGCTTGGAGGCCGAGGGCTTTCTGGACGGCCTGCTCAAGTTGGGCGGGTGGGCGGACGGCTTTGAAATCGCGCGTGACAAAGGCGTGGACGGTGAAGCCCTCGACCAGTAGTTTGCCGTCGCGCTCGACAACGTAATCCAAACGGAGTCGCGCGGTGGGCTTTTCTGCAAGGGTCACCGTGATGCGCACACGGTCGTCGAAGTGGGAAGGGCGGTGGTATTTAAGGCCTGCCTCTAATACGGGGAGTAGGAAGCCGGATTTTTCCAGTTCGCGGTATGGCGTGCCGAGTTGATCAAGCAGGGCCACCCGAGCCATTTCAAACCAAGGGAGATAGTTCCCGTGGTAGGTCACGCCCATGGCGTCGGTTTCGGCAAAGCGAACGCGGGTTTCGACGGTAGCCTGAATCATGCGGCAGTTTTGGCCGACTGTGGCTGTTTTCCAATGTCAAACGGCGTTCCGAAGGCTTGTCCTTGCTCCCGCGGGGTTCCTTCGCTGAAGTCAGTCCATGGGCCAGCGCGAACGCTTTGTCATTTTCATCGGAGGGGCTATCCTCGGTGTCATGATCCTGTTGGGTGGCAAGTCCTGCGGGAATGAGAAGAAGCAGCAGCTTCGGGGGGTGCGTAACTCGCTCAGTATGGCCCCAATGATGTATGACTATGCGGTCATGAAGAAGGGGTTTTACGGAAAGTATGTCCTCTTTGAAAAGGTGGAAGCGGGCACGGCGGGGGCGCATGTGCGTACGGTCGTGACGGGCGGTACCCGTCGCTATTCGCTGGAGGGTCGCGAACTGCCGGAAGAGCATATTTATATTAAGGAAACCTACCCGACGGGCGTGGCCTTAGCCGAGGTCGGCCCGGTGGCTGCCTATGAATTTACCTACGCCGATCGCATCGCGGTAAAACTCAAGCCAGGTCATCAGGCCGCGGAGGTTAGACTTCAATCGGGTGACGTGGCCGCTACGTGGGTCGGTCATGATGAGTTCCTGATTCGTCTCGATGCCTGGCGGAAACTCCCCGGTGGTGCCCCGTGGGCCAAACTGGAGGAGCTCGTCCGGGAATTAAACGGTCACCCCGCCGTGGCTTTAGCTCATCTTGTGCGGATTGACTGGGTGGCCGAGGCTGACCTCATTCGCGCCAATTCCCCCCAATGAGTTCCACCCTCCAGCGTGAAGGCGGCAAGACCGTCGCTTTTAGTCTCGGGGTGAACGTGCTAATGGCTGGGGCTAAACTCAGTGTTGGTTTCGTTGCCTCATCCCAGGCGCTGGTGGCCGATGGTATTCATTCCTTGGTGGATATTGCCGGCGATATCGCTGCGATTATCGGTCTCAAGTTTGCCCATCTGCCCAAGGATGATGACCATCCCTATGGGCATCATCGTTTCTCTACGCTCACGACGATGCTGATCTCAGCGTTGGTGCTCGTCTTCTGCGTCGGCCTAGCTTGGCAGTCGTTATCTGCCTTGGTGCAGGATGTTAAGTCGGAGCCGCCTCGCCTCGCCGCCGCCTGGGTCGCTGGCGCCGCTTTACTCATCAAAGAAGGTTTCTACCAGTATGCGCGTCGTCAGGCCGAACGGCTCGGCTCCCGTCTGCTGATGGCTAATGCCACCGACCATCGGGCGGATGCCGTTGCTTCGCTCCTCGCGTTGATCGCCGTTGTCATTGCTAACATTAACCCCGAATGGCGGGCTCTCGATAAGGTCGTGGGCTTGGTGCTCGCGGGCTGGCTAGGCTCCGTGGGCATCAAACTTTTCAAGGGGGCCTGCGAAGACCTGCTGGATACGGCACCGGCAGCGCACGTTCTCAAAGATCTCAGCGAACATATCTTGGCTGTTTCCGGTGCGAAGGGCTTCCATGCTTTCCGGGCGCGACGCCTGGGAGATCGTTTCGAGGTCGATTTCCACCTGCAGGTGACCGAGACCGCCACGGTAGCCCAGGGGCACGCTATTGCCGGTCAGGTGAAGGCGGATATTCTTCGTCTGCATCCTGAGGTCATTTCCGTGCTCGTGCATGTGGAGCCGGATGCGCCTGAACATCGTAAGCAGGACGGTCACCACGGTCGCAACGACTGAAGGCTGGTTGCCATCGGCGGGAGAGGGGGGTTGGATGGAGCCATGAGTTTACCCCGTCTCTTCTTGCCGTTGCTCGCGACGATTGTCTCCTTGGTCGCCGCCCAGCCGCCGAATGTCGTCTTCATTTTCGCCGACGACCAGCGTGCTGACACGATTGCGGCTCTCGGTAATCCCGTCATTAAGACCCCGAATTTGGATCGCTTGGTGAAGCGCGGAGTCTCGTTTAACCGAGCCTACATGCAGGGTGGGAATCAAGGGGCCACCTGCGTGCCTTCGCGTGCCATGTTGCTTTCGGGCATGATGCTCACGCATATCGACGAGAAACTCTTGAAGCATGAAACCTGGCCGCATGCCTTCGGTGCGGCCGGCTACAACACCTTTGCGAGTGGCAAGTGGCATAATGGTCCGCCTTCGATTGCAAAATCATTCCAGCAGGCCCGCGCGCTCTTCGTGGGCGGCATGGCTAACCCAATGAAGGCACCGACCAGCGATATGCTGCCGACTGGTAAACTGACCCCGAGTAAGATGGCACCTAAGCATTTGTGCGAAGAGGCCACCGATGAGACGTTGGCGTTTCTGAAGTCGCAAAACGGCATAAAGCCATTCTTCGCGTATCTCGCCTTCGACGGCCCACACGACCCGCACATCGTCCCAGACGGTTTTCCGGTGAAGTATGACGTCACCTCGATCCCGCTGCCACCGAACTTCTTGCCGCAGCACCCGTTTGATAACGGCGAGATGGTTATCCGCGACGAGCAACTCCTAAAGTGGCCCCGCTCCGGGGTTGCCGTGAGGGAGATGCTTTCCGAATACTACCGCTACGTCAGCTTTTTGGATATGCAGGTCGGCAGGATTCTGGGCGCAATTGACGCGTCACCGTTCGCCGCTAATACCATCATCGTCTACGCTGCCGACTCCGGCGTGGCCCGCGGTTCGCACGGGCTTATTGGAAAGCAAAACCTGTACGAACACTCTCTGCGCGTACCGCTCATTATCGCCGGGCCGGGCGTCGTTGCTGATCGCCGCACGGAGGCGATGTGCTACCTCTTTGATGTCATGCCGACCCTCGGCAAGATGTGTGGTATCACGGCACCCAAGAGCAGCGACGGTCAGGAGTTCACCTCGGTGCTGGACGATCCCTCTAAGTCAATTCGCTCCTCGCTGCTTTTCGGATATAAGACCGTGCAGAAGGGGTACACGGATGGCCGCTGGAAGCTCATTCGGTATCCGCACATCGATCGCACCCAGCTCTTCGACCTGCAGTCAGATCCCTATGAGACCAAGGACCTCTCCGCTTTGCCTGAACAGGCCGAGCGCGTGAAGACGATGCTCGCGGTACTCGCCGCCGAAATGAAAGCGACCGATGACCCGGATCCGCTTACCGCCAAGACCCTTACGTCTGCCGAGTGGAAGGCCCCGACCAAACTACCTAAGCCTGGTCAGAAGGGATTCTGAGGCTAGCTCTGCCCCTGGCCCTAGCCTGTGCCTCCTTCTTCCCGCTATGCAGGAAGAAGGTAAGACTTACGCCCGAACTTCTTGGCCAGCCACTCCTGCAGCTCTTTGAAGTCGGCGGGAGGCTCCACGGTGATCGTGAGCGGCTTACCGGTCTGTGGGTGCTTCAGTGTGAGTTTATGGGCGTGCAGCATCACGCGGGGCATCGGCCACCCGGTGTAGCTTGGGACGTCGAACTTACCATAGGTACGGTCGCCAAGAATCGGGTGGGTGATATGGGCCAAGTGTACGCGAATCTGGTGGGTTCGTCCTGTGTGCGGAAACGCGCGGACAAGGGCAGCGGTCACGCCAAACTTTTCTTCGACCCGCCATTCGGTGATGGCTTCGCGGCCGTCTTCACGGACGGCCATGCGCACGCGGACGGTCCGGTGCCGGTCGATGCTGGCATTGATGACGCCGGAGAGCAGGCGCGGGGCCTTGTCGACGAGGGCGAGGTACTCTTTCTTGGCAGTGCGCTCGGCGAACTGAGCTACGAGGGCGTGGTAGGCCTTGTCGGTCTTCGCGAGAACGATGACGCCGGAGGTTTCGCGGTCGAGGCGATGCACGACGCCAGGGCGGGGTGCTCCGCCAGCCGGAGCGAGCTTGCCCTTGGTGTGGTGGAGTAAGCCGTGAACGACCGAGACTTCATCCGAGCCTTGGACGGGGTGCGTGAGCAGGCCGGCTGGTTTGTTGATGGCGATGATGTGGGCGTCTTCGAAAAGAATTTCGAGGGCCATCTTAACAGGGCGGGCCGTTGGTTCGCCCGGAGAGGGCAGGGCGACTTCGATATGGTCGCCAGGGTTGAGTACCGTGCGACGATCGGCGGGCTTGCCGTTTACTTTCACCATGCCGAGGTCGAGGGCTTTCTGGACGCGTGAGCGGCTGACGCCTTCGAGTACGGTCGCGACAATCTTATCCGCGCGGGCGGGTTCGAACGAGTCAGGGATGCGCGTCGTCACAATCTCGTCGGGGCGGGATTCTTCCGTCGGTGCCTTGGCCGGCCGGGAAGCGTAGGGCACGTGCGGCGCCGGCTTGTTCTTACGCTTGAGCGCTTTGGCGGTGCGAGCCTGCGGGCGGGAGCCGAGGCGCTTAGGCTGTGGCTTCTTGGGTTTTTTAGGTTGGGCCATCTTATTTGGCCTTACCGAGGAGGTATGAGGGATTCAATTTCTGGAGGGGCTTAGGAAGGAAAAGGCCGTCTTTGCGGATGACTTGTCCGTCGAAACGGATTTCTCCGCCGCCGTATTCGGGGCGCTGGATGCAGACCATGTCCCAGTGGATGGACGAGTGGTTGCCATTGTCGGCGGCCTCATAGCATTTGCCGGGCGTGAAGTGGAAAGAGCCCGCAATCTTCTCATCGAACAGGATGTCCTGCATCGGGTTGAGGATGTACGGATTGAAACCGATGGCGAACTCGCCGATAAAGCGGGCGCCTCCGTCGGTATCGAGAATCTCGTTGAGGCGTTTGGTGTTATTGGAGGTGGCCTCGACGATTTTACCCTTACGGAAGACGAGGCGAATGTTCTCAAAGGAGACACCTTGGTAGATCGTCGCGCAGTTGTACTGCAGGACGCCGTTGACGGAGTCTTTAATCGGCGCCGTGAAGACTTCGCCGTCGGGGATGTTGTATTCGCCGCCGCAAGGGATGGCGTTCATGCCCTTGATATTAAATTTCAAGTCGGTGCCGCTCCCGGTGATGTGGACCTCGTCGGTTTTCATCATCGCTTGCTTCAGGGCTTCCATGCCCGGGATCATGCGGGAGTAGTCGAGCGTGCAGACGCGAAAATAGAAGTCGGCGAAAGCCTCGGTGCTCATCTTGGCCTGCTGGGCCATGGAGGAGGTGGGCCAGCGGAGCACGACCCACTTGGTCTTGTTCACGCGGTGGTCGAGGACCGGGCGCATGAGTTCACCGTTAAGCTTGGCCTGGGTGGAGGGGATGTCGCTGCCCTCAAAGATATTATCGGAACCGCGGACGGCGATATAGGCCTGCATTTTCTTCATGCGGGCCAGCTCATGATCGGCGGCGAGTTTGAATTGTTCCTTGGTGCCGCCTTTGACCATTTCGCGACCGACGCGCGCCTTGTGGAGATTGACCATCGGGGTGGCCCCGTGCTCGCGGGCGGCCCGGATGAGCGCGATGACGAAGTCCTCCGGGACGTCGTGGGCGTCGATGAGCACGTTCTCGCCCTTCTTCAGGCGGGTGGAGAATCCGCAGAGTACTTCAGCTAGCTGTCCATATCGTGGATCCATGATGCGGGTAAGTTGCGACCCCTCCGCCCGCTTTCCAAGCGTGAAAGGAGCGCTTGCGGAATGGAGCCACCCACGCAACTTGCTGGCATGCCTGAATCAACGCCATCTGAGCGAGCCCTGGCTTTGGCGGAGGCAGCTTCTTTTGATTTCGCCCTGGGCGATGAAAGCGCGGCGCTGGCGAAGCTTGAAGAGGCTGTCGCCGTGGATGCCAGCTGCTTCGAGGCTTGGCTGGCCAAGGCTGAAGTCCATTTCAGCCTGCGGCAGTTCGATGAGGCCCTTGCTGCCGGTGAACAGGCCCTGGTTCTGCGTCCCAAGGACATCCATATTCACACCTCCCTTTCACGGATTTGGATGGAGCGCGGAGATAAGCCCAAAGCCGAGCATCATGGTGCCCAGGCTCGAATTCTTGGTTGGGGCGATCAGCTCAAGGAGCCCGAAGGCAAGCAGCCGGGGGAACTCTGAACTCTGAGCTCGAGCCCTCCGGCCCTCGTACACCCCCTGTCACAGGGGTGAGACACCTTGTCCCGAGCAAAACAGGGAACAATGGCTCATTTGGAGGGTCTTTAGGGTCCCGGACTCGAGAAACCCCCTTAATCGTTTGCTAAATCCAGACGAAACGGCTTTGGCATCTGTTCTGCAAATCACCCCACGTCCCCACAGACTAACCTCTACCCAAAACATCCACATGGCCAAACACACCAAACCTAGCGTCAAGCCCCTCGGTGATCGCGTTCTCCTCCAGCGCATCGAAGAGGCCGAAGAAATCAAGGGAGGCATCATTATCCCCGACTCCGCCAAGGAGAAGCCACAGGAAGCCAAGGTCATTGCCCTTGGTACCGGTGCCCTCGACAAGGACGGCAAGAAAATCGCCTTCAACGTCAAGATCGGCGACAAAGTTCTCGTCGGCAAATACGCCGGCACGGAAGTGAAGCTCGATGAAGAGCTCTACCTCCTGCTCCGCGAAGAAGAAATCCTCGCCGTCATCGACTAATCCCACCCCCAACTCTCAACCAAGAATCCTATGTCTAAGAAGCAAATCCTGTTCGATGAAGCCGCCCGCCGCAAGGTGCTGAACGGCGTCTCCATCCTCGCCCGTGCCGTCAAAGTCACCCTCGGTCCAAAGGGCCGAAATGTGATGATCGACAAGAAGTTCGGCGCTCCGAAGGTCACCAAGGACGGTGTCACGGTCGCCAAGGAGATCGAACTCGACGATCCCTACGAGAATATGGGCGCCCAGATGGTGCGCGAAGTCGCCTCCAAGACCGCCGACAAGGCGGGCGATGGTACGACCACCGCGACCGTTCTCGCCGAAGCCATCTATAAGGAAGGTCTCCGTTTCGTCGCCGCCGGCGCGAACCCGATCTTCGTTAAGCGTGGCGTCGATAAGGCCACCGAAGCCATCGTTAAGGAACTCGCCGTGATTTCCAAGAAGGTCAAGGACCGCAAGGAAATCAAGCAGGTCGCCACTGTGTCCGCTAATTGGGACGAATCCATCGGCGACATCATCGCCGAAGCCATGGATCGCGTGGGTAAGGACGGCACCATCACTGTCGAAGAAGCTAAGACCATTGAGACTACCCTCGATGTCGTCGAAGGTATGCAGTTCGACAAGGGCTACCTCTCCCCGTACTTCGCCACCAACGCCGAGACCCTCGAATCCGTCCTCGAAGACGCTTACATCCTTCTCTACGAGAAGAAGGTCAGCGCCATGAAGGACTTGCTGCCTCTCCTCCAGGAGGTCGCCAAGACCGGTAAGCCTCTCCTGATCATCGCTGAGGAAATCGAAGGCGAAGCCCTCGCTACCCTCGTCGTCAATCGCCTCCGTGGCACCATCAACGTCTGTGCCGTCAAGGCTCCTGGCTTCGGTGATCGCCGGAAGGCTATGATGGAAGACATCGCTGTCCTCACCGGTGGCCGCTTCGTCACGGAAGACCTCGGCATCAAGCTCGAGTCCGTGAAGATTGCCGACCTCGGCCGCGCCAAGCGCATCGTCGCCGACAAGGAAAACACCACGATCATTCAGGGTGCTGGCAAGTCCGCCGACATTCAGGGCCGCGTGAAGCTCATCCGTCGCCAGATCGAAGAAACCACCTCCGACTACGATAAGGAAAAGCTCCAGGAACGCCTCGCCAAGCTGGCCGGCGGCGTTGCCGTCATCCACGTGGGTGCTGCGACCGAGACCGAACTTAAGGAAAAGAAGGACCGCGTCGACGACGCCTTGCACGCCACCCGTGCGGCCGTTGAAGAAGGCATCGTCCCTGGTGGTGGTGTCGCTCTCCTGCGCACCGTCAAGGCCATCGACGCTGTTATCAACAGTCTCGTCGGTGACGAAAAGATCGGCGCCCAGATTGTCCGCAAGGCGATCGAAGAGCCGCTCCGCACCCTCTGCTTCAATGCAGGTGTCGAAGGTTCCCTCATCGTCCAGGAAGTGATGCTCAAGCACAAGGGTGCTGAGGGTTACAACGTGGCGACGGGTGCTTACGAAGACCTCATCAAGGCAGGCGTGGTCGACCCGACCAAGGTCACCCGTACCGCGATCATCAACGCCGCTTCCGTGGCCGGCCTCCTGCTCACGACGGAGTGCCTCATCACCGACATGCCTGAGGACAACAAGCCTGCGGCCGGTGGTGATCACCACGACCACTGAGGTCGTTGATCCGTTGACCGAACAACGGCGCCCTGTTGGGCGCCGTTTTTTGTGCCTGTTTTCCTCGGCCTTTCATTATTACGACAGGGCAACAGGTTTTCGGGGTTAATCGCCCGATATTCATAGATTCCTCGGGTTGCCAAAGGGGCGGCGAACGCTTGTTTTAGTCCTACCCCTATGCGCTCGTTTGCTATGTTTTTCACCGTGGTACTTTCCACGGCTGGCTCGTTGATAGCCGCCGATGGCCCGCTGCGGGTGCTTTACCTCGATGCCGCGGGCGGCGAACAATCGGTGCGTGGACCGCTTCATGGTCTGATGGCCGCGCTGGGCCGCGACGCCATTTGGTTCGATTATGCAAATGGGGTCACCCCGGGCGCCGCGACTTTGGGCTATTATGATGCCCTCTTGGTGAAGCCTGATGCCCAGGGGCAACCCACTTTAAATGATTCGGTGAAATTGCCGTCTGGGCAGAGTGTCACCGTCATTACCCTCAAGACGGATACGACACCCGAATCTTTTCGGCAGGAAATTCAAACCCGGCTCTCGCCCGATCGCCTTGCGGCTTGGCAGAAATTCCTCGCGCAACGCGAGCCCGAGGTCCGTGAGAAGAACGCCAACGTCGCCAACTATGAGAAGCGCCCCGAACCGCTGACCTTCCAGAAGCCTTTCTCGGTCAAGGGTAGCATGGAGCGCACCCAAGTGCCGGCCGATATGGAGCTCAAGCTCTTCGCCTCCGAGCCGGACATCATGAAGCCCATCGCCTTCGCTTGGGATAATCGCGGCCGGCTCTGGGTGGCCGAGACTTCAGATTACCCCCACGGCGTCATGGCAGACCAACTGCAGGGTCACGATAAGATCGTTATTTGCGAGGACACGGATGGCGACGGAAAGGCCGATAAGTTTACGGTTTTCGCGGACCACCTGAATATCCCGACGAGTTTCACGTTCGCCAATGGCGGGATCGTCGTCGCCCAGCCGCCCAACTTCCTGTTCCTGAAGGATAGCACCGGCGGTGATCATGCCGACATCCGTCAGGTAATCATGACTGGTTGGGGTATCGGTGATACGCACGCTCAGGCCAGTAACCTTTCATACGGTTATGACAATTGGCTCCGCGGTGCCGTGGGCTACAGCGGCTTTACGGGTAAAGTAGGCGGCATCGAAAAGAAGTTCGCCATGGGGAGCTACCGCTTTTCGGCGGACGGGCAGAAAATTGAATTCCTGCACCAGTTCACCAATAACACCTGGGCCCAGAGTGCGAACGCCGCCGGTGACGACTTCGGAGGCACGGCCAATGGTGCCCCAATCTTCTTTGGCGGGATTCCGCAGAATGTCGTCCCGAAGGGGATGCGCGCGACGACCGCGAAGAAGATCAATCTCGTCAACGAAACGCACACCATCACCCCGAACTTCCGTCAAGTCGACGTGATGGGCGGCTATACGGCGGCGGCGTGTTCCAACTTCGTTTACTCATCCCAACTGCCTGCCCGCCTCCAAGGGATGGCCTTAGTCTGTGAGCCCACGATGAAAGTCGTCGCGTTGATGGACGTACAGCCGTCTGGGGCTGGTTATGTGGCGAAAGACGGGTTCAATATTCTCGCCAGCTCCGATGAATGGCTTTCGCCCGTTTATGCGGCGGTGGGTCCTGATGGCGCCATCTGGGTGGCCGACTGGCAGAACTTCATCATTCAGCATAACCCTACGCCGAGCGTGGGTCGTGGTGGCTATGACGCCAAGACTGGTAAGGGCGGTGCGCACGAGAACGACCTGCGTGACCATAGTCGCGGCCGTATCTACCGCGTGGTCGCCAAGGCTAAGCCGGCCCTTCCGGTTGCTCAGGGTGCGTCCGACAGCGAACTGCTCGCTGGCCTTGCTGGCTCCACTCAGTACGGCCGCTTGCGCGCCCAGCAGTCCATCGTTGAGGGTGGAAAGAAGGGCCTCGCCGACGAACTCAAGAAGCTGGTCGTGGCGGAGACGCCGACCATTGCTTCGGTGCATGCCCTCTGGTCGTTGCATGGACTGGGTCTCCTGGATGCGGAGACGCATCAGAAAGCCTTGTTGTCTAAAGATGCCCCTCTTCGCCGTAACGCGATTCGCGCTCTCGGTCAGGATGAAGCCGCCCAGAAGCTCTTCTTCGGTGCCGGGGTGATTGCCGATAAAGACCCCATTACGCGCCTTGCTTCCTTTGTGAAGCTGGCCGAATTCCCGACCTCTCCGGAGATTCAGACTTTGGTGCGGCAGCTGGCTTCCGATGCCGTCGTGAGAGCTGATGAATGGCTGAATGAAGCCGCCCGCATGCTCGCCAAGACGCATAAGACGCAGGTCTATGTCGATGGCCCTAACCTGCTGCCTAATGCCGGCCTCGAAGTTATCGGGGCGGATAAGTTGCCCGAAGGCTGGAAGCGCCGCGATTATAACCAGACGCCCGCCAGTGCTAAGGCGCGCTGGGAAGTCGTCAGTGGCCCCGGTAATACGCACAGCGGAGAGCATGCGATTCGCTGTATCACGGTGGGCCGTAAGCCTGAAGATGGTAATGGCGACACGAGTCTCTTCGCAGATGTCGCGCTGAAGCCGAATACGGAATATCGACTGAGCGTCTGGATCAAGACCCATGCCTTGCGCGGCAAGGCCAGTCTCAATGATCATATCGGCCGGGCGGAAACCGACCGGGTGACCGCGCGTGACAGCGACTGGGTTGAAGTCGAAACGACCTTCAATAGCGGTAGCCGCCCGAAGGCCAGTATCAATATCCTGCACGTTGGCATCGGCGATTCGTACTTCGATGACCTGAAGCTCTGTGAACTCATCGTCGCGGGCGAGGCTCCGTTGACTGCGGGTGTGCCTGCCCGCGGTGAGCAGATTTTCCTCAAGCACCCCATCGCTGCCTGCGTGAATTGTCACATGGTGAAAGGGAAGGGCAGTGCCATTGGTCCAGCCCTCGACGGTATCGCTACGCGCGCCAACCCCGCGTATATTCAGGAGTCTCTCCTCGAGCCTAATAAGGTGCTCGCCAAGGGCTTCGAGAAACTCGGTGTTTCGCCGATGCCCCCGATGGGCCTGATTCTTAAGCCGCAGGAGATTGAGGACGTGAAGGCCTTCTTGCAGACGTTGAAGTAAGATTTAACCTAGTTATCCCAATCTGATTGATTCGGAGCCGCCTGCTCCTATCCCATCCGTCATGTCTGAAGTGAAGTTGAAGAAACCCATGCACCCCGCCTTTGTGCTCGTGGGATTATTGGCTGTCACAGCCGCGACCAGTACCGTGCTTTATACCGGTATCCCTGGTACGGAGTTTCATGGCATGCAGACCGGGATATTTTTCCCGATCGACGTCGATTTCGCGGATGCCCGGTTCATGGATAATAAGATTGTCTGCAAGAGTGCCGAAGTGACGGCCGAGGTGCGCACGGCGCTCCTGAAGGTTAAGCCTGATTATCCTGTCCAACAGGTGTCCGTGGAGCTGTTAAACTATCCTTCAGGCTATAAATTCAGCGTTCACTACGTGACCTACTACGGCCAGAAGCTTGATTTCAGCGCCGAGAAATATTTCCGCCGGGGTGTGAAGGTCGGCGATCCGGTCATTGATGGGGAATTGAAAGCGAGGGACGATGTCTTTGAGAAGACGATCCGCGATACCATCGAGGCCTATTTCAAGTCCAAGGGCGCCCAGGGCTAAGGCCCACGCTGGGGCTACACTTGGCGCATGCCTACGCAGAAAAGCCCCGGATTGCTCCGGGGCTCCTGCAAAGTGGGGTGATTGAGGGGACTTGAACCCCCGACCCCTGGTACCACAAACCAGTGCTCTAACCAACTGAGCTACAACCACCGTGCGTTCCTTCTTTACGGAAGGAAGCCCTATGCAGGGAATCCCGCGGGGATTGTCAAACCCGGACCCGAAAGCGTTGAAAAGCCCCGCCAAGCTGAACCTTGCCACCTTTCCAGCGTTTGGCTTCCTTTATCCTTTCCCTTTCCCCCCGCGTAACGCTTTCTAGCCTCACATTATGTCTACGTTTTCAGAACTCGGTCTGCCCGAGCCAGTCCTTCGGTCTTTGGCCGAACACGGCTATGTGACCCCGACCCCGATTCAAGCTCAGGCCATCCCCGCCATCATGGCGCGTAAAGATCTCATTGGCGCCGCCCAGACGGGTACCGGCAAGACCGCCGCTTTCGCACTTCCGACCCTAGCGCTCCTCGGCCCGGCCGCTGGCAAGCCCCGCTGTCTCGTGCTTGTCCCCACTCGCGAGCTCGCTGTGCAGGTCGACGAGAACTTTCAGAAATACGGTAAGCACTTCGGTACCCGGACCGCGCTCCTTTACGGTGGGGTAGGTTATGGCGCCCAGGTCAAGGCGCTCGAAGAGGGTGTTGATGTCGTCATCGCGACCCCCGGCCGTCTGCTGGATCTCCATGAGCAGAAGATTCTGGACCTGGAGTCCATCCAGATGCTGATCATGGACGAAGTGGACCGCATGCTCGACATGGGTTTCATCGAAGACGTCACCCGCATCGTCAATTATTGCCCGAAGGATCGTCAGACCCTCCTTTTCTCCGCCACGATCTCTGACGCCATCGGTCGCATCGCCGGTTGGGCTCTCCGCGATCCGGTCACCGTCGACGTCCGTACCGGCCTCGGTGCTGCTGATACGGTTGAGCACGCAATCTACCCGGTGGATATCTTTCAGAAGTATGACCTGCTCCTCGCCCTGCTCAACAAGAGCGGCTACAAGTCGGTCATCGTCTTTACGCGCACCAAGCGTGATGCCGATCGTATCGCTGAATGGATTGAAGGCCACGGTACGCCCGTCGCAACGATGCATGCCGACCGCACCCAGACGGAGCGCGCCGCCGCCCTCGCTGGCTTTAAGTCCGGTAAATTCTCGATCATGGTGGCGACGGACATCGCCTCCCGCGGGCTTGATATTCGCGGTGTTACCCACGTCATTAACTACAACGTGCCTGAGCACGCCGAAGACTACGTCCACCGTATCGGCCGCACGGGCCGCGCTTCCGCCGAAGGCGAAGCCTTTACGCTTTTCTCGCCCGATGAAATGCATCACCTGCAGCAGATCGAGCAACTTCTGGGCCGCGGCATCGAACGCCGTAAGCTCGAGGATTTCCGTTATTATTCCGAACCTCAGCTGACGCCCGGTAGCGCCAAGGCCGCCGCGGTCTCGCGTAAGCGCAATCGTTGATCGTGACGACGCCCGCGGCCGAGCCCCCGATGCGCCGAGCGCTGGAGCTCGCCCGACAGGCGTGGGGTCGCACCCACCCGAACCCGATGGTCGGGGCGGTGATTACGGAAGATGGTCAAGTCGTCGCCGAAGGGTTTCATGCTAAGGCGGGAGAGCCGCACGCCGAGGTGATGGCTTTGCGTGCCTTGGGTCGAAAGCCCTCCGCCTCAGCGATTTTGCACGTCACCCTTGAGCCTTGTTGTACGCATGGGCGCACCCCGCCGTGCGTGGAGGCCATTCTGGCCGCGGGCATTCGCACCGTGGTGGTCGGGGCCTTAGATCCGAATCCTGCCCATGCCGGTAAGGGGCTGGACCTGCTTCGGGCTAAAGGCGTGGCTGTAATCGAAGGCGTGCTCCGTGACGAGTGCGCGCAGCTCAATCTGATATTTAATCACTGGATTACCGAAGGTTCTCCGCTGGTGGCACTGAAGATTGCGTCGACCCTCGATGGTAAGTTGGTCTTGCCTGCGGGTGAGGGCAGGGCGGTCACCGGTGTAGAGTCGCATGCCGACGTGCATCGTCTCCGCCGACTCTTTCCGGCCATCGCCGTCAGCGCCCAGACGGCCCTCGCGGACAACCCCCGTCTGACCGCCCGCGGCCCTGAGGGCGAATCGTGCGGGATTCGCTTTGTGCTCGATCGCCATTTCAAGACCGCGGGCCGCTCGGGGCTAAACCTCTTCCAAGATCATCATCGTGAGCGGACGGTGGTGGTGGGGCTCGGGTCGTCGGCTAAAAAATCCGACCTCAGTTGGTACGAGGCCGAGGGGATCAAGGTCTGGTCACTCGTGGGTGATGAGGATTCCTTTCTTGATGTCTGGGCGGAACGTTGCGCCCAGGAAAAAATCACCGGGGTGCTCGTCGAGGCCGGCCCGCGGCTGGCTTCGGCGATGCTGCGCGCAGGCGGTGCCCATTATCTATACGCGTATGTATCCCCGCGCACAGGCGAACCTGATTCGCCCGCCTGGCATGAAGGGGTCGATCTTTCAGGAGGGGCGTTTAGGACCTCCGTATTGGGCCAGGATGCCCTTTTTGAAGGTTTCTTAGGATAGGTTAGGCATTCGACCCCAAAGGGTCCTGTAAGGGAAATATGCCAATTCTGACTACCGAACCACGGTGGCCGTGGGTCTTTTTGTCCCTAACGGGCTCGCCTGTCGGTTTAGGCTCGCCTTTTCAAGAAAAACTTACATCACAGCGAGTCCGCCTCCCTGCCTGAAGCAGAATGGCCCTAACCTTCTAAATCCTAACTACTTATGACAGAGAAAATCTTGGACCACAAGCGTAAGGAGAAGCCCTCCTTCAC
>CAISXT010000017.1 GCA_903889525.1 uncultured Opitutia bacterium | reverse complement strand
GGGCGTTGAGTTTATAATCCACATCGAGCCCCAGCCGCGCCTGATCAGCCGCGGGCGCAAGCCCGGGAATCGCGAACGGCATCGCCCCGAGATCTGCATCAATCCCGCTCAACGCGCCCGAGGTCCGATCGAAGCGATGAATCCATTCGCCGCCAACCAACAGCGTCAGATCGACGGTGAGTGGGTATTTTACGGTGAGCCCGAGGCGCCCTTCGGTGGAAGTATGCGACTGGGCATCGAACGTGGCATTAAAGGCGCCCCCGTGCTCCTGATACGAGTCCACCTTGGCGCGCGTCCAGGTCAATGAAGCGAAGGGCGTCGCGGTGAGGCGGCCAGCTACCGGGTGCGGGGCGCCATCATACCGCAGGCGCACGCTTTCCGTAAGGATACTGGTGACGCCGAGCGAGGAAGACGTGGCGATGCCGACCACCGTGCCGAGCCCGCCCGGGCGGCGCGAGCCGATCCGGTAGGTCCGGGTGGCATTCGACTGCCAACTACCCGGCATGGCGACGATCGAGAGGATGCTCTGTTTGTCTGCGAGCCGGAAATCCACTTCGCCTAATAGATAGTTGCCGCTGACGACTGCGGGCGAACCGAAGGGAAGCGTTTGATTCAGGACGCCATGGCCGACCGCCAAACCGGCCATTACGTCGCCATAACTCCAGCTCGCGCCAACCTCGCCCGAGGCGAGTTGGCTGTCCGTATTACGGGAACTCGCCCCGAAATCCCCCGTGGCCCAGCATTGGCCCAACTTACCCATGCTATCATAAGACATCAGCGGACGGTGATGCGCACCCTCCATCGGCAAGGAAGCCAGGCTGTTCGCCATCGCCAATACGCTATTGGGACCATTGAGCGAACTCATCCAATCATTCACATCCAGGAGGGCGGAATTAGTATAAAGGAAGGCGTGGGTCGTCAGGCCATCGGCCAGTAGGCTGCTGCCCACAATGATGCTGCCGTCAGCCGAAACACCCCGAGCTTCCGACCAATTACCACCGAGCGTACCCAAATCGGTCATCCCCGCGCCGAGTTCATATTTTATCGCATGGGTTTCAATGAGGCTGCCCACCAATACTTCTGAGCGGCCCACCACGAGTGAGCCGCTGCCATTCACGGCGAAGGCGGCGGAATTTAATCCGCCGGGGAGCACCCCCAGATTGGTCATCACGCCGGCCACAGATTTGAAGGCGCGAAGATGACTCGTCCCAGGATCAGTGACCTCGCCCACTATGGTCGTGCCATTGGCCGACACCGCATAGGCACGCGATTCATCTCCCGCAGAGCCACCGGGCAATACCCCCAGGCTGACCATCCCGCCAAAGGTTGTATACTTAAAGCCCCGCGTCGTGACGCCATTATCACTGAAGCCGACAATCACGCCGCCATCGCTGGAGACGCCCGTCGCCTGGGAAGTAGACCCGCCTGGGAGCACCCCAAGGCTGATCGGGTCTGCCGCATCGACCTGCTTAATGGCGTAAAAGCCGGAGCCAAAAGTCCCGCGACCGACCGCGACATGGCCATCGGCGGAGATGGCGTTGAAACGGCCGGAAATCAATGTGCCGCCGGCATCGAGCATCGTCCCGGAGGCGGAGTCGAAACGAAACGGCCGCTCCACTCCGAGTGCATCGAAACTTGCCCCCACAATCACTGACCCATCAAAAGAGGCGCCGGTGGCCTCGGAGAAATGGGTGCCCAAGTCGCCGAGCCCGACGGCGCTGATCTCATACCTAAAGGCCTCGAAATCCAAACTGCTGTTAACCGACTGGCCGACGACGATGAGCCCGTTGCCGGAAACGCCCAACGCGCTGGACCAGCCGCCGCCCAACTCACCCAGGTCCGTGAAGTTAATCGCCCAGGAAGTGGCGGGCGCCCCCAACGCCACGGCGAGGGCGAGCCCCGCAGCGGCACGGAAGAAAGACCTGCGGGGGCAGGACTGGGTGGGGGGCATGGCGTGACACTACGCTAACACGGAGCGCATTCACTACCAAACTGAACCCAGCGGCAGGCCTCAGTGCGGACTCCCCTGCTCCCCCTAGGTCAGATTTCGAAATCCGTGCCAGACTCGTTAAGGGCGAGCTGGGCGACGGTGAAGCCGGTGAGCGACTTATCAAAACGCTTGGAGACTTCGCGCCAGAGTGCGGCGACCTGGGGTCCGGAGGCACCCTTTAAGGTGATCTTGGTGTCGATCAGGTCCGGCTCCACGACGGCGAGCACCTGCTTGAGCGTGATATCCTCGGGCGATTTCGCCAGACGGTAGCCGCCAGTCTTGCCGCGCTTAGAATCTACGAGGCCGCCTTCGCGGAGCTCGTTGAGCAGCTGGACGAGATAATTGGCGGGAATGGCCTCGAGCCGGGCGAGCTCTTCGACGCGCGTCACGGCGCCACCACGATTACGGCGGGCGAGCTGAGAGAGCACGCGGAGGGAATATTCAAGTTTAAGAGAGGCTTTCATGCGCTGGGTTTCGACTCGGCGGGTGAGGCCTTGGGCTCCGAACCTACGAGGATGAAGGTGCGGTCGGCAATCTCATCCGACAGGATGGGTGCCTTCGGCCGGGCGAAATACGAAGTACCCAGGAAGCAGATGCCGGTGTTCTGCACGACCTGAATGGCCCGGTCATCCCACAGCTCGATCATCCCGAAGTCTTTCTTATCGGTGACTTCCAATTCTGGCAGACCGTGGGTCTTCAACCAGGCCTGCGTGGCGGCGAGGCCTTCTGGGTCACCTGCCCGGGCGGTCATAATCTTCACGCGAATCCCCTTCTCCAGCCATGCGCGGACGCGGCGCATCATCAGCGGCACGGGCGGACCGATATGGGTCATCCCCTTCCAAGCGGTGGCTTCCGCCAAAGTTCCGTCTAGGTCGACGCCCACCCAAGGCTTGGCCTCGGCGGGGCGCGTCGAAGCGGCCCGCTCGGTCGGCACCGGCTCTTCTGGGGCGGTGGCGAGGTCCGGCGCGTTCACCGGCCGGCGACGGCGGCGGAGGACTTGCAGGAACCAGTTCATCATGGGCGCATCTTGCCCCCTGCAACCCACACTGACAAGCGCTGAGGCAGGGCCGGAGCCGCGTCACACCATAACGTTAAACGCCAGGACCACACGTGGGGCTGCCCTTCGCTCAAACCTGCATTGCCTTGGGTAGGGCGGGCTGTCCTCAGCCCGCCGTTGACCCGATCGAGGAGAGAAACTCACGCGAGCTGCGCATCTTCATCCGCGAACGGACGGCTCGGAGAGCCATCCCTACCTCAAGACAGATACCTTCATCCGAAAATATTTCCGACCATGCCCCGCGAAGGATCCGTCTTCGCTGGTAGGGCGGGCTGTCCTCAGCCCGCCGTTGGCCCGATCGAGGAGAGAAACTTATACGAGCGGCGCATCTTCGTCCGCGAACGGACGGCTCGGAGAGCCGTCCCTACCAAGCGGCGGCAGCAGCAGCGATGTCGTGACGCGGTCCCGGCCCTACCCATTACAACGAACGGAAACTTGCTGCCCACTTTGGCACCTTAGCACAGGCCGTAGGTCGATGGGCACTTCTGCACCGAAGACAGCACGTGGTGCTGTCTCTACCTCAAGACAGGCGGACGCCACGCAGTGGCGCCCCTACCTCTTTTGCAGCTCCGGCTCCGTCCACGCATCCGTCCGGCCTTTGGTCTGCTCGCGGACTTTCTTCACGAGATCAATCGGCACAGGCGAGGCTTCATGGTCCCACTCGCGGCGGATATAGGTGAGCACGGAGGCGATTTGCTCATCCGTCAGGAAGCCCGCGGCGGGCATGTCGTAACTGTAACTATTACCCTTCACCTTGATGGGGCCACGCAGGCCGTGCATGACCACGCGAACAATGCGCTCAGGGTCGCCGTTAACCCATTCAGAATCCGCCAGCGGCGGCGCGAGTCCATCCAGCCCCTTTCCGGTCGGCTGGTGGCAGGCGGCGCAGAGCCCGGTGAAAGTCAGTTTGCCGGAGTCGAACATTGCGTGCTCTTCATTGGTAAGCGGCTTCACGATCGGCACGACCACGCCGGGCTTACCTGGCCAGACGACCGTGCTCTTAAACCAAGCGAGGGCTTTCACCATGGCAGCGTCCTTACTCTGACCGAGCTTCGCTAATGAAGCCGGCTCGGCGGTGAGCTTGACGGGGCGCTTCGCCGTCACGGTCGGGTGGCCAGCCAGAGCACCGAGCAAGGCGAGCTGCTGCGACTTGAGCGGCAAAGCGGCAATGATCGCCAAGGCCTTCTCGACACGCGGGGCCTTGCGCTCGGCGAATACACAACGGAGCAAAGCGGCCGGGAGCGTCTTGGAGTAATCCGCCGGCTTTTTGAGGATGGCCTCAAAGACCTCGAGTTCCCGGCCATCGAGTCCGCTGATGAGTGCGTCCTGAATGAACGCGGTGTAGGCGGCCCGGTTGGCCAGCGCCGCGGCGGCGAGGTCCACGGAGAGCGCCTTGGCTTCGCCCATGGATAACACCAGCTGTTGTTGGACTTCGGTGCTCACCTCCGTCGCGGCTAATTCTATCCAGCGCGCGATGATTGCCTCGCGGTCGGGTGACGCCATCCCCGCTTCCGAAACCCGCACAGCGGCAGCACGCACGCGGGCGTCTGGATGCGTCAGGCAAGGCCGTAAGGCTTCGGCGGTCACAGCCCCGAGCCCTTCAAGTGTCCACAGGGCGTGCACACGGCCCATCGGGCTGGCGGCGGATTTCGCGACGGCGTTGAGCGCGGCCGCCACCGAGACATCACCCTTTTCCACGAGCAGGCGCTGGGCGGTTTCGCGGCGCCAGGAGTTGCCGCTGGAAAGTTCGGCGACGAGTTCGGCTGAGCTCATCTGCGAAAGTTTCTTAGCGGGCACGACCACGGAACCTTCTGGGGCGATACGCCAGACGCGCCCCAAGGCCAGTGGCTTATCCAAGCCGCGCTTCACGATTTGCTCGCGCAGGTAAGTCGTGAGCGAGATCCGGTGCTGGATGATGCCGCGATAGAGATCGATGACATACAACGCACCGTCAGGGCCCGTGAGGAGATTGACTGGGCGGAAACGCTCGTCGGTCGAGGTCAGGAATTCCGCCTGGTCGTAATAAGGCTGCGCCTCGAGGGCGCCGGCGACGGATTTCACGACATGGCGCGAAATGAGATTACCGGCAGGCTCACAGACAAAGGCGTTGCCGTAGGCATCCTCCGGGAAGAGGTCGGCTCGATAAATCCACGGACCACAAGCCGCGGTGTATTCCTTTAGCTTGTAATCGCGGAGCATCTCCGGGCGGTAGCCGCGATTGATGCCTGGATTCACGCGGGCCGGCCACACGAACTGCTCCTTCGCGACCTTCCAGTTGAGCCCCGTGGTGCGACTCAGGGTCGGATTGCGAAAGAGGTAGGACGATGGGATCACATCGGCCCGGAGGGCATCGCTGTTGCTGTTATGAAAGAGGTGGCTAAAATCATCCTGCGAAAGGCCCCACTGCCCGCGGAAGTTGCTCAGCCCGCGCACCCAGCGGCCATCCTTGAATTTGAAGCGGGCGGTATAGGCGCCGACGTAGAGCCAGTTGTCATGGCCCCAGAGGAGTGCATTCGGGGCGCGCTCCGGATTAGCGAGCTGCGGGCGAGAAGGATCCACGCGCACGCCGAAGTCCGTCGCCACCTCGGTGCGCTCATCGCACTTGCCCGTGCCCTTGGTATCGCGGCAGAACCAGAGATGAGGCGGCGCGCCCACGAGCACGCCATCGCGATGGAGGGCGATCGCCCGCGGCATCACAATGCCATCAAGAAAGACCGTGGACTTATCGAAGACCCCATCGCCGTCGGTGTCTTCAAGCACCGAGATACGGCCGTGCGGCTGGTCTTCCGTGGTGCCATCGAGGTTGGGCATGTAGCCCTGCATTTCCACGACCCAGAGGCGGCCGTCGGGCCCGAACGTGGCCGCGACTGGGTCGCCGATGGCCGGATCGCTCGCGGCGAGGGAGATCTGATAGCCCTTCGCGATTTGAAAAGCCTGCAGCTGCTCCTGCGGGGTACGCGGCGGCGAGGCGGGGATTTTCGCGTCCGGGACGAGCTGCACCATCGGTTCGCCCGGCTTGTCGCCGATCTGCGCGCCCACGACGGCCGCCAGGCAAAGGGCGGACAGGGTAAGGGTGCAGCGGGGCATGCGCATACCGACACTATGAAACCCGCCTGGTTGCAGGGTCAACCGAGGGAGGCGCTTTAAGTTCAATTTAAAAGCCCGAAGCCAGCCATAAAGCCCAGACCCACATCCCACGCTGACACCCTGCGCATTCCCCATCACAAACACCTCAGATTCTGGAGATTGTTTTTTCGGGAAAGGTCTTATTCTGAGATGGGTCATGCTTCTGACCTTATCCTGGCGCCAACTTGTGGGCGCACTCACTTGCCTACTGCTGGCTCACTCCGGTTTCGCGGCCAGTCACTCGCCGGCCCCCCTTCCCTCGCTCAACCTGATTGATTCCGACGGCGATGGAATTTCGGACGAGGATGAGCGGCTGATCGGGACTGACCCATTTAACCCCGATACGGACGGAGACGGCTACGACGACGGAGAAGAGGTTGTAGCTGGGACTGACCCGCTGGATCCGCATGACAACCCGCATACAATCGTCTTAAACTCTGCGACCAGAGGGCTGGCCGCTAATACCGCACCAGCTATTAAACGCCTGCCCTTGAGCGTGCTCTTTGGCGCCTCCACTCGGCCGCCCGATTCTCCGGCGGATCCATCAGGCGAAAGCTATTCCGGCCAATACTTCGCACCCGCCAACGCCCCTGAGCACATGGCCGCCAAGTTGACCGCAAATGGATTGAAGAGCGGAGCGTATGCACTCGTCTGGGAACAGCGCGTGCTACTCAACCCCCGCAACGAAATCCAAACCTACGAGGTCACCATCCTTACCGAAGGCGGGCGGACGCTCCTTAGGAAAAAGACCCCCTACGCGGTGGGCGCGGACTGGCGGTATTTTGCCCTGAGCTTCGAACTTCTTAAAGCAGATGAAGGTCGCCCCCTCATCATGCAAATCATCCCAGACCGAAGTGGTCCGGGTCGCTACGAAGTCCTGCAGGTTGCCGTGCTCAAGGCGGGCCTCGAGGTCGATGTCGATCGCGATGGGATTATCTCACCAGACGAACGGCCCAGCGGTGGAAAGCCGTTTCGATTTTGGGTGAATGACGACTCCGATGAAGGCGAGTCACAAGAGCGTGCCGATATCCCGGGTCGACCTAGCGGCCAGTCGGACGCCAGCCGTAAAGGGATCAATGGCCTCCGCGACTTGATCGATTTCTTCGCTCTCAATCTCAATATCGGACGGCTCGTCCACGCCTTTAGCCCTGACGATGGCTATCAGTATTTTCTCCGGAATGAAGATAAAGCCCTTCAGGCCACCGAGACAGGCCTCGCGGCGTTAACCGCCGGCTCCATCCACCGCCAGCCGGATATCCATGTCTACGGACCTGATGGTATCGGCGACATCAATACCGCCAACGTGGGCATGCCAGACGCGCAAGGGCGAATCGAACTCACCAAGGCATTCGTCAACGGCATGGGCGAGAGAAACGGCGGCGTGCTTCTGGTGGAAGCAAACAAACCGACCAATCGACCGGCGTGCATCGAAATCGTCAACGCCGGTCAAGTGGTCGCGACATTCGAACTACCTATCGCAATTGTACCAGTGGAAACCATGTATCGCCACCTGAGCCTGAACTTCTGCGCTCGGGATATCGATGGCCGGCCTGTCTTACCCAGAAGACCCGGCCGACCGAACCTGCCCGGCGAGCCAGCAGGACTCCCAGACACGGAAACCGCCCATCGCTGGGTGTTGATGATTCACGGTTATAACGTCGATGGGGATACCGCGCGCGGCTGGCAGGCCGAGACTTTCAAACGACTCTACACCATGGGCAGCCAGGCTCGATTTGTCGGCGTGACCTGGAATGGCGACACTGGACTGGATTATCACAAGGCTGTCTTCCACGCTTTCCAGAGCGGCGATACACTCGCCAAGTCACTTGGCTTCCTGGATCCTGCTCGTTCCGTACTCATCGCGCATAGCCTCGGCAATATCGTCGCTGCCCAGAGCGTCCAAGCAGGCTTCACGCCGGCCAAATATTTTCCCCTCAATGCCGCCATGCCCATCGAAGCCATCTCGGGCGATTCCGCCGACCCAATTCAGTCAGAACAGATGACGGAGAAAGTATGGCGCGGTTATACACGGAGGCTCTACGCGGCCGACTGGTATAAGCTCTTCGCGCTGGACGATCAACGCCGCGCCTATACATGGAAAAACTGCTTCAGCCGCGCGCGGGACCTTGTGCCCTTAACTAACTGCTACTCGCCAGGGGAAGATGTCACCAATTGCCCGCCTGCGACAGAATCCGCAGCCGTACTGTCCACGCTCTGGGCCGGCCGGGCGGTGGATTACGGCGTATGGAAAACGCAGGAGATGCTAAAGGGCGTTGGCTGGTCCCGCTCCCTCGCCAGCCCTGCCATGGAGCGTGGTCAAGGCGGCTGGGGATTCAATAACGCGTGGAGGGGCCCGTATGTGCCGGGTTCGCAATCAAACGGGACCGGAGGCTACTATGAGCACCTCGCCCCTGCCACGGCGGATAAAATTTCGACCCCCCAGCTCATGAATGATTCATTCTTCCGGCCGTTCGTCGAAAAGTGGCTGCATGATGCGCGACCGCGACGACCTTCACCGCTGCTGGACGATCGCCTAGTACGCTATGACCTACTGGCCAGAGGGCTTCCAGCCATGACCTTTGCCGCTGGGGCTGTGCCACTGCCACTGGAGAGCAATCTCCCCGGGCCGCCGACCAAGCACGAAAACTTCAACCTGGAAGCTGCGGGTCGAACCCCCGGCTCGCGCTGGCCGACCGATGGCCACAAGGCGGAGAAAACTCACGGCCGCTGGCTACATAGCGACTACAAAAACGTCGCCCTTCCCTTCGTCCACCCACTCTTCCAAATCATCATTGACCGCGGCCAACTCAAATGAACCTACTACCCTCCCTGCTTCTCCTCGTCGCCGCACTTTCGGCGGCGGCCACAGAATTCACCATCCGGATCACCGACGAGGACGGAAGCCCCGTCGCTGACGCCGGACTCCGTATCGTCCTGGGTCGCCGCAATGACCCACGCTACTCCAGCGATAAGCTCATTGAAAGTAAAAGCGGGGTCGACGGGAAGGTCGTCTTCACGGCGAACGCGGACATGTGCCTCAGCCGGATTGATATCAAGAAAGACGGCCACTACCCCTGCTTGGTCGACGAATGGTACGGCATCTGTCACTTCGATGAAAAGCAGTCCTACACTTTCGCCCTGCCACGGCGGGTGCAGCCAACCTCTCTCCATGCCCGGAAGGTATACCTGCGTTTTACTGGCGGCAATTACCCGGAGAATACCTGGATCAGTTATGACTTCGAGAAGGGGGATATGTTGCCACCTTTTGGTAAAGGGGAGGTCACGGATATCCGCTTCCGCACCACATCCGTCCAAGAGGGATGGAGGATGGAGCCAGAGGCCCTCGCCTTCAATCGCCAGCATCCTGACTACCGCAATCTCACCACGGAACAATTCGCCCGACACTTTGGCCACTGGAATTCGAAAGTGGAAATCGCTTTTCCCGAGCCAGGCTCCGGAATCATCCCCGAGCCAAAGTTCTGGCCCTACTGCCAGCTAAGCATGCCACCCGTTGCGCCGGAAAGTAATTACCAACCCAACTTAACGAACAACTTCACCTCGCGCCATCTGCTAGCCGATGAGCGGAAGGAGCCAGGGTTTTTCCTGAGAACCCGGGTAAAAATGAATACCGATGGTTCGATTGCTTCCGCCCATTACGCGAAAATTGTCGGGCCCATTAGCTACTCCTACACTAAGCTACGCTTTACTTACTATTTTAACGCCAAGCCTAATGATCGAGGCCTCGAGCTTGCACTGAATAAAAATCGACTGAAGTGGGATAAGAGCCGCCCACTGGAGGAACAGTCAGATCTCAGTATCAACGAACCCTAATCCTCACAGAATCAGCATGGCGTCACCGTAGCTGAAGAAACGGTATTCGCGCGCGATGGCTTCGGCGTAGATCTCCTTGAGCCAGGCGAGCCCTTCCGGCGAGCCAGGGGTGAGGAAGGCGGCGACGAGGCAGAGGAGCGTCGACCGCGGGAGGTGAAAGTTAGTCAGGAGGTGCTCGCAACAGCCGATGGTATCGCCGGGCCGAATGAAGAGGGAGGCCTCCGAACTGAAATCACCCGCGGCCTGCGCGAAGCCCTGCGTCTTACGAAAAGCATCCTCGCTCGCTCGCACGGAGGTCGTCCCTACGGCGAGACGCGGCCGGCGGTCCCGCAATGCCGCCATGGTGGCGGCGGGAATCCGATACGCCTCAGAGTGCATGACGTGCTGATCGAGATGATCGACGGAGACGGGTTGAAATGTCCCCGGGCCGACATCCAAGACGAGATCGAATGCATCGTGGCCGCGCGCCTTGAGCACAGCGAGCAACTCGGGCGTGAAATGCAGGCCAGCCGTGGGCGCGGCCGCCGCCCGCGCGGCACTGGGGTCTGCATAGACGGTCTGGTAGCGCGCGGCGTCGTCGGCCGCGGCCAAGCCGCGCTCTTTGCGCGCTTCGACAATGTAAGGTGGTAGCGGGAGTTCGCCCACGCGGTCAGCGAGCCCCTGCACGGTCTCGCCGACGGGCAATCCGAAGCGCACGCGGTATTCACCCTGCTTGGTCTCGACGGCGACGGCGTGGCAGCCGTCGATGGTGAAGCCAGCCTCGTCCGAGGCGCGCTTACCAGGGCGTAGCAGGCACCACCATTCGAGCGGGTCCGCGGTGGGGCGCAGCAACAGGCACTCTACTTTGCCACCCGTGGGCCGCACGCCGAAGAGGCGCGCCTTGAGGACGGTGACGTTATTGCGAATGAGCAAGGCGCCCGCGGGAAGTAGGTCCGGCAGCTCCGAGAAGAGGCGATGCTCGATGGTGCGCGTGGCGCGGCGCACGACGAGGAGGCGCGAACCATCGCGACGCGTGGCAGGCTCCGCGGCGATGCGTGCAGGCGGGAGTTCGAAATCCAGCTCCCGGACGTCCATGGCTTAGACTCCGGTCTTCGGCGGCGTGATCAACAGCTGGCCATCGATCGCGCGCAGCTGCATGAACTCGGCACCGGGAGGCGCCTTGCGGAGCTCTTCTTCCACGGCGGAAAGCTTGGCGTCCATATCATCGATGCGGGCCACGAAAACGGCCTCCGGCGTCGATGGGATGGCGCAGGCACCGTATTCGCGCATGGTGTGGTGCGAAAGCAGGATGTGCTCAAGGCGTTCGAGGAGCGAAGCCTCTAGGCCGACCTTGGTGCCGTGCGTACGCACAATGAAGGCGCCGAGGACGAGGTGCCCGTGCAGATTGCCCGCGCGGGTGAAACCGGCCTTGGCCATACCAGGCTCAAGGCGGGAATATTCCTGGACCTTGCCGAGGTCATGGAGAATGGTGCCGGCGACGGCGAGGGAGTGATCAACCTTGGTGTAAAGTGGCAGCAAGGCTTCGGCGCACTTGGCCATGCGCAGCGTGTGCTCAAGTAGGCCGTGGCGATAAGCGTGGTGCATGCCCAGCGCCGCGACGGCGTCGTAGAAACGCTCACCATGCTCTTCGAGGACAGATTCCACGGTGGCGCGCAGGGTCGCGTGCGGGATGCGGCTGGTGATGCCCGCGAGTTCCGCCTTCATCTTCACCGGGTCGTGCTGCGAGACCGGGGTGAGCTTGCCCATGATCGCCGGATCGGAGCGCTCGGCATCCGTGATCGGCGAAAGTATATCGACCTTGAGATCCGGCCGACCGTTGAAGTCGCCGACCACGCCGCCCACGCGGACGATCGCGCCGGGCTTAAGCGTCACGAGCACGGGCTTCACCGGAGAGTCGCCAAAGACGCGCACCTTGATGTCGTCGGTCGCATCAGCGATGACCGCTTCATAGTAGGTGGAGCCGGTCTTCGCGGTCTTGGTGGCGATTTCCCCCAGGGCGCAGATGGCCTGGAAACGTGAGCCGACCGGGGAGGTCTTGCTTTCGCGGAGAGTCAGGAGTGGCTCGGACATAAAGGGCATCGTGCCAGCCTCCGCCCTGCGGAGAAAGAAAATAAGGCATGCCGATGGGAGGGACGGCTCTCCGAGCCGTCCGTTCGTGAACAGAGCGAAGCCCCTCGAACGAGTTCCGATCCTAGTCGGCTCAACGGCGGGTTGAGGACCACCCGCCCTACCAGAGACAATCAACCTGACCCCACCCTGTCCCTGCCCCTAGCCATCTTCTCACCCTTGCCCCCGTGCCCGCATGCCCCCTAATTTCCCGCCATGTCCACCAAGCCCGCCATCCTGGTCCTCTGCACCGGCAATTCCTGCCGCAGCCACATGGCCGAAGGATTCCTACGCGCCGCGGTCGGCGATAGCGCCGAGGTCTTCAGTGCCGGCTCGAAGCCTGCGGGCTACGTCCACCCGCTATCCATCAAAGTCATGGCCGAGGCGGGTGTCGACCTCTCCGGACACACGTCGAAGCACATGAATGAGTTTTTGCCGCGCCGCATCGACGTCGTCATCACCGTCTGCGGCAACGCCGACCAAGTCTGCCCAATGTACCCCGGCCAAGTTGCCCGCTTCCACTGGGGCTTCGACGATCCGGCGCACGCGCAGGGCACCGAACAGGAGATTCTTCAAGAATTCAGGCGAGTGCGGGATGAGATCAAAGTGAAATTCGCCGCGTACGGCATCGCCGTGAAGGCAGGCAAACTACAGGGCTAACGCGCGGCGAGCGGCGTCGGGATTAACCTTTGCTTTCCTTTCTCGGAAAGGGTTACCTCCTGTCACCCCACTCTGCTGATGAAGCCTTTCCATGGTACGCGGCAGAAAATCCGTGATGAGATTGAATCCCTACCCGCCGAACGGAGTTTTGGCTCCGGCTGGGCCAGCGGGGTCCTCGGGATCGTCTTAAGTTTAGGCGGCCTACTCTTGGTCATCTCTATGTGCACGCCTGGGCACCTGCTGACGGCCCCGCAACTGACGCCATTCAAAGTCGGCCCGTGGTTCAAACTGGGCGTCTACCTCCTCATCGTCGCCGGCTTCATGTCATCGGCCACTAGCCTCGCCCTGCGACAGGCCAAAATCCTCGGCACCACGGGAATCGCCCTCGCCCTGCTGGCCACCGTGATCGGCCAATCCATCACGAATGCAAACGCCAGCACCCCCCTGCCCATTTACTTCGGGCTCGATTGGTTCGCGCTGAACGTGCTGCTCACCGGCCTAATTTTCGTCCCCATCGAGCGTATCTTCCCCCGCCAGCCTACCCAACCGATCTTCCGCGATGAATGGCGTGAAGATGTTTTCTACGTCCTGGTCAGTAGCCTGATGATCCAGGCGCTCGCCTTCCTCCCGCTGACTCCGGGCAAACTGATCGGGACACTCACCCCGCTCGAAGCCACCCGACGATGGGTCGCCGACCTGCCGCTGTTCATCCAAGTACCCGCCATCATGCTCGGGGCGGACTTCTTTCAATACTGGGGGCACCGGGCTTTTCACCATTTCCCTTGGCTCTGGCGTTTCCATGCCGTGCACCATTCGGCGCAGCGCATGGACTGGATGTCCGGCGCGCGCATGCACTTCCTGGAAATCCTCCTCATGCGTTCGATCACGGCGATTCCGATGTTTGCCCTCGGGTTCACGCCGCTCGCCATCGAGATCTACGTCATGCTGGCCTACCTTTACACGACCTTGATCCATGCAAACGTCGGCTGGCGCCTGCCATGGGTAGATCAACTACTCGTCACCCCGCAGTTCCACCACTGGCACCACGGTGCGGAAAAAGAAGCCATCGACGTGAATTTCGCGATTCACTTTCCGATTTTCGATCGGCTCTTCGGGACCCATTACTTGCCTGGTAAAAAATGGCCGGAGAGTTACGGCATCGAAGGCCATCCAGTCCCCAAGGGCTATTGGGCGCAGCTGATCTACCCCTTCCGCCGGAAGTAAGCCCGGCGGAGGCGTGCGCAAGTAGGCACGTGTCCCCTTGCCCCCGTGCCCACTTGCCCCCTAATGAGCAACATGCGCCTCCTCGCCTCCCTGCTCCTCGCCGCCGCTTCGCTCGCCGCCGCCGATCGTCCAGTCGTCGACCACACCACCTACACCGCCGCGCTAAAAGATTTCCGCAAGGGCGCAAGCAAGTCGGTCGAAGCCCTGAAAAAGGCTGACGCTACCCCAGCCGTGCGCCTCGCCGCAGTTGATGACGTTCGCGAACGACTCGTTGATGAACCCACATCGCCACTAACCGGAGAAGTGGCGGCACTACTGGGGTCGACCGATGTCCAAACTGCCCAGCTCCTCCTTTCCGCGCTCGCCGAAGCGAAGGCCGCTGGTGCGACCGCGCAAGTGGCGGCGCTCGCCTCGACCCCTCATTCCCCGCTGCGCGTACCCGCTGCGCTAGCCCTGGCTGAAATCGGCGGCGCCAAAGCCGTGCCGATTCTCGCGGCACTGGCGAAAGATGAAGCCCTCGCGGAAAATATCCAGGACGCCCTGGTGAAAGTCGCCGGCCCAGGCGTTACTGATGCCTTCAGCGCCGGGATTACGGACACCAAGGCCGATGTCACCGCCCGCAACGCGCTCATTAAGGCAGCCGTCGCCCGCAATCTTCGCACCATCGCCGGGGCCCTCTGCGTCGCGATTAAGGAAGAGATCATGCGCCTCGAATGCCAGAAGGCCTTGTTGAAACTCGCCCAGCCGACCGACCTCGCGGCCCTCCGCGAAGCCGAGCAATCCATGACGAATGCCGCGAGCAAGGGCGCCCTCGGGCGCCTGATCAAGAAACTCGAAGGTGTGAAGTAAGCAAAGGCACGAGGTAGGGACGTGATTACCATCACGTCCGTTCGCGGACGGAGATACGTAACTCGATCGGCTCAACGGCGGGCTCGGAGAGCCGCCCTACCCGAGGCAGCTAGATTCGGAAGCGCACCCCATCGCAGTTCGTGGCTCTCAGGTAGGGATGGCTCTCCGAGCCGTCCGTTCGCGGACGGAGATGCGTACATCAACGAGGCTGACTAAGTCCCGGCGTCGTTCCGCCCTCGGCTTAGAATGGCGGCGATAGCAATCGCCGCCCTACCCAAACAAAAGGACCGCCCGAAGGCGGCCCTGATCCCCTGCTTCGCAGCCTGCCAGCTTGCCAGCAGTTACCCGCGAGCAGCCTTTAGTCTGCTCGCCTTACTTCTTCAGCGTCCAGAGCAGGCCGCCGTTGAGGTGCTGGATGAACTCCGGCTCGGAGTAGGATTCCTTGGTGTGGCCGAGCGCGGTGTAGAACATGCGACCCTTGCCGACAGCCTTGCACCAAGCCATCGGGTGGTGCTCGCCCATTTCCTTGCCAGCCTTGTAGCTTTTTTCGTCGATCTCAAGGAGCACGATATTGTCTGGGGAAAGATTGCGGAAGGAATACCACTCGTCCTTACGCTTCCAGTCGGCGGAGAGATGGGCCACGGCGGGGTGGTCTTTCACGAGCGGATGGAGCACGGCGATCTGCTGGGCTGGATGGCCGTTGAAAAGCCCGCCGACCATGTTGGCGTACCAAGGCCAGTATTTTTCGGCCGAACCGGCGTCAGAGGCGGCGTGGATGCCGACGTAAGCCCCACCGTTTTCCATCCAAGCTTGGAAGGCGGCGCGGCGCGCAGGGGCGGCCTTGGCGGAGGCTTCCTTTACTTCCTTGGTCGCGTCCTTCGCGACAACATCGCCCATGACATCTCCCGTGACGCTCATGAAAGCGACCGCACGGTACTTCGCGAGGTTCTCAGCGGTGAAGGCGGCCGCGTCTTCGGTGATATCGGCTTCGAGGCCGGCGGCCTTGAACTGCTCTTCCAGCAGTTTATTGCCGACCTTGATCGAATCTCCGTGACGGAAGCCAGCGGTCTTCGAGAAGATCAAGGCACGATTAGGCTCGGCGGCCAGAGCGACCACGGAGGCAAGTAGCAGGGTGAGGAGGGAGCGGTACATATGTGAGGGGCAGGGGTAGGGATATGGGGTTGGATTAGGAGAGAGCAAGTAGACACCTCAGGGGTTGGGACGTGATGGCCATCACGTCCGTTCGCGGACGCAGGCATGAGGTCAATATACCTAGCTAAGACCCGAGGATACCCGCCTCCTTCGGCATCGAGCGGACGCGATAGCAATCGCATCCCTACCCAATGCATCACCAACTTACCACCCGGTCTCCCCTTGGGTGCTGCGCCGCCCCCAACCCGGACATTTGTCTCTCCCCATACTCGATACTCCATACTCAATACTCTATTTACGGCCGCTTTCCCTTCTTTCCACGGAACGATTATCCCCTTATCCCTGTCCTACCCCTACCCACACCTCTGACCCCATGACTAAACTCAATCGTCGTTCGTTCCTGAAGAGCTCGGCCATCGCCGGGTTCGCCTTAGGCTTCCCCTCCATCATCCCCGCCTCGGCGCTGGGCAAGGATGGCACGGTCGCCCCGAGCAACCGCCTGCAGCTCGTCGGCATCGGCCTCAAATCCCAAGGCGGCGGCGACATGCGCCAGCTGATGTCCAAGAAGGGCGTCCAAGTGATTGCGGTCTGCGACGTCGACAAGAGCGTCCTCGCCTCCTCTGCCGAAGCCGTCGTCAAGAAAGGCATGGCCGCCCCAAAGCAGTACGTCGACTTCCGCGAACTCCTCGCGAAGGAAAAGCCTGATGCGGCCGTCATGGGCCTGCCGGATCACTGGCACTCCGTTATCAGCTGCGCCACCCTCCGCGCCGGCATCGATGTCTACGGTGAGAAGCCCCTCGCAAAGACTTTCGCCGAAGGCCGCAAGATCGTCGACACCGTGAAAGAAAACGGCCGCGTCTGGCAGACCGGCATGTGGCAACGCTCCACCCCGAATTTCCGTAAGGCGGTCGAGCTCGTCCGTAACGGCGCCCTCGGCAAGATCCTGCACGTCGAGGCCGGCACCAACGCCAACACCCACAAGATGCCCGACGCCCCGAAGCCCGGCGAAAAGCCACCCGTCGACGTGGATTACGATCTCTGGGTCGGCCCGTCCGCTTGGATGGAATACGATCCGCGCGTCTTCCACTTCCACTGGCGCTGGAACCTCAACTTCGGTGGTGGCATGGTCCTCGACTGGGTCTGCCACCACGGCGATATCGCTGCCTGGGCCATCGGCAAGGACGCCGAATTCCCCGTCGCCATCGAAGGCACGGGCACCATGCGCGAAGCCCCGTGGAATACCCATAAAGACTACGACTACACCCTCACCTACGCCGACGGCATGCAGTTGACCGTCACCAGCAAGTTCGAAGGCGTTAAATTCACTGGCGAGAAAGGCACGATGTACGTCCGTCGCGGCAGCCAGACCACTTCCGAGAAGGGCTTGTTTGAAAAGGACCTCGGCCCGGATGCTTGGCGCTGCCCTGGCACCACCGATCACTTCCAGGAGTTCGTCGATTGCTGCCAGTCGCGCCGCAAGCCGATTTCGCACGCCCTCGCCGCACACCACGCCACCGCCATCGGTCACCTCGGCAACGCGGCGATCTTCACTGGCCGCAAGCTCAAGTTCGATGGTGCCGCCGGCAAGTTCATCAACGACGACACCGCCACGGCGATGCTGTCGCGCGAACTGCGCAAACCCTGGTCGACGGAACATATCTGAGCGCGGGCGGAGCCCGCGAGCAGAGTATGGAGTATCGAGTATAGAGTATCGGTGGATGGTAGGGGCAGCACCGCGTGCTGCCCTAGTTACCTTCGTTCTCTGGTGGCGGGGTAGGGGCGCCACTGCGTGGCGTCCGTAGGCGAACGGATATCGTGGGGCCAGATAGCTTGCCCGGCTAATCGACCCTCTCTCCGCGAACGGACGCGACGCAGTCGCGCCCCTACCCCCATGTCCTCTTGCCCCCATACCCACTTGCCCCCTAATCTTAAAGCCCGATGTCCCTCCGCCGCTTAGCGCAGATCGCCGTCGTCTTCGGCGTCTTAGCCGTGGGCATCTGGGTCGTGCGCGGGAAGAAGTGGGAGCTGCTCCGCAAGCCAACCGAAGTCGCCGCCAAATCCTCGCCAGCGATCAAACCGCGCTCCGCGGCCGACATCATCCCGCAGCTGAAGGATCCGCCCAAGCGCACCGGGGTGACGATCAAAGATATGATGGCGGGCAAGGTGCCGAAACTCAATCAGCTCGAGGTCGAGGCGTTCCTGAAGAACCATGGTCGCAGCACGACGAACCTGCTCGCGGCCTCGCGCCTGCTCAATGACCTCAGCTTCGCACGTGAGGCCGCCAAGGCAGACCCCAAGGATCCGGCCGCTCAGCTTGAGCTGGTGCTCCGTGGCGAGACGCCAGAAGAGAAGTCCGCCGCAATCACGGCCTTCCGCGCCGCGGCCCCGGATAACTCCCTCGGCGACTACCTCGCCGCCCACCAAGCCTTCGCGACCGGAGACGCCGGCGCAGCTGGCGCGGCGCTCGCGCAGTCCTTGGATAATCCGCTCTACGCAGATTACACCCAGAAAATTCTCGCAGGATCTGAGCAGGCGTTCCTCGACGCGGGTTATGAGGCGACGGCCGCCTTTGCCGCTTCGCTTACCTCTCTACGGGTCGAGCAAGCGCTTGCGGTGATAGACGTCTCCCACAGCCTCATGGCGGTGCAGGAAGAGTTCATTCGTTCCGCCGACTTCGATGCAGCCGAGCCCACCGTCATCATTGGCCTGACCATGGGCCAGCGCATCCAGAAGCAAGGCCCTTACAATATAGACCAGCTCACTGGTATCGCGATCGAGAAAATGTTCCTGCAGCAGCTTGACCCACTCACTCAGGCCGGCCCTAGCGGGCAGACCGCCGGCGAACGGCAACAGCTGCTTGATGCGAAACTACTCGAGATCAAGGACCTTTCATCCCGTTACTTCCCCGTCTTTATGCAGTCTGACGACGTGACGCAGGCCAGTTATCTCGCCATGGTGAAAGCCGATGGCGAACTCGCCGCGATGCGCTGGTTGGTGAACGGGAAGTAAGGGCAAAGCTAGCCGCTTAAAACAAGCGAGCTAGGCGTTCTCGTTGCCTTGGGTAGGGACGGCTCTCCGAGCCGTCCGGGTTGCGGAGGGAGATGCGGATATCGATTGGCTCAACGGCGGGTTGGAGACAACCCTGCCCCACCAAAGATAGCTAGGGCAACACGCGGTGCTGCCGCTACCTCAAGACAGGCGGAGGTGATGTCATCGCATCCCGTCCCAATCAGAAGAGGGCGCCCGCAGGCGCCCTCTTCTGATTGCTTCCGGTCGCCCGACTCTCTTAGTCTGTCCGCTCACGGGGAAGAAGTGTTACGGTAGCACAGCGGTCTCCAAATCCGCTGGCGATGGTTCGACTCCATCCTTCCCTGCCAATTTAACAGCTAGAATCCGCGGGCGAACTCGCCGCGATTCGCTGGCGGGTGAGCGGGAAGTGGGCGCTGACAGGCGGAGGCGATGTCATCGCATCCCTACCAAACAAAAAGGGCGCCCGTAGGCGCCCTCTTAATTTCCCCGCGTCAACGTGTCCCCTTACCCACGTGACCCTCGCGACGCGCAGCGTCGCGCTTAGTAACGATAGTTATCCGGCTTGAAGGGGCCAGACTGCTTCACGCCGATGTAGGAGGCCTGCTCCTTAGAGAGCGTGGTCAGCTTGGCGCCGAGTTTGCCGAGGTGCAGACGGGCGACTTCTTCGTCGAGGTGCTTCGGAAGGACGACGACGCCAGGCTTGGCCTGCGCGCGGCTTTCCCAGAGGTGCAGCTGAGCGAGGACCTGATTAGTAAACGAAGTCGACATCACGTAGCTCGGGTGGCCGGTGGCGCAACCGAGATTCACGAGGCGTCCTTCGGCGAGCATGTAGAGCTGGCGACCGTCCTTGAACGTATAGCGGTCGACCTGCGGCTTGATCGTATCCTTCTTCGCACCTTTGTGCGCGTTAAGGCGGACGACCTGGATCTCGTTATCGAAGTGGCCGATGTTACAGACAATCGCTTGATCCTTCATCTTCGTGAGGTGCTCGAGCGTGATGATGTCCTTATTGCCCGTGGCGGTGACATAGATATCGACGGTGCCGAGGGTGTCCTCGACGGTGACGACGCGATAGCCTTCCATCGCGGCCTGCAGCGCACAGATCGGGTCGATCTCGGCAATCTGGACGGTGGCACCGAGGCCACGGAGCGACAGGGCGGAACCCTTGCCGACGTCGCCGTAGCCCATGACGAGGGCCACCTTACCAGCGATCATGACGTCGGTCGCGCGCTTGATGCCGTCGACGAGCGATTCGCGGCAACCGTAGAGGTTGTCGAACTTCGACTTCGTGGCGGTGTCGTTGACGTTGATGGTCGGGACGAGCAAGGAGCCTTCTTCGAGCATGCGGTAGAGACGCTTGACGCCGGTGGTGGTCTCTTCCGAGACACCCTTCCAGCTCTTCACGACCTTGTGCCAGTGGCCGGGCTTTTCCTTGGCGACCTTCTTGAGGAGGTTCTTGATGATCTGCTCTTCTTCGGATTCCGAGGAAGACCAAGCCCACTTGGAGCCGTTCTCGAGCTCGTAGCCCTTGTGGATGAGCAACGTGGCGTCGCCACCATCGTCGACGATCAGCTCGGGTCCGTCGCCGTTGGGCCAGGTGAGGGCGCGCATAGTGCACTCCCAATACTCGACGAGATTCTCGCCCTTCCAGGCGAAGACCGGGATGCCCGCCTTGGCAATCGCGGCAGCGGCATGGTCCTGCGTGGAGAAGATATTGCAGGAAGCCCAGCGCACATCGGCGCCGAGGTCGACGAGCGTCTCAATGAGGACGGCCGTCTGAATCGTCATGTGCAGCGAGCCGGCGATGCGCACGCCCTTGAGGGGCTTGCGCTTACCGTGCTTGGCGCGCAGGGCCATGAGGCCGGGCATCTCGTGCTCGGCGACTTGGAGTTCCTTGCGGCCCCATTCGGCGAGGCCGAGATCGGCGACTTTGAAGTCGGCCCCCTTCTTGGAGGCGCGAGTGGTTTTCTTGGAAGACATGGTGATGTGATGAAAGGATTAGCGGACGTTGCGGTTGATGGCCTTAATGAAGGCGGCGAGCTTCGAGGTGACTTCCCAAGGCAGGCCCTTCTTGCCGAAGTGACCGTAGTGGGTGGAAGCGCGGTAGATCGGACGGCGCAGGTCGAGTTGGCGGATAATCTCAGCCGGATTGAAGAGGAAGATCTTCTTCACCGCGGCGAGAATCACGGCGTCATCGACGGCACCCGTACCGAACGTGTCGAGGTGGATGCTGGTCGGCTCAGGGTGGCCGATGGCGTAGGCGACTTGGAGTTCGCAGCGCTCGGCGGCACCGGAAGCGACGATGTGTTTAGCGACCCAGCGGGCCATGTAGGCAGCCGAACGGTCGACCTTGGTCGGATCTTTGCCGGAGAAAGCACCACCACCGTGGCGGCCCATGCCTCCGTACGAGTCGACGATGATCTTACGGCCGGTGAGGCCGCAATCGCCCTGAGGACCGCCGACCACGAAGCGGCCGGTGGGGTTGATCAGGTACTCGGTCTTTTTGCCGACGAGGGCCTTCGGGAGGACCTTGCGGATGACCTGCTCGATGCAGAACTTCTCGATCTGGCGGTGAGAGACGTCGGCGGTGTGCTGGGTGGAGATGACCACGTTCTCAATGGCGACGGGGACGCCGGCATCATAGCGCACGGCGACCTGGGACTTGCAATCAGGGCGAATCCATTCGGTACCCTTGGCCCCAGACTTGCGGATGCGGGCCAGCTCGCGGTTGAGGCGGTGGGCGAACATCACTGGTGCCGGCATAAGTTCCGGGGTCTCCGTGGTGGCGTAGCCGAACATGATGCCTTGGTCGCCCGCACCCATCTTGGCGTGCTTCTTGCCTTCGGCCTTACGCTCATCGACGCCTTGGGCGATATCCGGGGACTGCTTCGTGAGCAGGTTGGTGATGAAAACCTTGTCGGCATGGAAGACGTCGTCGTCGTTCACGTAGCCGATGTCGCGGATCGCGGCGCGCACGACCTCCTCGAAGTTGACCTTCGCCTTGGTCGTGAGTTCGCCAGCGATGACGACGTGGTCGCTCTTGACCAGGGTCTCACAGGCAACGCGGGAGAACCGGTCCTGCGCGAAACAGGCGTCGAGGACGGAGTCGGAGATGCTATCGGCGACTTTGTCCGGGTGGCCCTCGCCGACGGATTCGGACGAGAAGGTGTAGGAGTCATGGCTTGCCATAAGGCTGACGAATCAAAGGGGTAAACCGCCTTTTGGCAAGTTTGTATCCATGTATCAAGATAGGAGGATATGTCATTAGGGCCCAAAAGCAGAGCTCTAGGCAACGGCGGGGTCGCCGAGCCCGCTGTTGCCTAGATTGCGATTCGCACCCCGGTCCGCGAACGGACGGCTCGGAGAGCCGTCCCTACCTAGACACAGGCGGATGCGATGTCATCGCATCCCTACCTAAACAAAAAGGGCGCCCGTAGGCGCCCTTGGTATCCGGCTTCGCCCGCGTTAGCCTCCGATCGCCTTGAGCGAGCCGAGGTATTCAATCAACGAGGTGAGCTCTTCGACGGTGAGACCAGCGGCGAGGCCTTCCGGCATCATCGACTGGGGGAGATGCTTCTCCGCTTTCACGTTGGCACGCTTCACCTTGGTGACCTGGCCGGCGATGTTCCGCAGGGTGATTTCGCCATCCGCTTCAGCGGTGATGAAGCCCAACTGGATGGAGCCGTCCTTCATATCTAGCTGGAAGGTCTGGAAGCCTTGAGCGACGACCTTGCTCGGGTAGAGCACGGACTCGACGAGGTATTCGCGCGGGAACTTCGCACCGGAAGCGCCGAGGTAGGGGCCCTTCTGTTCGGCGGTAAGGTCGATGGCATGGCAGGCCACACAACCCTGTGAGGTGAAGAGCTGCTGGCCTTGCTTCACGTTGCCGCGGCCCTTGAAAACGGCCTGAGCCACATCGGCGAGGTCAAGCTGCGCAATCTTCTTGCCCTTCCGAGTGAGCGCCTTCTTGCCAGCGTCGAGGGCGGCTTGAGCGGCCTTAATCTGGATGACGTTGTCGCCCTTCGTGCCTTCCAGGAGCTGCTTGTCGAAGCCAGTCAGACCGAGGTCGGCGATAGCGAAGAAGAAGCCTAGGTCGCGGGGGTTCTTGTCGACGTGGCCGCGGACGGCCTTCTTCTGTTGGTCCTTGGTGAGCGGGCTGTTGAGTACGTTGAGTAGCGCCTTCCAGAGGATCGTCGAGGAGGCGTCGTCAGCCTTGTTCGCCATCGAGCGGAGCTTGTTCACCTGGTTGCCACGGTCGGCCTCGTAGATGAAGTCGCTGATCGCCTGCGTGGCGGAAGCGGGCGCCGTGGCGTCCTTGGACCAGCCGGCGAGGACCTTGACGCGAGATTCGAGGCTGGCATCACCTTCGACCTTGAGCAAGGCCTTATAGCAATCGAAGCGCTCTTCCCACTTGCGACTGGACTGGAGGGCGGCGTCGACGAGCAGGGTGATGTCGGCCGGGCGCAGCGTCTGGGTAGCCATCGCGAGTCGGAGCGGATCGAGGCCATCGAGCTTGAGTTCGGTAATCGCGATGCGATTCTTGGCAAGAATCTCGAGCGAGGCCATTCGCAGCTTACCGGGCAACTTGGCGTAGGCGGCTTCGATGCCCTGATGAATGCGCGGTGTGGCGGACCAAGTAGCCGGCTCGAAATACGGACCGCGGTCATCCGGGCGGGTGCTCCACCAGTCCTTATAGTTCCAGGGCTTCTCGACGTGGTAAAGCCGAGCGAGGGTCGAGACGGCGCCGAAGCGCACGGCGTCTTCACCGTTCAGGCTGACCGCCAGGAGGCCGTCGACCGCTTCGTCAGAGTGAATCCCCTGAAGGGCACGGAAGGCGACGTTACGTTGCGCCGGGTCGGCGAGTGCAGCGAGGCAGGCCTTGGCGTTGCCGAGACGGGCGAGCGTGGCGATGGCGGTATGCGGCAGGCGATAGTGTTCGCCGTCGCTGAGCTTCGACTCGTCCGCGGGCCACTTGCCGGCGGCGGCGAGGATGGCCGGGGCGGCGTCCTTGGCGCCGAGACGCTGAAGGCCGATGAGAGCCTGGAGGCGCACGCGCGGGTCGGTGTCGTTCAGGGCGTCGATGAAGAGCTGGACTGGCACGCCTTCCAATTGCGTGCTGCGATCGGCGAGCGCGCGCAAGGTGTACTCACGGACGACGGAGTCCTTGGCGAGCGCGGCGAGCGCGGCGTTAGCCTTAGCGCCGAGCAGCTGCTTATAGGTGAAGATTGCGGCGACGCGGGAGTAGAGGTGCTCCGAGCCGGCTTGCGCGATGACGAGGACGGGCTCGGCGAGCTCGGCCTTATTGCGGTCGATAATCTGGCGCTGGGTCTCGAGGCGCTGGACGGCGGACTTCGAGGAAAGCTGCTTCACGAGATCGGCGTCCGAGAGCTTGGTCACATCAACATAGACGTTGGGCTTAACATCCTTGGCGGTGATGATCTGGACAGTGCCGTTAGGGTAATAGATCGGCTCGTCGACCTCCTTACCGTCCTTCATGACCTTCTTTGACTTGGGCTTGCCGTTACCGAGGTAACTGAAACCTCCGCCGCGCCAGTCAGCAAGGAAGAGACGGGAATTGCCGTCGACGTCGAAGTCGGTCGCACGCGGGACTTTCTCGAAGGTCTCCTGCTGGGCGACGAACGTGGATTCAAAGCGCTTGATCGGGTGGCGATGCAGGGTGCCCGTCGTCCAGTCGCAGGTGAAGAGCGACTCGCCGAAGTCGCCCGGGAAGCCGGGCTCGCTCAGGTAGAGGCCGCCGGTGCCGGAACCGCCGCCGTAATCGGCAAGGGGGTGGGCAATCTCGTCGGCAAAGTTCTTGTACAGGCGAGGGTAGCCGGGATTGGCCAGCGAAGTGAAGTGGTGGAAACGGGTGTTCCAGCCCTTGCCGTCATTGGTGTTATCGCGGGAGAAGAGGTCGAGCGTCGGCGAGATGGCGACGTCGCAGATGTTGCGGGTCATCTCGGTATAGATTTCGAGCTCGGTGCCGTCGGGACGGACGCGCATCACGCCGCCGCCATAGAGCGTCACGCGCTTCTTGTCGCCGAGGCCGATGGCACCGTCGTTGTCACGCAGGAGGCCTGCGCCGAAGTCACCGACAGCGATGTAGAGCCAGCCGTCGATGCCCATGCGGGTACCGTTGGTGGTGTGATCAGCGCCGCGCGGGTGCTCAATGCCACCCCCGAGACCGTCGACGAGTAAGGTCCGCTCGGTGTTATAGTCGGCTTTACCATCGCCGTTTTTATCTTGGAACTTAGAGAGGAAGGGCGGGTGGACGAGGTAAAGGATGCCGCCGACAAAGTGGCCGCCGCGGGGGCTTTCGACCTTGGTGTATTCGATGACTTGATCGGCGACGCCGGCGCCCTTGGTGTCGCGGGCGATGAGAATGCGGCCCATACCGGGGACGTGGCCAAGTGAACCGTTCTTGTCCGAGGAGACGTAGACGTCGCCGTTGGCGGCGGCAGACACGGCCGTCGGATAGATTTCTGGCTCCTGGGCGTTGCCGAGGAACTCGCGGATAGTGAAGCCTTCAGGGACTGCCTGCGCCGCGGCGGCGAAGAAGAGAAGGCTGAGCGATGAGCGTACCATAGGTGTAGCGGGGTAAGGGAGTAGATGTAGCCCTCCCGGGGTTTGTTCCAAGCGGGAAGAGCATTCGGCCCCATCTTAGCGTCTTGCCCGTCCGCTTCCGGGGGATAACCCTCGTGCCATGGCCCTTCCGGTGCTCAAGCTCTTCCCCCGACCGAGGGAATTGACCCTGCGCGGGGGCTGGCTCAAGGTACCTCCCCTACCCCACCCGACCGCCCTCTTTATAGAGAGCCTACCGACGACCATCGCCGAAGCCCAGGCAGCTCTGGCCGGAGCTACGGACGGAGCCTGCCGGGTCGTCCATAAGCCCGAACAAGGGGCCGAGGGCTATCATCTCGAAATCCTCACGAGCGGCATCCGCCTCAATGCCGGCGATGCGCATGGCGTGCTCTATGGAGCGCAGACCCTCCGCCAGATTGCTGAGCAGTATCCCGACGAACTACCGCACCTCGAGATCACCGATTCGCCCGACCTACCCGTGCGGGGATTCATGCTCGATATCTCGCGCACCCGCGTACCGACGCAGAGCGAGTTGCTCCAACTCATCGCCGCCCTCGGCAAATTACGCGCGAATCAACTCCAACTCTATATAGAGCATACCTTCGCCTTTCCCGGGCACGAGGATGCCTGGCATCACGCCTCCGCGCTGACGCCTGCGGAAATCCGTGAGCTCGATGAAGCGTGCGCCCAACTGGGCATCGAACTCGTCCCGAACCTGAACACCTTTGGCCACATGGAGCGCTGGCTACGCCACCCGCGTTACCGGGCGATGGCCGAATGCCCCGAAGGCTGGATTCATCCGCTGACAAATCAGTTCAAAGAATTTCCCGGCACGCTACGCCCCGACCAAGCCTCCCTCGATTTCGCAGCCTCACTGCTGGACAGCTACCTGCCGAACTTCCGCAGCCGCCAAGTGAACATCGGCGGCGACGAGCCCTGGGAGCTGGGGCAAGGCTTCAGCAAGCAGGCCGTGGCAGAACGCGGCAAGCATCGCGTCTACCTCGACCACCTGAAGAAACTGTGCGCATTAGCCACAGCCCGCGGACACACCCCGCAATTCTGGGGCGACATCCTCCTCGAAGACCTCGCCCTCGCCCAAGATGCACCTGCTGACACCGTGCCCGTCGTCTGGGGTTACGATGCGGGACACCCTTTCAATGAGCAGTGCGGACGATTACACGAACTTGGCCGTAACTACCTGGTCGCGCCGGGCACGAGTGCCTGGCAGAGTTTCACGGGACGCCTCGATAACGCGCTCACCAATCAAGCCGAAGCCGTCGGCGCAGCCATCCGCCATGGAGCCCGCGGGATCCTGCTGACCACTTGGGGTGATAATGGTCATCACCAACCTTGGCCGACTGCCTGGCTGCCGATTGCGTCCGGCCTAGCTCAAGCCTGGGGCTTCCCAGCTAATCATAAGACGGACTTTGTCGCCGGAGTGGCCACCCTCGGAGGACTCTCTCCCATCGAAGCCGCTAAGGCCACGGCCGCCCTCGAACATCTCGGACGCCTCGACGGCATCATCAAGAAAGCCTTTCGTAACAAGAGCCTGTCGTGGGAGTTCCTCACCGCGAAACCCGCCGCGCTGGCGATCGCCGTCACCGATGTGCCGGCCGAAGAAATGGGTGCCTCCATCGCTCATGCTGAAGAGGGCCGGAGGCTGGCTGGCTTGTTAAGTGATGCCAATCTGCGTGATGAAATCATCCTAGGAGCCGACCTCGCCCTAGCGGGCATACAACGGGCCAGCGGGCACGCTCTCGGCGCAGCTGAACGCCATCGGCTCTTGGTGGAATATAATAGAGTCTGGGCGATGCGCTCACGGCCAGGCGGACTAGGGGAAAGCTCTCAAGGCCTTTTCGGGAACTGATAGCGGGGCGGGTTGACAGTCAGCAGGAGCCTCCGCATTTTGAGGAACCCCTGCCACTCGTGGTAACCCTTCGCCCATCAGCCTATCGGTTAGCTTTGCTCGCGTTGTCCGTACTCGGGGTGAACGCCCAGACCCTGCCACCGCTCGTCATACCCAAGCAGGCGAATGTCGATGTGTCGCCGGATGCGCTCTTCGCGGGCATTGTGCCGAAATTGGAACTGACCATTTCGAAGGAGAATATCGACAAGCTCGCCAAAAATCCGCGCGACTACGTGACGCTCACCATCAAAGAGGCGGGCGGCGTGACCCTTGAGAAATGCTCCCTCAAACTCAAAGGCTCGGCGGGCAGCTTCCGCCAAATCACGGAAGATCGCCCGGGCTTCTCCATTCGCACCGCCAAGAGCAAGAAGACGCAGGAGTTCCGTGGGCTCACTAAATTCCAGCTCAATAACTGCGCCCAGGATGGCACCATGCTACATGAACTCGTGGCAGGTGAAATGGCGCGACGCTGCGGCGTGCCGGCCTCTCGCTGCACCCACGCGTACGTGACCCTCAACGGTAAGACGCTGGGCACCTATGTCCTGAAGGAAGGCTTCAACGGGGAGTTCCTCGGATACTTTTTCAAGAAATCTGGCGGGCACCTCTACGACGGCGGCTTCTGCAATGAAATCAATCCGAAGATGGAAGTGGACCATGGCGACCCCGATGAAAGCGTCCGCTTGACCGAGCTCATCGCCTCCACGCAGGAGCGAAACCCCGCCCTGCGCCTCCAGCGGATGGATCGCATTCTGGATCTCGACGCGTACTTCCGCCATCTCGCCCTTGAGGAAATCCTCTGCCACTGGGATGGTTATTCCTTTAATCGTAATAACTACCGCATCTACGAGGACCCCGGCATCGGAAAGTTCTATTTCATCCTGCACGGGATGGACCAGGTGTTCGGTGATGATCGCTGGTATGTCTTCCGGCGCCCGGGATCAGCGGTTTCCAACGCACTCCTGGAAAGCCCCGTGATGCGGGAGCGATTCCGCGCCCAGTTCTTCACGGTTTTCGAAAAATCTTTCCGGAACTACGACTGGCCGAAGCGCACTCTGGAAATTGCCGCCAACGCGAAAGCCAAACTGACCCCCATGGATGTCGAAGAGGGCAAGCGCTTTGACGGCCGGGGTAAAGAAGCCGCCGAGCAAGTAAAACGCCGTCTTGAGGCGGTGCGGTCCCAACTCGAAGACGCCGCGCAACTTCGGACCCTTGGAGGAAAAGTAGCCCTCGCGAAATATAACTGGGATCGGTCCACCGACAAAGGAGACACCGAGGAACAAGCCTATGAAGGACGGCAATGCTTCCATCTCAAAATCGGCACCGAGAAAGGCGGGGATTACCGCCTCCAGCTTTCCGTCGGACCAGGTCGCTACCGCCTCACGGGCATGGTGAAGACCGCCGGCGTGGTCGCGGGGGCTGATGAAAAAACCAAAGGGGCCCGCCTCCGCATTTCAGGGCTCGCCGGCGTCCCACCCCTGATTGGCGATGGTGGCTGGCGATCCGTGAGCGCCGAATTTTCGGTCACCGATAGTGACCCGTCGTTGGTGATGGAACTCCGGGCCGCTGCCGGCGAGGTGTGGTTTGACCGCAATTCCCTCACCCTGACACGCGTGCCCTGACATGGAAATCGCTGCGCGCTTCGAGCATAAGTATCTCCTGACCATCGCCCAGCGCGACGACCTGCTGGCGAGTTTCGCGGGCCAACTTCTACCCGATACGGTCGGCGGTCTCTCCGGGCGGTATCCTGTCGTCAGTCTATACTGCGATTCCCCGGATCAGAAATGCCGCTGGGAGGCGTGGCGGGGCGTCCCTTCGCGACGGAAGTTGCGCTTGCGCATCTACGGCACTAAAGACGGCGCCATCGCACCAGCGATCTTCCTCGAGATCAAACACAAGGACGGCAATGAGGGCGCGAAACGGCGGGCCCAGCTCTCCGCCAGCGAAGCCTGGGCGGCCGTCAACGGCCAGCATCTCTCTCTCCCCGATACGGGGGACGCCCGCGTCCTCGCCGAGGTCCGCCAACTCGTAGCCACGGAAGCCTTCGCACCCGTATGCGTGATCTGCTACGACCGGCACGCCTACCGCTTCGTCGACGCCCACGACATCGAACTACTCCGCATCACTTTCGACCATGGTATCCGTGCGCGCTTTGATCAACTCACACCGACACCGGAGGACGATAATTGCCCCCTCTCGGTGCTCGCGGACAACCTCTGCCTGATGGAAGTCAAAGGGTCAACGGCCGTACCCTACGCGTTTGCCGCCCATCTTTCCGCGCGCGGACTCTATCCTCGACCCTTCAGTAAATATTCCGAGTGTATGCGCCTGCACGGCGCTACCCCCGCCCTTTCCTGCTTATCATGAACTCCCTCCTTCATCTTGCCCAGACATCCGCGTCCGCGGACGGCATCAGCTCCTCCATGGCCAAGCTGGCAGCTGACCTCAGCGAGAAACCCCGCGTCACGGAGATTCTCTTCGCGATTCTCTTCAGCTTCGCCCTGAACGCCCTTACGGCCTTCACCTATAAACGCACCTACCGCGGTACGCGTTACTCCCAGGATTACGTCCACACCCTGCTCATTCTGGGCACGGTCGTCACCCTAGTGATTCTCGTCGTCATGGGCAATATGGCCACGGCGTTCGGTATGTTCGCGGCGTTCTCGATTATCCGCTTCCGCCGCTCCGTGGGACAATCCCGCGATATCGGTTTCATTTTCCTCGCGATGGGCACCGGCCTCGCCGTCGGGGCACGCCAATACGCATTGGCCGCGATCACCGTACCCCTCGTGTGTGCGATCATCTTCGCCATCTCGCGACTCAACCTCTTCTCCTCACTGAAAGGTTCGCACCTGCTCCGCATCCGAGTCGGTACCGATCTGGACTACGACCAAGCCTTCGCGGGGCTCTTCGCCCGCCACCTCAGCCACCAGTCATTGAAGTCGGTGGAAACCGTCCAGGCGGGCCTGATGACCGAGTTGACCTATGAAGTCACCATGGTGGATAGCACGGCGATTGCGGAGTTCGTCCGCGGCATCCAGGCGGCGAACGGAAATAACCGCGTCATCCTCACCTGCGTCAGCGACCAGCTGGTCGTCGAAGCGGATTAAGGCGAATTCCCACTCAAGCAACTTGCCTTGGGTAGGGCGGGCTCTCCGAGCCCGCCGTTGAGCAGATCCAGCTTCGCTATCGCCATCGGCGAACGGACGGCTCGGAGAGCCGTCCCTACCCTAACAAGAAGGGCGCCCTCTTAGTTTACTGGCCCTTGCGAGCTCCACTCGCGCTTAGTCGCCGCCCTTGGAAGGCTTACCCGTGGAGGAGAAGAACTCCTTCACGCGGGCACGGAGGTAATCGCGGTTCAACTTAGCGATGACGTCGAGCGTGATGCTCTTCGGGCAATGCGCCTGGCACTCACCGTAGTTGGTGCAGTTGCCGAAGCCAGCTTCGTCCATCGTCTTCACCATGGCGAGGGTGCGGCGATCGCGTTCGGCCTGGCCCTGGGGAAGGATATTGAGGTGATTGATTTTGGCGCCGACGAAGAGCATCGCGGAACCGTTCTTGCAGGAGGCGACGCAGGCGCCGCAACCGATGCATTCCGCGGCGTCCATGGCCTCGTCAGCGATGGGCTTGGGCACGGGGATATTGTTCGCCTCTGGAGCAGAGCCCGTGCGGACGGTGATGAAGCCGCCGGACTGGATGACCTTATCGAAGCCGGAGCGGTCGACGATCATGTCCTTGAGCACCGGGAAGGCGCGCGCGCGCCATGGCTCGACCGTAATGGTTTCGCCGTCGCGGAAATTCCGCATATGCAGCTGGCAGGTCGTCACGCCGGGGAGCGGGCCGTGGGGCATACCGTTGATCGTCATCGAGCACATGCCGCAGATGCCTTCGCGGCAGTCATGGTCGAAGGCGAAGGTGTCCTTGCCCGCCTTGATGAGCTGCTCGTTGAGCATGTCCATCATCTCGAGGAACGAGGCCGAGGTGGGCACGGCGGCAAGCGCATGCTCTTCGAACGCGCCGGGCTGGCCGCGGCGCTGGCGCCAGACGCGCAGCTTGAGCGCGAGGGTTTCTTCTTTTCCGTTGTCCTGGACCATGGTGATTACTTGTAAGAGCGGGTGGAGAGTTGGGTCTCCTCGTAGACGAGGGGCTCGACGTGACGAGCGGGAAGTTGGCCTTCGCCAGTCCATTCCCAGACGGCGGCGTGGGCGTATTGCGCGTCATCGCGCTTCGCTTCGCCGGCGTCCTGGAATTCGGTGCGGAAGTGGCCGCCGCACGACTCTTCGCGAGTGAGGGCGTCAAGGCACATCATGATGCCGAAATCAAGGAAGTCGGCCACGCGGCCGGCGCGTTCAAGCTCGGGGGCGAGGGCGTCGCCGGAGCCCACGACTTTCACGTTCTCCCAGAAATCCTTGCGGAGCGCCTGCAGGTCGCGAATGGCGCCTTCGAGCCCGGCCTTGTCGCGGGCCATCCCGCATTTCTCCCAAGTGATCTTGCCGAGAGCCTTGTGGTAATAGCGCGGCGACTTCGTGCCGTTGATCGAAAGGAGCTTCGCCACGCGGTCATTGACGTCCTTGGTGACAGCCTTGAATTCCGGGGCCTCCGTAGACGGCCGGCTACCGGATTTCTCGCCAGCCAGGAAATCGGTCACCGTATAAGGTAAGACAAAATACCCGTCGGCGAGACCCTGCATGAGCGCCGAGGCGCCGAGGCGGTTGGCGCCGTGGTCGGAGAAATTAGCTTCGCCGCCGACGAAGAGGCCGGGGATGTTGGACTGGAGATTATAATCCACCCAGAGCCCGCCCATGGTGTAGTGCACCGCCGGGAAGATACGCATCGGCTGCTTGTACGCGCTCTCACCAGTGATGTTCTCATACATGTCGAACAAGTTGCCGTAACGGGCGCGAATTTCGGGTTCGCCGAGGCGTTTGATTGCGGCGGAGAAGTCAAGGTAGACGCCGAGACGCTTGCCGTCGACCACCTGGCCAACCCCACGACCTTCGTCGCAGACTTCCTTGGCGGCGCGCGAGGCGATGTCGCGCGGGGCGAGGTTACCGTAGCTCGGGTACTTGCGCTCGAGGAAATAATCGCGGGCTTCTTCGGGGACTTCGGAGGCGGGCTTGGCGCTGTCGGCCTTGTTCTTCGGGACCCAAACGCGGCCGTCATTGCGGAGCGATTCTGACATCAGGGTGAGCTTGGATTGGTCCTCGCCGTGCACCGGGATGCAGGTCGGATGAATCTGCGTATAGCACGGATTGGCGAAACCGGCACCACGACGGTGGGCGCGGAAAGTCGCCGTGACATTGCAACCCTGGGCGTTGGTCGAAAGATAGAACACGTTGCCGTAGCCACCCGTGCAGACGACGACGACATCCGAGGACCAGGATTCGACCGCCCCCGTGACGAGGTCGCGCGTGACGATGCCCTTCGCCTTGCCGTCGACGAGGACGAGGTCGAGCATCTCGTGGCGGGTGTACATCTTCACCGTGCCTAGGCCGATCTGGCGGGAGAGCGCGGAGTACGCGCCGATGAGGAGCTGCTGACCCGTCTGCCCGCGGGCGTAAAAGGTGCGCGAGACCTGGGCGCCGCCGAAGGAGCGATTAGCGAGCAAGCCTCCATATTCACGGGCGAATGGCACGCCTTGCGCGACGCACTGGTCGATGATGCTAGCGGAGACCTGTGCGAGGCGGTAGACGTTCGCTTCACGAGCGCGGTAATCGCCGCCCTTGATGGTGTCTTGGAAGAGGCGGCGGACGCTGTCGCCGTCATTCTGGTAATTCTTGGCGGCATTGATGCCACCCTGGGCCGCGATCGAGTGCGCCCGGCGGGGGCTGTCCTGATAGCAGAAACAGGAGACTTCGTAGCCCATCTCGGCGAAGGAAGCCGCGGCGGCCGAGCCGGCCAAGCCAGAGCCGACCACGATGACGTGGTATTTGCGGCGATTGGCGGGGTTCACTAAGCGGAGCTTGGCCTTATGATTATTCCACTTATCGGCCAGCGGGCCGGCGGGGGTCTTGGAGTCGAGATTCATGGTCGCGGGCGCTTACTTGAGGCAGCCCGTGAGGACAGCGAGAGGGATGGAGATGAAGCCGAGGGCGATGATCCAGCCGTAAGCCAAGGCCACAAAATCAAGCCGGGAGCGCCAGCGCTCGTTACGCAGGCCGAGGGTCTGGAACACGCTGCTGACCCCGTGGCTAAGGTGCAAGCAGAGCAGGAACATGCTGATGATGTAGAAGATCGCGACCGGCTTAGAGCTGAACCCGGCGATCACCATATTATAGACTTCGTCCCCGTAAACGGCGCCATCGAGGGCGACCGTGCGGAAAGTGAAGTGAAGGAGGTGGAAGATGATGAAGGCCAGGATCACCACGCCCGAGTAAGGCATCGTGCGGGAGGCCACCGTGGCGCGGCGCGTGGCTTCATCAGCCGGACCGCCCGCCCGAGCCGCGCGATTCTCCAGCGTAAGTTGAATGCCGACCCAAATATGGGCGATAACGCTGAGAATTAGCACCACGCGGGCCGCCCAAAGCAGTCCAGCATGGTCATGCAGCCACTTCGCGTACTCGTTAATCGCCGGCGCGCCTTTAAACATCAGCAGGTTGCCCGACATGTGGCCGAGGACAAACCCGGCCAAGACCAGGCCAGTGAGGGCCATCACGACCTTCTTCCCGATGGAAGACGGCTGACAGCAGGATGAGCAGGAGCTTGCGGACATAGCGGCGGGTGACGGGGACGGGTGCAAAAAGCATCAAATAGGGCGGAGCCACCCTTCCCATCCCGGACCATGGCCAAAGGGGAGGTATTAGCGGAAGCCCACCGGGGCGTGAAAAACCCTCATACGCCCCGCCCGACGAACCAGGCCGGGGCTGGTCGGAAGCCGGAAAAACCTCTTGCCACAGATTTTTTCGGCCGTGCAATTCGAAAGTCCAGACCGGCTCTCCGTCACAGGACCTGCCGGTCTTATCTTTTTTACACCCTCCCCGCCCCTGCGACCCTTTTCCATGAAGTATATTTTTGTCACTGGTGGCGTCATCTCCTCCCTCGGCAAAGGCCTAACCGCGGCCGCCTTGGGCGCGCTGCTTGAGTGCCGCGGGCTGAAGGTACGTATCCAAAAATTCGACCCGTATCTCAATGTCGATCCGGGCACCATGAGCCCCTACCAGCACGGCGAAGTCTACGTGCTGAACGACGGGGCCGAGACCGACCTTGATCTTGGACATTACGAACGCTTCACCTCGGGTGAACTTTCGCGGCTCAACAGCCTCAGCTCCGGCCAGGTCTACGAGACCGTGATCCAGAAAGAACGCCGCGGCGATTATCTGGGCAAGACCGTGCAGGTGATTCCGCACATCACCAACGAGATTAAGGATCGTATCCTCAAAGGCGGCGAAGGCGTGGATGTACTCATCACCGAAATCGGCGGCACGACGGGCGACATCGAAGGACTGCCCTTCCTCGAAGCCCTGCGTCAATTCCAGCACGACGCTGGGCGAGAGAACGTCGCGTTCCTGCACTGCACGCTGGTTCCCTTCATCAAGGCCGCCGGCGAACTAAAGACCAAGCCCTCCCAGCAATCCGTCGCCAAACTGCGTGAAATTGGTATCCTGCCTGATATCCTCGTCTGCCGCACCGACCGCCCGATTGGTGAAGAAAACCGCCAGAAACTCTCGCTGTATTGCAACGTCGGCGTCGATTCAGTCATCGAGTGCCGAGATGTGGCGCACTCCATCTACGAACTTCCGCTGATGCTCGCCGAGCAGCGTATCGATGAGATCGTCGTCAAGCGACTCGGCATCGAATGCCAGCCGATCAACATCGCGCCGTGGCGCGAAATCGTGCGCCGCCTCCTCGAACCGAAGCACCGCGTACGCATCGGCGTCGTCGGAAAATACATCGAACTGCAGGACGCTTATAAATCCGTCTACGAATCCATCACGCACGGCGGCATCGCTAACGAAGCTGGGGTGGAAATCGTCCGCATCGACGCGGAAGACCTTGAGACTAAGGGTACCGCGCAACTCGAAGGCCTCGACGGCATCCTTGTCCCGGGTGGTTTCGGCAACCGTGGCATCGAGGGAAAAATCATCGCCGCGAAATTCGCCCGCGAGCGTAAGATCCCCTTCTACGGGCTGTGCCTCGGCATGCAGATTGCGGTCATCGAATTCGCCCGCAATGTGCTGGGCCTCAAGGACGCCCATTCGACAGAATTCGCCCCCGAGACCAAAAACCCGGTCATCCACCTGATGGAGTCCCAGAAAAGCGTCGTCACCAAGGGCGGCACGATGCGCCTAGGGTCCTATGACTGCGCCCTGACCCCGGGGAGCCGCTCCCGCGAGGCCTACGGCACTGATAATATTAAAGAACGCCACCGCCACCGCTTCGAATATAACGACGCCTACCGGGCGCAGCTCGAGGCGGCCGGCCTGCGGGTCGGCGGGGTCAACCCCCAGAGCGACTTGGTCGAAATCGTCGAGGTCAAAGACCACCCCTGGATGGTCGGGGTCCAATACCACCCTGAGTTCAAGTCCCGCCCGGACCGGGCCCACCCCCTCTTTGCCGCTTTTGTGAAGGCAACGGTTGAGAAGTCCCGGGCCTCCTGTTAATCCAGAGATGAAACCGGCTCTGCCGGACCCCTATAAGTGGGCGGAGATCCGCCAAACGCGCCACCCCGCGCGGCCCTTTCCCCTCCCCCATGTCTAACTCCATCAACGCCGCCGGCACCTGGGTGCCGCGCCTCCGTGAGCAGGTTGCCCGTGTCGTCGTCGGCCAACAGTACTTAGTCGACCGATTGCTCATCGGACTCCTCGCCAATGGTCACGTGCTCCTCGAGGGCGTGCCCGGTCTCGCGAAGACCCTCTCCGTCCGGACGCTCGCCCAGACCGTCCACGCGGATTTCTCGCGCATCCAGTTCACGCCCGACCTCCTGCCCGCCGACATCGTGGGCACGTTGATTTACGATCCGAAGTCCGGCGACTACAGCGTCAAGCGCGGCCCGATCTTCGCCAACTTTGTGCTCGCCGATGAAATCAACCGCGCGCCCGCGAAAGTGCAATCCGCCCTCCTGGAAGCCATGCAAGAACGTCAGGTAACCCTCGGCGGCGAAACGCACAAGCTTCCTTCGCCCTTCCTCGTCCTCGCCACGCAAAACCCGATCGACCAAGAAGGCACTTACCCTCTGCCCGAGGCCCAGGTCGACCGCTTCATGCTGAAGCTGAACATCGGCTATCCGACCCGCGAGGAGGAGCGCAAGATTCTCGACGCCATGGCGACGACGTCCCCGAAGCTCGATGTCGAGGCGGTTATCTCCAAGGAGGAGATCCTCCAAGCACGCGCCGCGGTCGATGCCATCCATGTGGCGGACCCGATTCGCGATTACATCGTCTCGCTCGTGCTGGCGACCCGCGGACAACACCCCGGCGGCCCCGACTTAAAGAAATTCCTGCAGTTCGGTGCCTCGCCGCGCGCCACGATCAACCTCACCCTCGCCTCCAAGGCATGGGCTTTCCTGCAAGGCCGTGACCACGTCACCCCGCAGGACATCAAGGATATCGCTCCGGATGTCCTCCGCCACCGCCTGATTCTCACCTACGAGGCCGACGCCGAAGGAGTCGACGCCGACGCCATCGTACGCCGCGTGCTCGACGCCGTCAGCGTTCCTTAATCCGCCCGGAGTCCCGTGGACCGCCCCGTCCAGACCCATCCGCAGGAGACCCTTCGCCGTGCGCAGCGCGTCGAGATCGTCGCCGCGCGCATGGTCAACGACGCGATGGTCGGGGCGTATCTCTCGCGCTTTAAAGGGCGCGGCACTGACTTCGAAGAACTCCGCGAGTATGTGCCGGGCGATGATGTCCGATCGATGGACTGGAATGTCACCGCCCGCACTGGTAAGCCATTCATCCGCCTGTACCGGGAAGAACGTGAGCTCACGATGGTCATCGCCCTCGACATCTCTGGCTCTTCCTCTTTTGGCTCGGGCGAACTGACCCTGCGGGAGCGGGCCGCCGAAGTCGCTGCCTGTCTTGCGGTCTCCGCGCTAAAAGCCGGCGATAAAGTCGGCCTGCTGCTCTTCACGGAAAAAGAAGAACTCTGGGTGAGTCCTAAAAAAGGCCGTCGTCACGTTCTCCGCATCATTCGCGAGGCTTTGGAGTTTACTCCGAGCTCCCGCCGCACCTCCTTCGCGCAACCCATGCGCCGCCTCGGCCGAGCCCTGAAGCGTCGCTCCATGGTCTTCGTGGTCTCCGACTTCTTGGCCGGCGCCGAAGGCGCCGAGGTCATGGGCGCCGCGCTGGGCGAACTCAACGCCCGCCACGACACCGCCTGCGTCCAGCTGGTCGACACGCGCGAACGCGTGCTACCCGATGTCGGCGTCATCGCCTTGGAAGACGCCGAGACGGGCGAAATCCGCGAGGTAGATACCGGCTCGGCTTCAGTCCGCCGGCGTTTCGCCGCTTCCGCCGAAGCTCGCTTATCGGCCACCGCGGCGGGGCTGGCCCGAGCTGGCATGGACGTCGCCCGACTTGAGCTCGATGCCGCCGTGGCCCCTACGCTCGCACGATTCTTCGAACGGAGACGCCGCCGCCGATGAACCTATTCGCCGCCGCCACCGATGAGGTGACTTTCACCCTGCTGGGACCCAAGCCGCCCGTGCCCCTTGAACTCTGGGGGTCACCCGCGTTACTTGTGTGTATCGCCGGCGGCCTGCTTTTCATCGGGCTGCTTATTTGGGCTCAGCGCAGTCGCCGCACCGTAGCCACGCCTGCCATCGTCAAATTAGAAACGGTGCTTGCCGACCCCGCGAACGATGTCGCGGCCGTCACCCTGGCTTTGCGCCGTTACCTCGCCGAAGTAGACATTCGGGCCGCGACCTCCCTTTCGACGGCAGAACTGACGACGCGCATTAGTGCGCTCCCCGTCTTCCTCCCCGCCCGCCAGCCGCTCCTGGCGGCACTCACCGCCGCCGACGCCGCCAAGTTTGCCCGTAGCCCCGTTGAGCTGCCGCTGCTCGCCGCGGGAATCCGCGAAGCTGCGCAACGTATCGAAAATGCGCGCCGTACCTTCGGCCCAGCCTCACGATAATGGATACCAACTTCGAATTCCAGTATCCTTGGGCACTCCTCCTGCTGGCGTTGCTGCCGCTTTACTCCTGGCTGCGCGGCCGCATCGGCCAATCCTCCGCGCTCATCTACCCTGATATCACCCTCTTGGATGGCATCTCCCGGCCAGTGCGCGAGAAAGCCGGACGCCTCCGGCTCTTTCTCCGTCTGGCGACCGCCGCCGCCCTCATCATCGCCATCGCTGGCCCGCGCACGGCGAATAAGGAAATCGAACGCGAGACAGAGGGCTTGGATATCATGTTGGTGGTCGACCTCTCGTGGTCGATGATGGCGTTGGACATGGGCCCACTGGAGAAGAAGGTTACCCGCTGGCAGGCGAGCCAGAGTGTCATCTTTGAGTTCATCAATAAGCGCCCTGATGACCGCATTGGCGCGGTCGTCTTCTCTGGTAAGCCCTACCTCCTGAGCCCGCTCACCATTAATAAAGTCTGGGTGGAGAAGGGGATCGGCCGCATGCACATCGGGATCATCCAGGAAACCGGCACGGCGATCGGCGAGGCCGTGGCGATGGCCGTGGATCGTATGAAAAACGTGAAGGGGAAGAATTCCAAGGTCATCATCCTCCTGACCGACGGGGATGATAACATGAGTAAAGCCATCCTCCCTGTGCCCGCGGCCGAACTCGCCCATGCGATGGGCATCCGGCTCTATTGCATTGGGCTCGGCAAGGATGAGCCCACCGTGTTACCCCAGTTCGACCGTCGCACCGGTAAACTGCTTCTCGATTTCCAGGGGAATACCATCCCGATGCAGACCATTAATCCGGCGAATTACGTCATGCTCGCGAAGATGGCTACCGTCGCGGAGGGCAAATTCTACCGCGCTCTGGATCAGAATCAGCTCAGCCGCGTCTACGCAGAGATCAATCGGCTAGAGCGCACGGAAGTCCGCATCCGCGAGACGACCACGTATGAGAGCTATCGCGTCGTCTGGATCATCATGGGCTTACTACTGTTATTGAGCGAACTTGGCTGGGCGCTGCTCCGCCCCCGCGCCCCCTGAGCCATGGACACCGCCGACCTCCATTTCGAAAAGCCGGGGCTACTCGTTCTCGCCCTCGTGGCCGGACTCATCACCTTCGGCCTCCTGCGCTGGTCGGAGCGCCGCCGCCGCCGCGGACTGGGCGAGTTCGCCGCCGCCCGGCTGCTGGGCAAACTAACCGCGGGTTATTCCGCCGCCCGCCGGCGGACCAAGGACCTCGCCGCCGCCCTCGCGCTGACCTTATTGGTCGCGTCACTCGCTGGCCCGCGCTGGGGCGTCGAGGTCAGCCAGCAACGCGGCGCCACCGAGGACGTCGTCTTCGCCCTGGATGTCTCCAAGTCGATGTTGGTGGCGGACATGACCCCCACGCGACTCGCTCGAGCCAAGGCCGCCATCGCTAACTTCGTGAAACGTAAAGGTACCGGCAATGTCGCGTTGGTCGCTTTCGCTGGCCAGGCCTTCTTGCAATGCCCGCTGACGCGCGACTATGACGCTTTCTTCCGCACCCTGGAAGAGACCGATACGGGAAGCATTCAAGTCAACGGCACCGACATTGGGCGCGCCATCGAGGAGTCTGAGCTCGCCTTCTTCGCCAATCGTAACCGCAAGCTGGTGATTATCCTTACGGACGGCGAGGATTTGGAAGCTGGCGGCATCGAGGCCGCGAAGACGCTCAAACGTAAAGGCCTAGTGATTCACGCCGTCGGCATTGGCACCCCGGCGGGCGGCCCCATCCGCGTCATCGGGTCGCAAGGCTCCATCACTACCTTGAAAGATTCCTCTGGTGAAGAAGTCCGGAGTCGCCTGGATGAAAAGACCCTCGGCGAACTCGCTGAACTCACCGGTGGTCGTTATATTCGCCTTGGTCAAGCCGGCGAAGGCATGGAAGCCCTGCGCTTGGCCATCCAGGCTGGCACCGACGAGAATGGCACGGGTCGCCGCGGTATTCCCCGCGAAGAATGGCTCATCGGTGCCGCCCTCCTCATCCTTATCCTGGAGTCCCTCTTTTCCACCCGCCGCCAACAAACCCAGCCATGAGAAACTTGCTCGCCATCATCTTCCTTACGGCCGCGGTCTTCGCGCAAAATAAGAACGCCCCCGACTTGGCCAAGATGGACGCCCGGGAATTACATAATCTTGGCACCAAGCTGCTTGCCGCCGGCGACGTCGCCGGAGCGGAAGAAGCCCTGCGCGCCTCGCTAGCGAAGGACGTCGACCCGCTTCGCCCTGGTGCGTTGCATAACCTCGGCCACGTTCGTTTCCGCAAAGGTAGCGCGACGTTCGGCGGCAAGGTGGCCGGTGATATCACGGAACTCACCATCGCGCGCTCCTACCTCGAGGCAGCCGACGCCGACATCTCGGACATGAAAGACCAGATCGAACTGCTCGACAAAGCCAAGGCGGAGAAGCGCGAGCCCGACTACGTCCCGGCTACCTCTGCGCTGGGCGGAGGCATTGAGACCTATCGCACTATCAAGAAACTCATCCCAAAAGAAGAGGCGATGGTGGTGAAGCGCAATGGGGTGGTCGCTGTCTGGACGCGTTCGGTTAACGATTTCCGCGGAGCACACGAACTTGATCAGACCGATGCGCAGGCCCGCAGTAATGCGGAGGCCATCGAGGAACTCCTCCGCGCCCTCAAACGCGAAACCACCGCCCTGGAGGAAACCATCGAAGCGCAGCGCAAGAAGCAGGAAGAACTCCGCGATGTTATCCGCGAACTCATGAAGCGTATCCCGGACGACAAGCTCCCGCAGTCCGCCCAAGGCGATGACGAAGATGATGACGACCTCATGCCGGAGGACCGCAAGAAACCCAAGTCCGGCGGCGGACAGAAAAAATCCAAGGAGGGCGAAGAAAAGAAGATGACCGAACAGGAAGCTCGCGGCTCACTGGAAGGCCTCAAGAATGAATTCGGCCGCAAAATGCCGGCCGGCCAGAAAGGCGCGAATGGCGCCGCCCCAGGCAAGCCCGCCGACAAGAAAGGCAAGGACTACTGAGATGCTCCGATTCTACTCCATTTGGGCGGGCTGCCTGCTGCTCGCGCTGACGACGCGAGCGGAAGACCGCGTCAACTGGGAAATCACCCCGCGAATTACGGCCCCGGGGCAACCCTTCCGCCTACAGATCCAAGTCGAATCCGATGTCACCCTGAGCGGCGCCCAGAATGTGGGCAAAGAAATCCGGCCGCCGAGCGGCATGGCCCTGCGCCTGTCCGGCCAGATCATCCGCCCCGACGCGACCGAGGCTACGCTCAACTTCTCCGGCGTCGCCCCCGAGCAGGAGGGCGAATATATCATCCCCGGCTTCAACCTTCGCTTCCCGCGCAAAATGATCAGCGTCCCCGCGATCAAACTTATCGTGAGCAAGACGGTCGCCTTCGTGCGCACCAACCAAGCCCGGGCTGAACTCTCGATTCCGGACCGCACTTTCTACGTCGGCGAGCTTATCCGCGGCGCCATCAACTTGCGCGGCGGCGAGCAAGAGTCCGTCGTTGCTTCATTCGGGCTCGAATCCGTGGCCGAAGGTTTCACCTTTGGAATCGTCTCCGACCGCTCCCCACTCCCCACCGAAATGGGCCAAGGGCTACAGACGAGTTTCGACCTGACGCCCATCCGGGAAGGGCAGAACGTTGTCGTCATCAATGGCATCATGCTGATCCAGGCCGGTAATACTTCGGTTTTCAGCAACCCGGGCCGCGACCGCCCTTTCACCTTCCGCCGCAGCATTACAGTGGAGCATGTCCCTGAGAAAGGCCGGCCGGCCGATTGGGCTGGGGCCATCGGTAAATTTAATGCTGAACCCCAGCAGGTCTCCAATGAAAAGCCGGAGGTCGGCGAGCCCATCCGGCTGCGCGCCGTGCTCACGGGCAGCGGCAACCTTGACCGGATCGTCCCGCCCGAGCTTCCCAGCAGCGAAGCATGGGACGTGCTTCCGGCCACCGAACGCCGCCGCCATGCGGAAGAGCAGCGCTTCTTCGTCTACACCTTGGTGCCGCGACTTCCGGGCAAACGAAAGACCCCCGAGATCCGCTTCTCGACCTTTGACCCTGAAACCAAACAGTTCAGCCGACTTGAGTTCGCCTCCGTGGAAGTAAATGTCACGGGGAATGCTCCAGCCAAGGTGGATCTGGTCACCAGTGATCCCTCCGCCCCTGCCGGAACCACGCCCAAACTCAAAATGTCCGGCCTCGCCGAACCCAACCCTCGTGACGGGTTCTCCTTCCACCGCAACGGGACAGTCCAGCCACTGGCAGCCTCGACCCTTTTCTGGTCAAGCAACGGCGTGGCCCTCTTCCTCATCATCCTCGCCACCGCGATGGTGATTGGCGTGGGCTATCTGGCCACCCACCCCGAAATTGTGATTCACTGGCGGGCGAAGCGGGCCGTCCAGCGAGCCCTCCGGGTCGCCCGCACCGTGGCCGGTGACTCAAATGCTTTTGCGCGAATTTCCGTCAGCGGACTGCAGGCTGGCTGTGGAGCAATCCTCGGCGCGGCGCCGGCGGCAATGACTCAGACAGATATCCTGCGGGTGCTCCCTGAAGCAACCCGGACGACGCTTGATGCCCTCTTTCATGCTGCCGGCGCCGAAAAGTTCGGGGCGAATTCATCCTCCCCGTCCGCCGATCAGGGTGAAACCCTGACGCTCCTCGCTCTGCTGAGAGACCTCCTATGAGACTCCTCGCCCTAAGCCTCGCGATGATGGTGACCTCGCTATTCGCGGGCGACCTACCGGCGCCGTCAGCGGGCGAACAAGCCTACGCCAAGGGTAATTTCGCCGGCGCCGTCGAGGCCTGGCAGGATGAGGCCCGGCGCGATGGTGTCAGCCCCGGCCTGCTCGCCGCACTCGGTAATGCCGAATGGAGACTCGGGCGGAAGGGCCGGGCCGTGGTATGCTGGGAGCGCGCTTTATTGTTAGACCCACATAACGTCGTGGCCCTAGCCGGCATCCGCCATGGCCAGAATGCCGGCGGCGTGGAGCGACCAGGAAGCACGAGTTCGGAGAACTACGCCTCCGTACTGAATGCCGACCTCTGGCTCATTCTGGCAGCCGGGTCCTTCTGGGCGGCCTTACTGGCGATTCTCCTCCCGCGCATCCGCCGGCAACCCGCTGGCGAATGGAATCAGCGTGTCCGCGTCGCCGCCCTCACGTTGCTAGCTCTGTGTATCCCCGGACTCTGGGGAGCGCGTTCGAGCGCCCATCGCGCCGTGGTTCGTAAGACCGAGATTTCCCTGCGCCTCACGCCCACGCTGCTGGCGGAGCCTACGCAAGCCGTGTCCGAAGGTGATGTCGTGCGGACCGGCCGAGCCTTTAACGGATACATCCGGGTCACCACGGCCGACGGTAAGACCGGCTGGCTCCGGGCCGGCGAGATTGAGTCCGTGTGGGGGCAGAGCCTCCCCGCCGATTTAGACCAGAAAGCCGCGCCCTAACCCTTTCGCCTTGGAGCGGACGGGCGGTTTTGCTTGGATGATGGCGTGCGCATCCTCGACCGCCACGTCCTCAAAGAAACCGCCATCGCCAGTAGTGCGGCGACGGGGGCATTCATCTTTGTGATGGTGGCGAGTAATATCCTCGGGCAGGTCGCTGGGGCCATCGCCTCCAGTCGCGTGAGCGGGTGGGAGGGCCTGGAGTTGGTCGTGCTGCTATTCCCTGGCGTGCTCCCCTATGCCCTTCCCTTGGGCTTACTCACCGGCGTGCTGATCACCTTCGGACGGCTGAGTTCGCAGCATGAGTTAACCGCGATGAAGGCCAGCGGCCTGAGTTTAAGTCGCATCGCCCGCCCCACCCTATGGCTCGCCGGCACCCTCGCCCTACTTTCTGCTTGGCTCAATCTTGAGGTCGCGCCGTTCTCCAACACCGAATACCGGCAGCTCTTAGTTGGCTCCGCCAAGGATAATCCCGCCTCGGTCATCACCCTGGGGAAGTTGAATCGCCAGTTTCCAGGCATGGTGATTCGGGCCGCGGACCGGGAGGGCGAAGTCCTCCGCGACTTCTGGCTTTGGCGCATCGACCCGCAAGGCCACCTTGAGCAAATCCTGCACGCAGATTCAGCCCGGCTCAGTAGGGTTGAAAATAAATCCGGCGAAGGCGTGCTCCGTATCACACTAAAGGATGTGCGGTCGGAATCCCAGCAAGCCGGGGATACCAGCTTTCTGCATCCGGCCTCTGGTTTCACCGCCAGCACCACGGTGGTTGAATTCCCCGCATCAGGTATTTTCAAGGATGGCTCCAACTTCGAACGAAAACTGCGCTGGCTGACTACCTCGGAGCTGCTTGATGCCATGGATAAAGGATGGCAGGTGACCGCGAGCTCCACCCCCGCGGAAATCGAACTCAAGAAGATGATGGCACGTACGCAGTTCATGGCCCACCTCGCCGGAGCGTTTTCCGTCTTCTCCCTCGCCCTACTCGCAGTTCCTCTCGCCGTCCGCGTCGGCCGATCAGAAACCTTCGTCAACGCCTCAATCGCGCTCGGCGTAGCGCTCTCCTATTACATGCTCACCTCGGCGGCGACGTTTGTGAAGAATCCAGCGTTGCACCCAGACCTACTTGTCTGGGGGCCGAACCTTCTTGTCGTGTCCGTCGCACTCTGGTTGCTCAAGCGTGCCTCGCGCCACTGAGTCGCTCAGCGATCGCGACGGTACCAGGCGAAGAAGGCGTAGCCCATGCAAATCAACGCGAAGATTTCGTTGAAGCCCTTCATCACCACTGCGCCCAGAATCATATCGGCCGAAGCGCTCAGGCTACTGACGCGCGGGGCGAGCCGGTAAGAATCGTAAATGGGATGCTCGCCGAAGATGAGCGCAGCCCAAAGGGGCAAATCGGCGATCATCAGGGCGAAGGAGTAGAACATCGCGGCCCCGAAGCCGATGCCCGGGAGCATGGTTGAACGGGAGAATAGTGGCCAGACCATCAAAACCGCGGGCAAGAACATGGACCAGTGCTCAATGACATGTAGCGGGCGACTGCGGAGGGCGGCTTCATAGAGCTCCGGAAAGTGCCAGAAGGAGAAAAATAAAGTGAAGAGGACGCCGCCGCCCAGCGGGTGCGTGAGGGCGCGCAACACTTTCGTCAACGTGGGCCGCGAGGCGAGCAATCGGTCAATGATGTCCGGCGGGATGCCCGTGACCAAGAGGGGCGCCGCCACGTAGATCAACAGCATGTGCTGAAGCATGTGGGCCGAGAAAAGAAACTGCTCGCCCAGCTGATCGAGCGGCGAACCCACGGCGAGATAACCCACCAAGACGCCGAGGTGAAAACGAATCGTGTGGGCGACGGGATAAGGTGTGCCCGCCACTGCCCAAGCCGACCGATACGGCCCGCACGCCAAGGCGTGCGCCCAAGATGCGCCCACGACCAGGAGCAGCAGAAGCGGCTCGGTGTGCCAATGGAGCGGGATGCGCAGCATCCCTTCTTATTAATCCAACCGCGCCCCTTCGCAAGTGCGGGCACAAAAAAGGCCCCTCACGGAGCCTTGGTCGTCAAGTAGTTGGTGCGCTCAGGAGATCCACTTTGGGTCCAGCAAGTCGACCGAGAAGAGTGCCAGCAACGCCGAGAAGGTAGCGAAAGTCAGCGCGAGGGCCGCGACGAAGATCCATAAAAGCAGCCGCTTGTCGTAGATCAGGTGCATGAACCAGAGGATGACCGCAAAGAACTTGCCGGCGGACATCAGGCTGAGGACGGTGAGCACCGCCGCCATCGGGATGGGCAGGAAGATGAGGACAATCTCCGCACCAGTGACCACGGCCAGCCAAAGGGCCAACGTGATGAAGTGGTGGTAGCGACGGGTTTCCTCGATGAGGAATTCCTGGCTGGGGGCGGCTTCGGAAGAGGAAGACATGAGCGTAAATGAAAATTACTTGATGGCGGCAGGGAGACCCGTCCCCCAGATGCCGTTCGGCCCGAGGTATTCGACGAGATAGACTGCGGTGAAGATGATGATCCAGACGATGTCGACGAAGTGCCAGTAGAGGCCCGCAACTTCGACGTCGAGGGCGCCCATGTGGCCACGCAGCTTGCCGGTGAAGCTGTAGAAGTACATCAGGATGAGCCAGAGCACGCCGATGGCGACGTGGGTGCCGTGCGTGCCGGTGAGGACGTAGAACGTCGAGCCGAGCACGCTGTTCTGAATCGTCAAGCCTTGGTGATAGAAGTGCGTGAACTCGAAGACCTGACAGCCCAGGAAGATCAGGCCGAAGAAGATCACGCCGAGGACGTTACGGCGGAACGACTTGATTTCACCCTTGTGCATCGCGGAGACCGCAAGCGCCATCAGGAACGAGGACATCAGCAGGATGAACGTCGAGAACGACGTCAGCTCGATATTGAACAGGTTCTGGATGAAACGCTGGTGGCCTTCGGCGTCGGTGAAGCCCGAGGGGTACAGCTTCCGGTACAGTAGGTGCGTCGAGATCAGCGTCCCGAAGAACATACAGTCCGAAGCCAGGAAGAGCCACATGATGAGCTTCTTGTGGTCGATCCCGGTGGAGGTGGGCGCATCATGCGCGTCGGCAGTTTCAGACATGGAGGTCAGAGTGGAGAGGTTTTAAGGAAGGTGGGCTCAGTGCGCGGCGGTCTCGACGGGAGCCGGCGACCCAGCAGCGGCGGGCGTCTTGAGCATGTAGCCACCAGGTCCCTCGACGGCCCAGAGCCAGATGCCGAGGATGAGGACGCCGAGGCCCGTGATGACAATCCAGCCAGCATGGGGGACGCCCATGGCCATCATCGGCATGCCGAAGCCAGCGAAAAGGAAGCCCGCGGAAGCCACCAAAGGCATCCAAGACTGGCTAGGCATGTGAACGCCGGCTTCGCCGCCGTCGTTCTCATAGGCGATGCGCTTGCCGCCGTGCCGATCTTCGAAATACGCATCGCGCGTGGCCACAATCGGAGCCTGCGCGAAGTTATACTCAGGCACCGGCGAAGGCAGCGACCACTCGAGGGTGCGGCCACCCCACGGGTCGCTCGCACACTTCTTACCCTTAAAGGCCGTCCAGAAGAGGTTAACGAACGCGATGAACACCCCCGCACCGAGAATGTACGCGCCGATCGTGGCAATGAAGTTCCAGTTTTCCCAGCCGTTACCAGCCTGGTAGGTGTGCGTGCGGCGAGGCATACCGGCGAGGCCGAGGTAGTGCATCGGGCCAAAGGCGAGATTAAAGCCTAGGATGACCATCCCTGAAGCGATGTACGCCACCGGGGCGTTCGGCATGCGACCGAAAATCTTCGGGAACCAGAAATATAAACCGGCCATCAGGCCGAGGAGCACGCCGCCGAGGAGCACGTAGTGGAAGTGCGCGATGACGAAGTAACTGTCCTGCTGCTGGGAGTCGGCGGGAGCCGCGGAGTGCATCACGCCGGAGAATCCGCCGCACATGAACATCCAGATAAAACCGAGGGCGAGCACCATCGGCGGCGTGAAACGGACGCGTCCGCCCCAGATGGTGCCGAGCCAGTTGAAGATCTTCACGCCCGTCGGCACGGCGATGGCCATGGTCAGAAGGGCGAAGGCGGCGGTCGGCACCGGGCCGAGGCCGGTCGTGAACATATGGTGACTCCAGACGGCGAAGCCCAGGAAGCCGATGACGGCGCCGGAGAAGACGATGATCGGGTAGCCGAAGAGCGCCTTGCCCGAGAACGTCGGGAGAATTTCCGAGACAATGCCCATCGCGGGCAGCACGAGGATGTAAACCTCCGGGTGACCAAAGATCCAGAAGAGGTGCTGCCAGAGCACCGGCTGGCCGCCAGCCGAGGGGTTGAAGAAGTTAGCACCGAAAGCCCGGTCGAACATCAATTCGATCAGCGCGACGGTGATCGCCGGGAAGGCGAGGATGATGAGAATCGCCGTGATGAGGGTCATCCAGGTGAACACGGGCAGGCGCATCATGGTCATACCCTTGGCGCGCATGTTGATGATCGTGCAGATGAAGTTGAAGGAGGCCGCCAGGGAGGCGATGCCGAGCACCTGAATGCCGATGATCCAGAAATCGGTACCGACGCCGGTGAAACGGAGTGCCTGTCCGTTCTGACCGAAGGTGCCAGAGAGCGGTGCGTAACTGAACCAACCGTTGGCGGGAGCGAAATCCGTATAGACCAAGGCCTTGTGCCAATCGAACGAGTTCAACCAGCCAGCGAGGTGCGCGAACTCGAAGAACCAAGAGGCGTTGAGCACGAAAGCACCAAAAACGAACGTCCAGAGCGAAAAGGCGTTCAAGCGCGGGAACGCAACGTCGCGGGCCCCGATTTGCAACGGCACGAGGAAGTTGAAGAACGCGGCCGAGAGCGGCATGACCCCAAGGAAGATCATCGTGGTACCGTGCATCGTGAACAGCTGGTTATACATCCGCGCCGTGACGAAGTCATTCTCCGGGCGGATCAGCTGGGTACGAATCGCGAGGGCTTCGACGCCGCCGACGAGGAAGTAAAACATGGCGAAAGCACCGTAGAGGATACCGATCTTCTTGTGATCGACGGTGGTCAGCCAATCGGTCCAGCCGGTGGTGCGGTCGGGGCGGATCAGGCCGAGGTCGCTGCGCTCGGGTGCCAACTCCGTCTTGCAGGCGACGGGGGCATGGTGGGAATCGTGAGACATTGGAATGAAAGGTTCGAAAGGTTTACTTCAGCGTGAGGAGGTATTCGGCCAGGCAGTCCAGCTCGTCGGCGGTGAACTTCTGCTGGGTCTCGGTCAGACCAGCGACGTTGAACATCTTGTAGAAGTGCATCCGGTTGCCGGGCTTGACGTCCTTGGTCGGCTTGCCATCAGCGCCGGTGGCGACGCCCGAGGAGCCGATCCACTTTTTGAGATTGGCCCTGAGCACCTCCTTGTCTACTTCGACGGATGATTCGGTGTTCTGGGTCTGCTGCTCCTTGGCAAGCTGAGCCTTAGGGTCACGGTTATCGAGCCAAGCGCCCGCGAGCGACTTGCGCGAAGCGACGTGGGTGAGGTCGGGAGCAAACGCGCCCGCACCGTAGTGTCCGCTGATATTGTGACACATCGAGCAAGTCTTGGCGGCAAAGAGCGCCTTGCCCTTCTCGGCCTTGGGCGATGCGACGACCGCGCCGGCGTCGGTCTTCTGCTTCTGCACCCACTTGGCAAACTCAGCGGGCTCAACGACTTCGACACGGAAGCGCATGTAGGCATGGGAGTCGCCGCAGAACTCGGCGCACTGGCCGTAGTAATGGCCGACTTCATCGCCCTGAATCCACATATGGTTCTTACGGCCAGGCATGAGGTCGACCTTGCCAGCGAGCTTCGGAATCCAGAAAGAGTGGATGACGTCCTCGGAGCGGAGGTTGATACGGACTGCCTTGCCCTTGGGGATAACGAACTCATTCGGCACGGAACGCTTAGCGTCGTTCGTGAGTCCGAGCTGCGGATACTCGAAGCGGAACCACCACTGCTTGCCGATGACGTCGATTTCCAGAACCTGCTCCTCGACGACCTTGGCGTAATTCTCCTTCGCACCTTCGAGGCGGGGGTACCAAGCGGAGAGTTTGGACGTCGGCACGGACTCGACTGGGACGTCGTCGGTGTACCAGATTGCACTAAGCGTCGGAATCGCGATGATCACCAGTGCACCAATGGAGGCGGTGATGAGACCGATTTCGACGAGCGGGTTGCCGTGACCTTCTTCGATGCGCGGGGCATCCTCATCGCCCGGACGGGCCCGGAATTTGATGACCGCATAAACCAGCAGACCGCCCACGAGGATGAAGAGGACGACGACCAGCCAAACGGTGTCCATGAAAACATCATACTGCATCTTGGCCACGGGCCCCTTGGGATCTAAGGTGGACTGGCGCACGGTCATTTCGGCCTTGGAACATCCTGCCATAATTAGGGCGAGGAAGGGGGCGGCCAGCAGACCGACCCGACTGAAGAAGCGAGAAAACATAAAGGATGAGTTTCGGACGCCGGAAAATCCGTAAAAACCCTGTAATTTGCAAGCCCCCCGCTGGGCTAATTCGTGCGGATGGGGATCCCTCAGTCCGCCAGATTGGGATTAATTACATAAATATATGAATATCATTAACTTACATATATATTATTGCATCATATCGGCTAATACTGGGCACCTCGCCCCTCTTCTATCCCCGTTGGGGCCCTTGGGTCTTGCACCCTTAGGTGGGTGCTTTAACCCCCTAAACCATGTCTTGGCGTAGCCCACACGGCACTCCCCTTCCCGACTGGAGAAAGCGCACGCTAATTATGGGCATCATGAATCTGACCCCTGACTCCTTCTC
>CAISXT010000016.1 GCA_903889525.1 uncultured Opitutia bacterium | reverse complement strand
GCCCGCTGAACGCGAAGCCCTGCAGATCAAGGTAGAGAAGCTGCACCGCTCCTGGACCAAGGATCGCGACTACCTCGCGCCTCCGACCGTCGGCAAACTCGCCGCACTCGATCCAGCGCAGGTCCTGACTCCGCCCAAGGGGCTGGAAATCGGCTACGTTCCTATCGCGACGCGACAGGAATTAGCGAAGTAGAGAGAGGGCGGGAGGACCGGAGGACGGGAGGGCACGAGTAAGTTGCAGCGAGGTTTGAGGATGCAGAGGTAGGGGCGCGACTGCGTCGCGTCCGTCGGAGGACGGATGTCATACGTTCAAGGACGTGCCCGGTGATACGAATTTTGCGTGGCGAACGGACGGCACGCAGTGCCGCCCCTACCTGGTGACGGCGCCTTGACCGGCTTCGGCGCGGACGCGGGCGGCGTTGCGCTGGCCGTAGACGAAGTAGATTACCAGACCGATGGCCATCCAGACGATGAGCCGGATCCAGGTGTCGGCCGGGAGGGCGAGCATCAGGTAGAAGCTGGCGGCGGCGCCGGCCGGCCCGACGACCCAGATGAAGGGCGTGCGGAACGGGCGATGCAGGCCCGGGTCGATGATGCGCAGGGCCATCACGCCGAGGCAGACGAGCGCGAAGGCGAAGAGGGTGCCGATGCTGCAGAGTTCGCCGACGAGCCCGATGGGCGCGAGGCCCGCGGCGACCATGATGGCCATGCCCGTGACCAGCGTGATGCGCGCGGGCGTGCGGAATTTCGGATGCACCTTGCCAAACGAGACTGGCAGAAGGCCGTCCTTGGACATCGAAAAGAAGACGCGCGTCTGGCCGAGTAGTAGCACCAGGATGACCGAGCTTAGACCAAGGATGGCACCGAACTTGATAAACGGCGCGAGCCAAGGGAGACCCATGGCGTCGATGCCCTTGGCGATTGGCTGGGCCACGTTGAGTTGGTCGTAAGGCACCACGCCCGTGAGTACATAGGCCACGAGGATGTAGAGCACCGTGCAGATGGCGAGGGAGCCGAGCATACCGATCGGCATGTCTCGCTGCGGGTTCTTGGATTCCTGGGCGGCGGTCGAGACGGCGTCGAAGCCGATGTAAGCGAAGAAGACCACGCCCGAGGCGCGAATGATGCCATCCCAACCGAATTGACCTACGCCGAGGTTCGGCGGGATGAAGAGACCCTGCGGATTGGCGGCGGTGACCCAGTTAGAATGGAGCACGTGACCAAGGCCGACCGCGATAAAGAGGACGACGATGGAGACCTTAAGGACGACGAAAGCCGCGTTAACCTTGGCCGAGGCTTCGATGCCGACGACGAGTAGGGCGGTGACGAGGGCGATGATGAGCATCGCGGGGAGGTTGACGACGGCTCCGGTGCCCACGAAGTGTTCGACATGGGTTGCTTTATCCGTGACCCAATCAAACGGGGCTGAGGCGTAGGCTTCGGCGATTTTAATCCCGAAGCCTTCGAGTAAGCCTTTGAGGTAGCCGGCCCAGCCGACGGCAACGGTGACGGCGCCGACACCGTATTCGAGGACGAGATCCCAGCCGATGATCCAGGCCATCAGTTCGCCTAGGGTGGCGTAGGCGTAAGTGTAGGCGCTACCGGAGACTGGCACCGCAGCGGCCATCTCGGAGTAACAGAGGCCGGCGAGGGCGCAGGTGATGGCACTAATGACGAAGGAGAGGACGACCGCCGGGCCGGCGTGTGAGGCGGCGGCATGCCCCGAAAGCACGAAGATGCCGGCCCCGATGATGCCGCCGATGCCGATCATCACCAGGTTGGTGGCGGAGAGGGAACGTTTGAGCGTCCCTTCGCCTGTGGCGGCGGCTTCGGTCTGGAGGGCTGCGATGCTTTTGCGGGCGAACAGGCTCATGGTCAGTTT
>CAISXT010000015.1 GCA_903889525.1 uncultured Opitutia bacterium | reverse complement strand
CTCCTGCTTTCCGAGGGGTATAACTGGATTCCTGACTTCCTGAACATGGGGGCCTCCGCCTGGACCATTATCCAGTATCTCCTGCTGAGCGTGGTTAAGAACGCGTCTTTGTTGATTCCGGTCTCCTTGTTGATTTCGGTCATCTTCGTGCTGGGAGCGATGAACCGTAATCAGGAAATCGTCGCCGCCCGCGCCGCTGGAATTGGGATGTGGCGGCTAGCCGCCCCGCTCTGGGGGATTGGTGTCGTGTTGGCCGGGCTGCTTGCCCTTCTGAACGCGGTCCTGGTGCCCGATGCACTCGAGGCTCAGAATGCCGTCGTCGAAAGTGCCCAGTTCGCCGCCCTGAAGGCCAAGGGCGGCAAGGCCCTGCCTAAGGGGCAGGCCACCTTCGTTTCCTTTGAGAACACCAAGGACCGTCGGCTCTGGCTGATTTCCAATCTGGGCCTCGCCACCGGGCAGGCGTTCGAAGTCATCGTCCACTCCTTCGACGAGCAGCATCGCGAGGTTCGTAGCATTTCGGCACGCTTCGCCGAATTTAAACGCGTCGGCAATCGCTGGCAATGGACGTTCCGAGAAGGACGCGACACGCGCGTTGACCCCGTCACGGGCTCAATCATGGCCCAGCCGGCTTTCAAGGTGCTCGAACTCCCGGAATTCTCGGATGACCCCGAAGTCATGCTCTACTCGACGCGCGAGCCGGATACTTTATCTCTCCGCGAAGTTTCGCGTTTCGTCGAGCAGACGGGCTCTAATCCTGGCGGCCCGAATGCTGCCTATGTGATGCGCTACCATGCGATCATGTCCGCTCCCGCCATCTGCCTCATCGTCATCGCGGTCGCCATTCCGTTTTCGGTCACCGGTGGTCGCGCGAGCCCGATGGTGGGTGTCGCCAAGACGTTTGGACTCTTTCTAGCCTTCTACTTCCTTTCCTCCTTCTGCTCCGCCTTTGGTGAGAGTGGGGCGCTGCCGCCCATGATCGCAGCGTGGATTCCGACCGTGCTCACCGCCGTTTGGGTCATACCGAGGCTGAAGGCCGTCAATTAACATGCTCAGAGCTATTCGTATTCGCGCCGGACGTCCCGTGCGCGCCCTCCGGGGACATCCCTGGGCCTTTCTCGGTGAAGTCGAGTTTGCCGGCGAGCCGCCGACCGACGGCGATTGCGTCGAGTTGACCGACCTCAAGGGCCGTTGCCTCGGCGCGGGGCTCTGGAACGGTAAATCCCAAATCGCCTGGCGCCGTTATTCACGTCGCCCGATCTCACTGGACAGCCCGCTGCTCGAAGAGCTGGTGACGGCCTCCGTGAATCGTCGCGCGGGCAAGCCCGTGTGTCGCCTGATCTGGTCCGAGGCAGATAGTCTCCCCGGTCTGGTCGTCGACCGTTACAACGACCTGATCACCATCCAGGCCTTGACCTGCGGCATCGACCGCCGCCTCGCCACGATCATCGACATCCTCCAGCGCTTGCTGAAGCCGCGCGAAATCGTTCTCCGCAACGACGCATCCACGCGTAAACTCGAAGGCCTGCGTCAGGAGGTCCGCACAGTCTCCGGCAAACCGCTCGAACCCACTTGGATGGAAGTCGGCGGCGTGCAGGTGCTCATTGATTTGATGGGTGGACAGAAGACCGGCACGTACCTCGATCAGCTCGACCAGCATCAGAACGTGGCGAAGCTCGCAAAGGGCCGTCGCGTGCTCGACGCGTTTTGCAATCAAGGTGGCTTCGGTCTGGCCGCCGCCAAGGCCGGTGCCACCAGCGTGCTCGGCCTGGATCAATCCGAAGACGCCATCGCCGCCGCCCGCTCGGCTGCCGAACGGAATGGCCTGAGCGCCACCTTCGAAGTCGCCAATGTCTTCGACTGGTTCACGGAGCACCGCGAAGCCTCCTTCGACCTCATCGTCCTCGACCCTCCGCCCTTCGCCCGCAGCAAGGACGCCGTCGATGGCGCCCTCCGCGGCTACAAGGAACTGAACCTCCGCGCGCTCCGTTTGCTGGCCCCAGGTGGCATTCTGGCGACCTACTCGTGTTCGCACCGTGTCTCGGAAGAGATGTACCTTGAGGTGATCGAGGACGCCGCCTCGGATGCCCGCCGCGAAGCCGTCATTCTGGAGCGTACTTCGCAGCCCGCGGACCACCCAGTACTGTTGAACTTCCCCGAGAGCCGCTACCTCAAGGGCTTCATCATCGAGATTCGGGCTTAACTCCCGGACTGCTTCCGCTTTCATCGCGTCATGATCGTCTCCCTCCGTGGTAAGCTCATCGAAGCAGGCGTCCTCCGCGTCGTCATCGAGTCGTCGGGCGTGGGCTACGAGGTCAACGTCCCCGTCACGACCGCCGAGCGCCTGCCTAAACTCGGCGCCGAAGTCTTCCTGCTCATCCATCACGTCTTCCGCGAAGACGGTCAGGCTCTCTACGGCTTCGCCGTCGCCGAGGAACGTGAGTTCTTCAAACTACTCGTCGAGAAGGTCTCGGGCGTGGGCCCTAAGATGGCGCTCAATATTTTGAGCCGTCTGGCGCTGCCGATTCTGCGCGATGCGATTCTGCGTGGCGATGTCGCCTTGCTTTCGCAATGTCCCGGCATCGGTAAGAAGACCGCCGAACGCCTCGTCATGGAATTGAAGGATAAAGTCGGCCTCGAAGGTGCCAGCGCGACGGTTGTGTCGTCGCTGCCCTCGGCGAGTGCCCTCGCCCCGACGCCTGCTTCCGATGCCATGGCCGCGCTCGTTGCACTCGGTTTTAAGCCCGTTGACGCCGAGAAGGGCGTGCGCACTGCGCTCACCAAGCTCGGTGCCGGTGCCAGTGCTGATCAGTTGGTGAAGGCGGCGCTCGGGCGCTAACGCGCCCTCGCGAGGGGACACGTGGGCAAGGTGACACGTGGACATGGGGGAGGCTAAGTTGATCCGTTGATCGGTTGGCCAGTTGGCCAGGGATGCAATGGGTAGGGTCAGCACTGCGTGCTGACCTAGGGTCCGATGCAGCTAGGACAGCGCGCAGTGCCGACCCTACCTCGATACAGGGGCTACCACCTGAAATGAAACAACTAGGACAGCACTTGGTGCGGTCCCTACCTGAGGCAGTCTCGCGAACTACCGAGCCTTCGCGGTATCGAATACCAGCACTTCGAAGGGCTGGAGGGTCACGGTGGTCTTCTGGCCGGGAATCAGGCTGAGGCTTGCCATGCGTTGATCGCGATAAGCGGCGCGCAGTGAAACAGGGTGAGCGTTGCCTGCGGGTAAATCAAAGACCGTGCCCGCTTCGAGTTCGATGGTGCGCGGCTGGTCATCGGGGTTGCGCAGCATCAGGGTGGCCTCGCGGGGGGTCCAAGCGGCATAGCCATAGGGTTCCAGTTTCAGTGGGTCGCCACCCACCCAATGGGCATCGCGGAGGACCTCGGCGTGGGCATGGGCCCATTGTGCGGATTCGGCGACCTGATCCCAGGCCGTGGGTGTCATCATCGATGGCGTCAGGTACAACTCTTGGAGGGATGCACCATTGGCGAAGTATGAACGGGCTTCGTTCTTAAGATCATTGCCGGCTTTCCCCACTTTCTCGCCTTGGAAGGCGCGGCCATGGACGATGCCATGATGCATCACCGAATTAAGCGGATAAAGGGGCGAGGCCTGGACGAATAATTTTAAACAATAGCCGTCCCGGAAGGTTAGCCACTTTTCCCGATCATCTCCCTTGCCCGCCCAGCCGACATCGCTGCTCCCATTGCGCCAGGTAGTATCGATATGATTCAACCAGAACGGAGAGGGCCAGGTGCCGACCGTGACATTGATAAAGACCGCCGGGTTTTCTCGGCGCAGATTTCGGGCAATTTCCAGCAGGGCCATGAAGTGGGGGCTGACGTTCTCGCCGGCGCGATCCCACTTGAAACAATTGACGCCACTTTCCCGCATGAGTTGCAGGCAGCGGCCTTCAAACCATTGACGGTATTTCGGGAAGGAGAGGTCGAGTTTCTGGCCGGGAGGAAGTAGGCCCATTTTTTGGGCGTGGGCGGTCCGTTCCTTGTCGCCACCGTAGCCACCCAGGGGCGAGATCCACAACGCAAGGTGCGCATCGTAGGGCGCAAATTTCGCCTTGGTGCCCGGAAGACCGGTGGGAAATTTCTGCGCATTCTCAACCCACAAGCCCTTCCCAGGGTTATCCCAGCCGTCGTCCACTAAATACCCCAGAACGGGGACGTGTCGTTGGCGGACGAGTTCACGATCAAAAGATTTAACGACGTCGACCATCTTGGCTTCATCGACGCCAAACCCCAAATCATACCAGCAGTTATAATGGAGAAACGGCTGACTGGGGCGGGCGCGTTCGCGTTCGATGTAGCGGAGGAAGGCACGGCGCAGTTGGCCTTCGGGGGCGATGCCCGTCACGGAACTGAAGCGGTAAGACTGGGTTGGCGTGAGTTCGAGTACGCAGCTGAAGGCAATGCGGGCGCCGGCGGCACTGACTTGATTGCTGGCTCCCGGCATTTCGACACCCGCGAAGAAGCCGCTTCCGGCCACGGGACATCCCGGGACGGTGCCGACGGTGAGGAGTTGCGGCAGTCGGAGGTCCGTAAATTCCAGTCCGTAAACTTGCTTCACTTGTCGTGGTGAGGTGAGTTCGACGGATTGGCGAAAGTAGTGGGAGCCATCACGTAATTCGGCCCGCCATTTCACCCTGAGCCCCGCCGGGCTCACCAGCATCGCTTCGAGCGCTTGACCGGCTTCCAGGCGAACGACCTGCGGGCTTCCTTCCACTTTGAAAGCCGAAGCCGGGATATCGCCCGAAGGGAATTCAGTCAGCCGTGGGGTCGTGATGCGCTCACTCGCCGCCGTGGTGACATTGAAGGTCCCATTTTTACTCCGCACACCGACGCTTAGAAAGCGTTTGCCGTCCTCCCAAACGAGAGCGACCGCCGGTGACCAAGACATCGCAACGTCGGTACCCTTATCGATACGTGCCGTGACTTGCTGGGTGCCTTTGACCCAAGGTAAGTCAAAAGTCATGGCATGATTCGCTGGCGCCTTGAAGGTGAGAGATTTCTTGCCCGCTGGTGCCGGGTCAATCTGAGAGACCTTTGATTCGCCTTCCGGTCCGGCTTCACCGCCGCTGTTCTTGGCTTGGGCTTTCAGGTTCATTTTTCCGATGCGGATCAACGTCGGCTCGCCCGGAAAGTCGCTCCGCGGGAAGGAGGCGATTTCGGCGAGGGCTTTCCCGTCCTGCCCGACCCGGACGATGATGCGCTCAGCGGTCAGGCTGATTTCGATGGGGAAAGTGCCGTCGCCTGCTGGACTAGCGGTACTCGTCAGGCGAAAGATTTCTGCCCCTGCTTGGGTGTGGCTGAGGCCGGCGAGTTTATTTTTTAAGGAGCCCGGGCGGAGGGTGCCGGCCTGGAACTGCCAGGTCCCCGCGATGACGTTGTTCTCAAGGCGTAACTCATCGCCTTGGATTTGCGCGGCGGCGGGGCCGGGGGTGGGGCCGGAGAATTCAATGTCCGTGGCGAAGCAACTTTGCCAAGCCATGACAAACCAGAGCAGGCTAGCGGGGGTAATCCTAGTCATGGAGTTCACCCTAGGTCTGCGGCACCGTGTGCCAATCACTTATCCCAGCATGGCGGAGCGCCTGCGAAGGCTGGGGAGTATAGGGCTTTGGCTTATGGTAGGGGCGCCACTGCGTGGCGTCCGTTCGCATCGGCGTAGGGGGAAGCGTCCGATCTTAGCGAAGACCCGACGACTCCCAGCCTCGGTCTCAAACGGACGCGACGCCGTCGCGCCCCTACCCGATACAACCGATGCATAATACAAAGGGAGACCGGAAGCCGGAATGTTAGATGGAGACATATAAGCCCAGCCATTCTTCCGGTCTCCGGTTTCCCTTTGAGTTTTGTCTTCAGGTAGGGCCGAGCATCCCTGCTCGGCCGCGGCCGGCCAAGGATGGCCAGCCCTACCCGATGCAGCTAGGACAGCACGTGGTGCTGTCCCTACCTCGATACCACTATGTCGTGACGCGGTCCCGACCCTACCCAAGGCAACGATGCATCGTCCCCGTGTCCACGTGTCACCGTGCCAGCTTGCCCCCTGACCCTTACTTCAGCCCCAACACATCTTCCATACCGTACAGGCCAGCGGGTTGGCTCGCCAGCCAGCGGGCGGCGCGGACGGCACCACGCGCGAAGATCTCGCGGTTGGAGGCCTTGTGTGTGAGTTCGAGGCGTTCGCCTTCGGCGGCGAAGAGGACCGTGTGGTCGCCCACGACGTCGCCGCCGCGGATGGCGTGCACGCCGATCTCGTTGAGCGGGCGTTCGCCGACCAGTCCGTCGCGGCCATGCTTCAACGCATCCTTGGCGAGCTGACGTTCTTCGAGGAGAATCTTGAGAAGCGTTTCGGCGGTGCCGGAGGGCGCATCCTTCTTGAGGTTGTGGTGCATCTCGAGCACTTCCACGTCCCAGCGGCCGGCATCGGCGAGTGAGCGAGCGGCCTGGCGGACGAGCGCGTTGAGTAACGTGACGCCCACAGAGTAGTTGCCGGCCCAGACGACCGGGAGGCCCTTGATGGCGGCGGTGATCGCGGCCTTCTCTTCGGCCGTGTGGCCGGTGGTGCCAATCACGAGGGGCATCTTGTGCTGGGCACAGAGCTGCGCGACGGCGAGGGTCGCGGAGTGGAATGAGAAATCGATGACCACATCGGCGGCGCTGATGTGCGCGGCGAGGTTGTCGCCCTGGTCGACGCCGGCGGCGATGACGGCCTTCTCGGAGACGGCCACGTTGGCGATGGCGAGGCCCATGCGGCCCTTGGCACCATTGAGGAGAATGCGGATAGGCTGGCTCATCGGAGGGAGGCGAGGGTGGCGTCCGCGACCTTCTCGACGAGAAGGCGGTTGGCTTCGGACATCTCGCAAAGGGGCAGGCGGACTTCGTCGGACTGGATGATGCCCGCCCGCACCATGCAATGCTTCACGGGTACCGGGTTCGGTTCGACGAACAGGGTCTTAAAAATCTCCGCGAGCTTATCGTGCAGCAGTTTTGCTTCGGCGAACTGCTTCGTGCGGGCGAGCTTGGCGAGCCGGGCGACCGGGCCAGGGATAAGATTGGAGGCGACGGAGATGATGCCTTGTCCGCCGACTTCGGCGAAGGGCAGGGTGAGGGAGTCGTCGCCGCTGAGGACGATGAACTCTGGATCCGCTTCGCGCACGAGGCGGGCGGCCTTGTCGACCTGGCCGCCGGCTTCCTTGAGGCCGATGATGTTCGGATACTTATTCCGGAGGCGCAGGGTGGTCTCGACGGTAATTTCGATGCCGCAGCGACCAGGGATGGAATAAAGGATGATCGGCTTCGCAGTGGATTCGGCGAGCAGAGCGAAGTGGCGGAACAGGCCTTCCTGGTTGGGCTTGTTATAATACGGGGCGACGAGCAGGAATGCGTCGGCTCCGACTTCGTCCGCGCGCTTGGTGAGGTCGAGGGCTTCGGTCGTGGCGTTGGAGCCAGTGCCGGCCATGACCGGGACGCGGCCAGCGGAGAACTCTACCGTCTGGCGGATGACTTCGATATGCTCGTCGTAGTCGAGGGTGGGGGACTCGCCGGTGGTACCGACGGCGACTAGGCCATCGATGCCTTCGTTGATCTGGAATTCGACCAGCTTCTTCAGGTCATCCCAGGCGACCGCTCCGTTGAGGAAGGGGGTGACCAAGGCCGTATGGGCTCCCGCGAAAGCGCGGGGGCCGAAGGGACGGCGAGAGGAGTTGGAACCGGTCGAGGACATTGGGCTGGATTGGACCCCAGAAACAACCTCCCCCTGCCAAAAGAGACAAACTCAAAAACCCCGCTTGGCGGGCCGAACCCAGCTTATGGGGCTGGACCGATGAGGATTCGGTTGTTTTCCGTATCCGTGACGGTGAGGCGACCATCCGGACCGATGCGGGCACCGTGCGGACGATTCAGCTGCGTGTTAGCCCAATCCGCGCCGACCGCGGAGCCTTTCTTGCCGTTGCCGACAATCGTGCGGATGGTCTGCTTGAGGGGGTCAAAGAGACGCAGGCAATGGTTCTCGGTGTCGAGAATCAGCACGTTGCCCTTGGCGTCCATTATCACGTATTTGGGGCCACTCATGCGTGCGTCGGCAGCAGGTCCGTCCGTCGCCGGGCCTGCTTTACCGGCTTTGTTCACGACGATGGAGACCTTGCCATCCTTGATGGCGGCAAGTGCGTTACCGCCGCGGAGTAGTGCGTAGACCGTGCCGTCCCTGGCGGTGCAGGCGGCGCGGACGTCGCCCATCGGCGTGTTCAGTGCATCATCTCCGTCTTTGGGTAGACCCCGCTTGCCGTTCCCGGCGATGGTCGTGATCACCTTAGTCGCGAGGTCGATGCAGCGCACGCGGTTGTTGCCGATATCGGCGATGACCATAAATTTCCCCGAAGGATCGATGACGCCGCACATCGGGATATTGAATTGGGCCAGGGCTGCCGGGCCGCCGTCGCCGGCGAAACCGGATTTGCCCGTGCCCGCGAAGGCCGTCGCGGCGTGCGTCTTCGGGTCGAGGCGGACAATACGGTGTTGGAAACTGTCGGAGGCGTAAATCGAGCCGTCGGGTGCGATGGAGATATCGTGCATGCCGTTGTAGACGGCCGGCGAAAGATCCAGGAGTTTGGCGGGTTCAGGTAGTTTTGGAGCCTTGCCCATGCTGTTCCACTTCACGCCGGAGATGTATTCGATCTTGCCGTCATGGATTTTGAAGATGCGGTTCGCGGGCTGGAATTCCACGCCGTACGCGTCGCCCTTGGCGTCGAAGGCGATGCTGAATGGCTCGTGCAGGTCTTCGGCACCGGAGAGCTTGACGACTTCGATGGCGGCGAACGCCGAAGCGGCGCAGGCGAGCAGGGGGAGCAGGCGGGTAAGCATGGGTTGTTTGTAGGCTGAGGTTGGCGGTGTTCAAGTCCCGTGCGGGAAAATGGTTCGACCTCGGGCCCGGTGCCTCCACCTTGGCCTTCTCCCGTGCCTGTCGCGCTTCCACTCATCATCCGTGAACTCGGCGGCAGCGGTGCTCCGCTCGTCGTGCTCCACGGCCTGCTCGGTTCGTCGCGCAACTGGCAATCCGCTGGCGTGGCGCTGGCCGAACGCGGGCACCGCGTGCTGGCGCCAGATCTGCGCAATCACGGCTCGTCGCCTTGGGCGGACGACTGCTCCTATGCCGCTTTGGCCAGCGACGTCATCGCGATGCTTGATCAGCTCGCCCTCGGCCCCGTGCATCTCGTCGGTCACAGCATGGGTGGCAAGGCCGCGATGCGTCTGGTCATGGATCGCCCCGACCTCGTTGCGCATCTGACCATCGTGGACATCGCCCCGCGTGCCTATTCCGACCGTGTACGCGTCGAGTTCGCCGCGATGAACGCGCTGGATCTCACGGCAGTGAAGTCGCGCAAGGACGCCGAAGAGAAACTGGCGGCCCAAGTACCCGAGTGGGGCATGAGGCAGTTCATCCTGACCAATCTCGGACAGGATGCCGAAGGCCGCTGGCGCTGGACCGTCAACCGCGAGGCGCTCACCCGCTCACTGTCGGAGATTCTCGGTAATCCTCTGATCGCCGGCGAAGTCTGGCCCGGCCCGACCCGTTTCCTGCGCGGTGGTAAATCAAACTATATTCGCGACGAGGATGTCGCCGTCATCCGCGCGCACTTCCCGTCGGCTGACGTTATGACGCTCCCTGAAAGTGGGCATAATCCGCACTTTGAGGCGCGGGCGGGCTTCGTCGAGGCGGTGCTGGCTTAACGCTTAGGCTTTCGGTCTAGCCATTCGCCGATGCGGTTTAAGCCGAGGGCGATCCAGACCAGGATTATGCCCGCCACCGCTACGGCCACGATGAAGATGAATTTCGCGTCCTCTTTGCTGAGCCACCACGGGACATCGCGGCGGGCGGGCTCGGCCGCTACGATCAGCGGCGACTCGTCTTCTGCCACCATCATGATCCAGCGCGGCTTGGCGGTGGGCTTCTTTTCGTCGACGAGCCAGAGGATTAAAGTGTGCGGGCTCATTTCGGGCACCCGCAGCACGAACTTCGGACTTTCAGGGGTCCAGGTCCATTCGGCGGCCTCGAGTTTGTAGGACTTCGCGAGTTCTTCGGGCGTGTGGCCGAGTGGAGCGGAGGGGTCTAGTTTTGTTTCCGAAAAGAAACTTGGGTCGCCGGCGACTTTGGCCAGGGGGGTGGTGTCCTTGCCGGCGGAGACGAGGAAGAAACTATTCGCTACCTCCGTCAGTTGGGCGCGGTTCCGGATGGTAAAGTTAGCCTCCGTGTCGGCGGTCACCCGCAATACGCAGGAGCCATCGGTGCGGAGCGTCAGTTTCGCGAGCAGCAGCTCACCGTTATGGGCGCAGACAAACAAGGGGAGCAGTAAAGCTCCCCCGGTTAGGACCAGTTTTTGGAGGGTGCGAATCACTTACGATCCCAGCGTAGCACGCGTCCGAAAACATTCCACTCTGTTTCGAGGATGTTGCCCTGGCCATCGAAGGTGATGCCGTGGGGGGAGGTGACAACGCCTTCGCGCCAATCCACTGGTTTAACGGACGGGGTGTTGGTCTGGCCCTTGGTGTCATTGGCGCCCATGGCGGCGACCATCGCGCCTTCCTTGTTCCAGACCGAGACGCGTCCGGCGATTTCCGCGACGCACATCAAGTCGCCGTGGAAGGAGGCCGAGGAGGGGTTGCGGAGTCCCTTGTTGGAAATCATCTGCGGGTTGCTGCCGTCGAGGTCGACGTGGAACATGCGGTTGTTGCCGCGGTCGAGGCAGAGGAGGCGGGCTGGGGAGAAGCGGGTGTCGACGAAGATCTTGTGGGTGTTGGCGAAGCCCTTGCCGTCCACGATCTGGGTGGGTCCGCCGAAGACCTTCTTGAAGGCGCCCGTCTTATCGAAGACGAAAATCCAGCTCCTGCCGTAGCCGTCGACAATATAGATGTCGCCGTTCGGGGCCACGTCGCAGTTGGTGAGCTTCAGGGCGTTCACGTCGGCACCCTTCTTGTCCTTGGCCTTGCCTTTGTCGGCCGGGAAGGCGTCGGGCTTAATCTCCAACACAATTTTGCCATCGAGCGTGCACTTGATGAGGCGTTGCTCGTTGAGCACGGCGGCGAAAATGAATTCACCATCCTCGGTCTTACGGATGACGAAACCGTGGAGCGAGTTCGGCAGGGCGAGCGTCTTCACATATTTGCCATCCTTGCCGTAGACCTGGAGGCCGGCGTCCTTCTCCTGGACGCTGACGTAGATGTTGCCGGCGGAGTCGACGGCGATTTCGCCGTGGCCGTTGCCAATCTGCGGCTTGCCGGGAGGCGTGCCGAGGAAGTTAGGGACGAAGTCATATTTGACTTCAGCGGCTTGGGCGAGGGAGCACACGGCGAGGAGGGCGAGGGTACGGAGGGTGGACATGGGGGTGATGAAGGGGTTGGGGTAGGGAGAGGGGTAGGGGTATGGACGACAGGAGGCAAATGGATTTCCGAAAACTACTTTCGGCTTTAGGCTTCGCTCTGGGATTGAATCTCCTGCCCCTACCCCTATCCCTACCCCTAATATGAAATCCCTCCGTACCCTCGCGGCCTTGGTCGCTTTACTGATCTCCCTTGGTGCTGCTGCCGCGGAGCCCAAGTTCGAATCCGCCTTTAATGGCAAGGACCTCGCCGGCTGGAAGACCTCCGGTGCTGACGCTTTCTGGACCGCCGCGGATGGCGTCCTGACCGGCGTCAACGATGCAACCTTCAAGGATTATAAGAAGGGCAACATGCTCTACACCGAGAAGTCTTACCAAGACGTCATCATCGAATGCGAATGCCGCTTCAGTGGCGAAATTGACAGCGGTATCATGGTGCGCAAAGACGCTGCCGGGAAGAAGGACATGCAGATGCAAATCGGCGTCTCACGCTCACTGAAGAAGGACATGACATGTGCTTTCTATGTCGGCAAGTACCCTGAAGCCGGTTGGGCTCCCAAGGTTGCGACGCTCTGGAAGAAGGATGAATGGAATAAGATCCGCTTCCAGGCCAAGGGTGACACCTACACCGTGTGGCTCAACGGCGAGCAGGTTTCTAACTACGTCGACGCAGGCTACCCTCAGGCCGCGGCGATTGGGCTGCAGGTCCACGGTGGCGTGAAGATGAAAGTCGACTACCGGAATATTAAGATCGCGGAGCTCAAGTAAGTTCCGACTGAATGACAAAAAAGGCGCGGCCTGAGCCGCGCCTTTTTTATGGCGACTTACTATTTCGCCGCTGCGGCCGGCGGTTCCGCGGGCACTTCCACCTTCTCGATGAGGCCGGTCTTCTCGTTCAGTACATAGCGGCTGATGACGGTCGTGCGGAGTTTTTCCTGCACCTTTTCCCGGACGATCGGGGCTTCATTGATTTTAGCCAGATGCTTTTCACGCCAAGCCTGGTGGGCTCGTTCATCGGAAATCCACTCGCTGAGGCGGAAGGCTAGGGGTGGCTTGGCCGCCGCAGGGGCTTTTGGGTCAGCGATGTCGGGCAGGTTGGCGGTGAGGTTGCCAGGGTTCGTGGGCAAGGGCTTGGCATTGCCTGAAAGGCCGCTGACCACGCCTGGGGCGCCATCTTTCGTCAGCGGCTTCGGGTCGGTGCCGGCCACGGTCTGGGCCAGTTGGCGGCGAGCGGCGTCGATGGCTTCGCGGAGTTTACGCTGATCCGTGGCCTCCGCGGCGGAAAGGGGTTCCTTCATTTCCTTGTCACCCTTGGCGGCGTGGCGCGCGCGCAGCGCTTGGTCAAAGGACTTCTCGGCGGAGACCGCTTTGGCGACGGCGTTTTCCTCGGCCTTGATTCTCTGCGCCGGGGAAAGCTTTTCGTCGGACTTTACCACGGCCTTGGCGTCGGACTGGGCGGTGAGCTTACTTGGCTTGCCGGCCTTGGCGTTCTTCCCGAGGTCGGTCGACGTACCTTTGGGGCCGGCTGCTGCGGCGTTCGCGGTCGTCTCCGGGGTGTGATTAGGGCCGCCGGGGGCGTTGAGGGTGCGGGCGACTTTCTCACGGGCGGCATCGACTGCTTCACGCAGCTTGCGGGCTTTCTCGGCATCCGCGGTATCCAGTGGGGGCTTATTATCCTGACGGAATGATTTTTCAGCTTGGACGGCTTTGGCGAGCGCATCCATATCGGCGGCAAGTCGCGCGGGGGCGAAAGGCTGGCTGGCTTCGGCGGCAATTTCTTTTGCGCGCTGCAGATCGGCGGGGCTCTTCGTAGGCTCCTTGCTGGGATCGTTCTTGCCGGTCGTGGCACCCGCTTTCGCGCCTGTTTGGGCGTCAGCCTTGTCGGCCGAAGTTTCCTTGCTGGCGAAAGGGTTGAGGGAGGAGAGGGAAGGGACCCAGCTGAACCAGCTAGAGGATTCTTTCTTCGGGGCGGAGCCTCCGGAGCTTCCTTCGGAGGGTGAACCTGCGCCAGCGGTGTCGGTCGACTTACAGCCAGCCAAGACCAGCATACTCGCTGCCGTGAGCCACAAACTAAGATGACCGCGAGCTTTCATCGGCCGCAGGTTACTGGGAAAGAATCGCCATCGCCGCCATGATGGGCGGTCCGGCCTTCGGGTCGAAGCGGGCGTTCATGGTGAAGCGGGCATCGCGGGCGTTCGGAATCGATTTCTCCACTAAGACCTGTTGCGCACCTGCTGATTTATCATCGCTCAGGGCACCGCGCATGCGTTCCACCATCGCGTCGTAATCGAGCGTATCGACGCAGCGGTTAATGAGTTTCCAGCCGAGGTCAGCATCTTTGGGCGGGGTGAGTTTAGCGATGACGGCGAGCGGGTCGCGCGGCGAGCCCTCAGCGAAGCGATCGAACTGGTAGATGTAGCTACCGCCGAGGACGAGTGAGTCGTTGCCGGAAGTCTTGAGGGAGAGGAGCAGTTCGAAATCGAGGGAAGGCTGCAGTTGTTCGTAGCGGGAATGGGTGGCCTCGCTCATCGGGAGGCGACGGAAGAAGCGGTTGGCATCGAGCCAGAGGGTGAGGGCGCCTGGTTGATTATTGGCGTAGGCTGGCAGGCGGTCGCGGAGTTTTTCGCCAGGGCGGAGTGGGCGCTGTTCCGGGCGCAGGAGGCAGTGGCGGATTTCCTGTTCCACACAAGGGGCGTGCGGGTTGCCTTCGAACTCAACTAAGATGATGGCGGTCCGGTTCGTCAGACCAAAGGTAAAAAACCCGCCTTCAGGGTCCATGTAACGGCCCTCCCCATGCTTAATCATCGAGCGGCTGCGCGTGAGGTTCGATGGTGGTCTCCCCGTCTCTCCCCTGATCGCGTTATTCATCTGATCGGCGATGCGCGAGAGGGCGGCTTCGGCGATGGAAGGGTCGGTCACGCGAATCACCACCCCGCAGAGCATCACCGGATGGGCGGTATTTCCGCTGACACCGGTCGTGCTCGGAAATTTCGCGAAACCGTAGATTTCCGAGTGGCCATCGAGGCCGTTCTTCAAGAGTTCAGCGAAGGCGGCGGACATGCCCTTGCCGCCCGTGCGTTCCAGCCATTCTGGAAAAGCTTTGGTGCTTTTTTGGCGGAGATCGTCGGGACGAAAGGTGACCACGGCGAAGCTATCGCCCGGGATGACGCTGGCGGTGCCAACGTTCGTGTGGGTTGACTGGTTTGAGCGTTCAGAGGCCCAGATCCAGGCGATAATTAAGGCGAGCAACGAAGTCAGGATAACCACGATAGTGATTTCCCAAGCGGCCCAAGGGCGGGAGGGGCGGGCGGCGTTGGAGTTGGCACCCGAGCCAGCGAACTCGCGTTCGTTGCGGCGTTTCTTGCGGCCTTGGACGACCATGTTGAAGGCAACGACCAAAGTCACCGCCAGAGGGTCAAAGACGGCGACAAGCGCGAGCATGAGCCATTTGACCACGTCATCGGCTTCGGCATCGAAGGCGCGGGCGACGAAACGGTAGGAGCCGATATCCGAGGCGGCGATCTGGTCGCGCAGGTCATGGATCTGCTTGTTGCGCTCGGCGACAGTCTTGTGGAGTTTTTCAATCTCGGCGTCGCTCATGGTCACCTTGCCCTGGCCTTGTTCCTGGAGGGCGGTGAGCTGCTTTTCGAGGTCGGCGACATTGGCGGCACCGGTCTTGCGGAGCTCTTTTTCTTCGGTGTCGACGCGCGTGAGCTCCTCGCTGAACTGCTGGCGGAGGGCCGAGACTTCTTTGCCACTGTCCGTATTGAGGCGCGACTGTTCGGTGCGGAGCGCGGAGATTCGGGCATTGGATTCATTGCGGATACGTTCGATGCGGGCACCCGAGTCAGTGAGTTTTGCGGTGATGGAGTTCCGTTCAGGTTTCTGTTCTTCGCGGAGTTCCTGGCCCTTCTTCACATTGTCCTTATCAAAGAAGAGGAACTGGCTCGTCGTGCCTTGAGCGGTGTAGGCGGCGACCGCCTGGTCGAGGACCTTGATGCGTTCGTTTAGGCCGGCCACGGTGGCCTCTTCCGAGGTCAGGGACTTGGCGGACGAGGCTTCTTCCGCGGCGATGGACTTAGCGATGGTGGCGGACTGCTCGGAGGCGCGCTGCGTGGGGGCGGAGAGGTCGCTGGCCCGGCGATCATTGATGGATTTGCGCTGTTCCTGGAGGCGGGCGAGGGAGGCGTTGAGCGATTCGGTCGCCTGGGTGAGGCGGGCCTGCGCTTTGGCGAGGTCTTCGCGGCTGGCCGTGCTGATGCGGGTGTTCTTGCCGCGGGAGTCGTCGATCTGATGCTGGACTTCGATGAGTTCTTTTTCCACCGCAGCGATTTCGAGCTCATTGCGCTGAATCTGGGTCGTGGTCTTCTCGTAGGCGCGGGCGAGGTAGCCGTAATTACCGAGCGAGGTGATGGCGATGAGCACCAAGACCGCGAGGGAGAGGTAGAAGCGCAGGGCACCGTTGATGAGGTCCCAGTAGCGGTAGAGGAAGGAGGCCGCGACCAGTTTGCCGACCTCGAGGGAGGCGGCCATCACCATGACCGGAACCTCGGAGCCCACGAAGAGCAGGCCGAGGCCGCGGACAGAGAAGAAGGCCGAGCAGCCGGCGATATAGAGCGCCGAGGCGATCAGGATCAGGCGGAAGCCCCAGGTTAGACTCTTTGGTTCCTCATTAGTGGAGGCATCTTGGGTTGTCATAAAATCGTAGTCGAGGTGGGGTCAGGTTTTTCTACCGACCTGCTCCGCCGCTGTCAAAAGGTAGATTGGACCAAATCGCTCATTTAAATAAATATATGACTGAATTCTTTCATTAATACCAAAATGAGAGGGCGCTCTCCTATATATTCATTTAAGCAAAATTTAATCGCAACCTCTCGGGGGTTCTCCTGTCTCAAAGCCAACCCCGACTACCCCAATGAAACTCCACCAGAACTGTGAGGGCAACCATCCTGACATCCTTTCGGCACTCAGTCGTCGAGACTTTATGCACGTCGGCATGCTGGGCACCATCGGCCTGAGCCTCCCTAACTTGCTCCGACTCTCGGCCAACGAGATGCCGAACGTCGAGTCCGTCAAAGCCATCGCAGACTCCGTCATCCACATCTACCTGCCGGGTGGCATGGCGCAGCATGAGTCGTGGGATCCGAAGCCTTTCGCGGCACCGGATTACCGCGGCCCATACACGCCGATCAAGACTTCCATTCCTGGTGAGTATGTCGGCGAGAAATTCGTCAACATCGCCAAGATCATGAACAAGCTGACCGTCATCCGTTCGATGACGCACGGCGAAGCGGCCCACGAGCGTGGCACGCACAATATGTTCACGGGCTACCGTCCGAGCCCGGCGATTAAATTCCCGAGCTACGGTTCCGTCATCTCGCATGAACAGGGCTCGCGCAACAGCCTGCCGCCTTACGTCGTGGTGCCTAGCCAGTTCTGTCCCGAACAGGGCACGGGCTACATGAGCAGCGCCTTTGGTCCGTTCGCTTTGGGTAGCGATCCGGCCGACAAGGGTTTCGCCGTGCGCGACCTGCTCTCTCCGAAGGAAATCACCACGCAGCGTTTCGACCGCCGTCGCAACCTCCTCTCCTCTGTCGACGATCACTTCCGCCAGGTTGAAAAGTCCGATGCTATCGGTGCCATGGACAGCTTCCAGACTGCCGCCTACAGCCTCGTCAGCAGCGCCAAGGCTCGCGAAGCCTTCGACCTTGGCCGCGAGTCCGACAAGCTCCGTGATGAGTACGGCCGCCACACCGCTGGTCAGCGCTTCCTCCTCGCTCGTCGCCTCGTTGAGGCTGGGGTCCGCATGGTTTCCGTCAACTTCGGCGGCTGGGATCACCACTCGAATATCAAGAGTGCGTTCGACCAGCAGGCCCCGCAGTTCGACCAAGCTTTCGCCCGCCTTATCACGGATCTTTCCGAGCGCGGTCTGCTCAAGCGTACCCTCGTCTTGGTTAGCTCCGAGTTCGGACGTACCCCGAAAATCAACGGCACCAATGGCCGCGACCACTGGCCGCGCGTCTTCTCCGTCGCCATGGCTGGCGGTGGCATGAAGGAAGGCTACATCCATGGTGCTTCCGATTCCCTCGGTGGCGAACCCGACCGCGATGCGGTGGGTCCAGAAGATTTGGCTAAGACCATG
>CAISXT010000014.1 GCA_903889525.1 uncultured Opitutia bacterium | reverse complement strand
GCTGGGCGTCTATCAGGCCTATGCGCAGAATAACCTGCGCTACTCGCAGCTCGCCCCGCTTGATTTGTATACCGAGAAGAATACGGGCACCAATCTCCCCGCACAGATCGACATCGCGGCCACGAGTGGCGCGAAGTTCGAGTTCCTCTTCGTCGCCAAGGGCGGAGGCTCCGCCAACAAGTGCTACCTTTATCAGGAGACCAAGGCCGTCCTGAACCCCAAGTCCCTCGTCAAGTTCCTGACCGAGAAGATGCAGTCGCTCGGCACCGCCGCCTGCCCGCCTTACCACCTCGCGTTCGTCATCGGTGGCACCTCGGCCGAGGCCACCATGAAGGCCGTGAAGCTGGCATCGACGCATTATTATGATGCGCTGCCAACTTCCGGCAACGAGCATGGCCGCGCTTTCCGTGATAACGCCCTGGAGGCCGAGTTGCTCAAGGTTGCGCATCAGCTCGGAATCGGCGCGCAGTTCGGCGGCAAGTGGTTTGCCCTCGATGTGCGCGTTGTGCGTCTGCCCCGTCACGGCGCTTCGTGCCCGATTGGCTTGGCTGTCTCCTGTTCGGCGGATCGTAACGCCAAGGCTAAGATTGATAAGGACGGCGTCTGGATTGAGCAGCTTGAGGACAACCCTGGTCGTTTCATCCCGGCCGATGCGCGCAAGCATGCTGACGCGACGAAGGTCGTGAAGATCGATCTCAATCGTCCCATGGCGGAAGTGCGGGCTGAACTTTCGAAGCATCCCGTCACCACCCGCCTCGCGCTGACCGGTACGCTCGTCGTCGCTCGCGACATCGCGCACGCCAAGATTCGCGAGCGCCTAGAGAAGGGCGAAGGCCTGCCGCAGTATCTTAAGGACCATCCCGTGTATTACGCCGGCCCGGCCAAGACTCCGGCCGGCATGGCTTCCGGTTCATTTGGACCCACGACGGCGGGCCGGATGGATAGTTACGTCGAACTCTTCCAGAAGAACGGCGGCTCCCTCGTCATGATTGCCAAGGGTAATCGCGGGCAGGCCGTCACCGATGCGTGCAAAGCGCATGGCGGTTTTTATCTCGGCTCCATCGGTGGTCCGGCGGCGATTCTCGCGCAGGAGAATATCCGGAAGGTCGAAGTCATTGATTACCCTGAACTCGGGATGGAAGCCGTGTGGAAGATCGACGTTGTGGACTTCCCAGCGTTCATCCTCGTCGACGATAAGGGCCATGATTTCTTCCGCGAACTCCCCGGCGGCTGTGGCATCTGCGGCCCTTGAGTCGCCGGAACTGGATACGAAAAAGGGCGCCCGATGGGCGCCCTTTTCAGGTGATCAACAGATAGTTCAGGGCTGCGGGTTGTAGGTCGATTTATCAAAGGCTAGGGCCGTACGGAAATAGAAACCCGTTCCCGGGCAGGCTAGACCGAGACCGAAGCCGATGCCCTTGCTGAAGCGCTTCGCGATGCGTTGGCAGAGCCAGACCCACCAGACGGCGAGAAGCAGCAGGCAGAATTTCTTCGCCCCGCCGTTAGAGGCCTTCAGGAGCGGGATGACGAGTAAGAGCGGGAGCGTCCACCAAGCCGAGAGGCCGGCGATACGGGTGAGGACCACGTGGTGGTAGACCGGGATGATGGCCTTCCAGCCTTCGATGCCAGCTTTCTCGAAGATCAGCCAGAGACCGCGGAGGCTAAACACGATCGCGGCCACGAGGGCGGCGGCGAGGAAGCTAACCACGAAGATTTGGCCGAAGACTTCCTGGGGGATGTCGGCGGCAAGGGCGGAGGCGAACACAGGGGTGAGGTTCATGCGAGGTTTCTAGCACGCCGCTAGGCCGCGTCCACGCCCAAAGAAAAAGGCGCCCAAGCGGGCGCCTTTCCTGTGGGTCAAGCGACGGAACTTAGGCCTGAGCAGGCTGCTCGCCGAGGTACTTCGAGTCGCCGAAGCCGAGGATCAGCCAGAAGATCGG
>CAISXT010000013.1 GCA_903889525.1 uncultured Opitutia bacterium | reverse complement strand
TGGGGGCAAGGGGCGCAACCGAGGACCTGAGGACACGAGGGCTGGAGAAAAGTTGAGCACCAACCGCTATCAGCTGTATTGGGTAGGGCGGGTTGTCCCCAACCCGCCGTTGAGCGGATCGAGGATAGGATCTCTCACGACGAACGTTGACCCGATCGAGAATAGGAACTCGTAGGCGTGCGCACATCTCTCGGCGAACGGACGGCTGAGGACAGCCGTCCCTACCTAGAGGTAGCGAGGTGCTGCGGATGAGCGGGGGCGCTCAATCCACCTTAAGCCATCGCCAATCTTGCTTCCGGCCAGCGCTCAGTTTCAGATAAGCCATGCGCTGCTGCTTCCCCCGGATGGTTTTGATGGCGTTGGCTGCGGCCACGGTCGCCGTGGCTGCGGATTTTCCCTCCGCCGGTCTGCAGGTCGACCTGGATGCCCGCAAGGGTGTGACGACTGATGACCAAGGTCGGGTGACAAGCTGGAAGAATCAGGTCGGTGGCGAAGCCACGCGTGATTTTGTCGGCCAACCTAAAGGCCGCCCAGATGCGACCTCAGGTCTCCCGACGGTCGTGAAAGGGCCGTCGGCTTCCATCGCTTTCCGCCAGCAGGAATTACTCTGCCATGATGAAGCGGCCTTTGATGGATTGATTCGTGGAGAGGGCTGTACGTGGATTGCTTACATCAAGGTGTATCCGCAGCGCGTGGGCCTGAAGGATGTAAATTCATTCTTCGGCAACTTGCGTAACGGCCAGAAATATGAGGGCATTTGGGGCTGTCTGGACGATGATAATACGGTCTGGTGGGGTGCACGCAATGGCCTGACCTTCGGTCGCTTCGACGTGAATAATCCCAAGGTCAGCGGGCCGAAACTTGAGGAAGGTCGCACCCATTTTCTAGCGGGGCGACTTGGCGCGGGTCAGGGCGAAGTCCCCATTGAATTATTCGTCAACAGCCTCAAGCCCTGCGCTACGGCGCGTTTCCCGGTGAACCCCAAGGCCGATGCATCGAAGCTTTCCATTGGTCAGGAACGCGATGCGACCCAGCATCCGGGCAAGGAATCCTTCGATGGAGAAATGATCCGTTTTATGCTCTGGAATCGGCCACTCAGCGATGCCGAGCTCAAGGCCGTGTTTGAGGCGGGGAAGTAGATTAGGGGTAGGGGTGAATCGAGTGCAGATGGCAGATGGCAGAGGACTGAGTGGAGGACTGAATGGAAGATAGTGTCTTGAGGTAGGGCGGGTTGTCCCCAACCCGCCGTTGACCCGATCGAGAATAGGAACTCGCCCAAGGTGCGCAGGTCTGTCCGCGAACGGACGGCTGAGGACAGCCGTCCCTACCAGCGAAGGCGGAGCCTTCGAGGGGACACGTGGGCACGGTGACATGGGGGCAAGGGGCGTAACCGAGGACCTGAGGACACGAGGGCCAGAGGGAGGCAATCAAGGTAGGGCGTGCTCTGCCTCCTCGATGTCTTGAGGTAGGGCGGGTTGTCCCCAACCCGCCGTTGACCGGATTGAGAATAGGAACTCGCCCAAGGTGCGCAGCCCCATCCGCGAACGGACGGCTGAGGACAGCCGTCCCTACCCTTAATCGATGCTGCCCTCGATTCAGCCCTCTTATTCTACCGTCTCACTTCTTCTTGGCGTTTTGCTGGAACTGCTGGAGGCGCTGCTTCATGCGCTCTTCGGCGGCGTCGAGGACTTTGTCCACGGCGTCTTCGGTTAGATCGTTGTCGGCGGCGAGCAGGGCGGCCTTGGTCGCTTTCCGGAGGTCGAGCGCGGCATCTTCAAATTTTGCGCGCATGTTCTTCTTCTCGTCGTCCGAGGCGTATTCAGCCTCCTTGCGTAATTCCATCTGCTTAGCGCGCGCGGCTTTCACGCCTTCATCTTGGAACGACTTAAAGAAGGCCGCCTTGCATTTGTTGAGCTGCTCTGGCGTCACGCCATCGATTTCATCGGGCAGGAAATTGCCGCCCGTGCGGCCGCCAAACTTCGCATTCGTGGATTTGCGCGGGGTCTCTTCGGAAGGGTTGGCGCCGACGGCGAGCTTGGGGCTCTTCCCAGGCGCTTCTTTATCTCCGGCGGGAGCGACGGCCGCGCTCTTATCAGCAGCTCCTGGGCGCATCACCGTCAGGTAATATGTGGAAGCGGAGCCGATGGCGGCAGCGAGGAGCAGGGAGAGGAACTGTTTCATAGGAGCGGGGTGTAGGTAAAATTATTTCTTGGCCGCCTTCTGGGCGCCAGCCTTGCGGCGGGCTTCCATGGCATCGAGAATGGTCTCGAGGGTGTCTTTAGAAAGCGTGGGTGCGGCCTGTAAAAACGCGGCGAGATGGGCTTTCCGGAGGTCGCCGAGGGCCGCTTCAAACTCATTCCGCATACCTTTCTTCTCATCGGCGGAGGCATATTCATTCCGTTTCTTCAGCTCGCTGATGCTGGCCATGGCCGCGACGACGGCGGGATCTTGGCGAACCTTAGCGGCGGCCGCGCGGAACTTCGCCATGTCTTCCTTCGAAACCCCGTCGACATCGGCGAGCAGGGCCTTCGCCTGATTAGCGTTTGCCGTGGCCTTGTCTTTTTTACCCTCGGGTTTGGCTTCGCCCTTCAGGGTTTCGTCCTTGGCGATTTCAGTCTTGGGCTTGGCGTCTTCGGCCGCCTTACGCTCTTCCGCCATTTTCTGGGCCGCCTTCTGGGCGGCGGCTTGGCCGGCCTGACGGCGCTCTTCTTCGATGGCGTTTAATACAGCCATCACCGTTTCCTTCGTGAGGCTAGGATCTTGTTTTTGAGCGGCCGCCAGGGTGGCGTTGCGGAGATCGTCGACGGCCTTGTCGAAGTCTTCTTTGAGGTCTTTCTGCTCGTTGCTCCCTTTGGCAAATTTCCGGCGATCGTTGAGGGTCGCAAGTCGCTTGCGGGCGGCGACGATGGTCTCGTCCATGTACGTGGCCCCCAGGGCGACCTTGAGCTTGGCTAAATCAGCGGCTTCGACGCCGGCCACTGATTCCGGAAACGGGGCCTTGCCTCCGCGGGCTTTTTTCGGCGCGGGGGTATCGGCACCATCGGCCGCGAGGCCGGTCAGGGCGAGCAAGGAGGCCAGGAGAAAGAGGGCAGGGCGCATGGTTAAGAAACACCGGAAGTGGGGAAAGGTTCAGGCGAGGGCTGAATCGATGGCAGATGACTGAATCGATGGCAGAATTGAGGACTGAACGGATGAAGCATGCCACCTGAAAAGGTTCCCCGCCAATCATCCGGTCTCCGGTTTCCCTCTGAGCCCTAGCCCTGACTCTGTCTTTCAATCGATTCAGTCCTCTGCCATCGATTCTGCCATCCATTCCACCCTCCCCAAACAAAAGACCCCGGCGAACCGGGGTCTTGTTCAGGCCTGTAATCCGAAGATTACTTGGCTTCAGGCTTCTTACCTTCGCCTTTCTTGTCGCCCTTACCCTTACCCTTGCCGCGGGCTTCTTCGAGGGCCTTGAGGACGCCGTCGATGGAGGCGTCAGCCTTGAGGATGGCGGCCTTGCGGGCTTCCATGAGCGCCTTACGGGCGTCGGCGTCCTTCGGGTCAGCCTTCACCTTTTCTTCAGCGGTTTTGACGGCCGGGTCTTCCTTGGCCTTTTCGGAGGCAGCGAGGAACTTCTTCCAGTCGTCTTCGGAGACGGCTTCAGGCTTCTGCGGGCCTTTCTTGCCGGCCTTCTTGCCTTCGCCCTTAGGGGCGTCGCCCTTAGGGGCGTCAGGCTTCGGGGCATCGGCAGCGATGAGTCCGGCCGAGGAGATCAGGGCCAGGAGGAATGCGAGTTTGAGTTTCATGTGTATGTGGGGGTGTTCACAGGATGAAACCCCGCCCCACCGTCAAGGTTTCAAAATCAGGATTAAATCTTATGACACTGAGTGGGAATGACTTACGGCTAAGGCGATGCATATATTAATGTTATGAATCCCTTAGTTTTGCACATCCCGCACGATTCCACGGCAATCCCCCCAGAAGCCGCCGCCGACTTCATGCTCCCTGCCGACGCGCTTCACCAAGAGCTGCTTTGGCTGACGGATTGGCACACGGCGGATCTTTATGCTGCCTCCGTCGCTCCGACGGATCTCGTGCGAGCCGAGGTCTCGCGGCTCGTCGTCGACGTCGAGCGCTTTTCTGACGATCGCGACGAGCCTTGCGCCAAGGTCGGTATGGGCGCGACGTATGTGCGGACGTGTGCAGGCCAGCCGCTCCGTGTGTTGAGTGCGGAACGCCGCGCCGTGTTGCTCGACCGCTATTACTGGCCGCACCATCGTCGGCTCGACGAAGCGGCGGCTTCGCGCCTCGCCCGCTTCGGCCGTTGTGTGATTCTGGATGCACATTCTTTCCCCACGGGGCAGTTGCCGACGCAGGTCGGTTTCTCGGCGCCGCTGGAAATTGGCATTGGTACGCAGCCAGGCCATACCTCCGCAGGGCTCCTGGCCCTGGCCGAGGATTTCTTTCGCGCCCACGGCTTCGTCGTCGGCGTGAACATCCCGTTCAGTGGCACGATGGTGCCAAACCGCTTTTTTGGTCAAGACCCCCGCGTCCAGTCGATCATGATCGAGGTGCGCCGCGATCTGTATATGCACGAGGCGACGGGCGAGAAGCACGCGGGCTTCGCGGCCATGCAACGTTTACTGACAGAATTTCGCCTGCGGGCGGAGGAGTTTGCGACCAGTGGCCAATGCTCTGCATGGCTCCCTAGGGCTTACTGAAAGACCGGAGCGGGGGGCGGCGGCGCGGGGGCGGCTGGCGCGGCGGGGGCGGCCCCATTTTGAGGGGTGCCGAGGGTGCCACCCGAGACGGTGACGTTTGGTCCGTTGTTCGGAACCGTGGGCGCCTGATTCATATTCTGGCGCAAGACGGCGAGCCCCTTTTCACGGATGGCACTGAGCTCTTCCATGATGGCGGGCTTGCGATCATCGCTGGCGGCACGGTATTCGGCTTCCAGTTCGCGGGAGCGCGCGAACCCTGCGCGGAAATCTTCGCTCTGCATGGAGATGGAAAAAGCGGCCCCGATTTTCTGACGGTCACCGCCGGCCATGTCTTCGACCATTTTCTTGCCGTCGTTACGCCAGTTGGCGAATTTTGCATCGAGTTCGCCGACGGGGGCGGACTGTTTCACGAGATCCTTTTCCTCCACGCCGGTCCCGATATTCTCGTTCTTGGTCAGGTGGAGCGACTTGGCCGTGCGGGCGGAACCTTTCTCGAGGTTAAGATTGTTGGCGGCGGAGCTGCCGTTGCTGCGAGCGGTGCCGCGGCCAGCGGCGGCCCCGGCGGGGGCTTTGAAGTAAAGGTAGGCTGCCACCGGGACGGCCACGAGGCAGAGGAGGGCGAGGAAGCGTTTCATGGGTTTAAGGTATGACTAATATAACTCCCGGGGGAAGCGGAAGTTCCCGGAAAGATACGTTCGGGAGCCCGTCCGCGGGGCTCGGCAGGGGGTTTTCTGCTCAGCGGAAGAAAATCAGCCGCCACCAGGTGCGGGAAAATGGCAGCGAGAGGTGTTCCAGTCGGGAGGCCAAGAAGGCGGCGGCAATCTCCTTTTCGGGGTGCCCGTCGAGCAGTTTCGCCCCCTCGAGTTCATGTCGCCCACGTCGGGCGGCATCTTGCACCAATTTATGTTTCAACAGATGCGTGGCGGCGAGCAGCGAGGCGGCGATTGCAAAGCCGGCGGCCACGAGCATGAAGCGCCCCTTGGTGGCGAAGAGCAGGAGCGCCAACAAAATCGGCCAGGCGTTACCCCAAAGAATCATGAAGGAATCCCAGGCGGCGAGATTCCCCAGTTGGCGATCGCGATGTTGCAGGGCATGGCCGGCGAGACGGGCGGCGCGAGCGACGTCGAAGAGGCGCTTGCCCTCGTAGACGGCCGGAGAGAGTTTGATCGCAGGCTCGTGGGCGGAATAGAAGTCCGTGACCGCAAGGGCGCTTTCATCCACATCGACCTGCGGGATTTCGCCGCGGAGGAGGATAATCCGGGCGGCCTGCGCCCCCGTCACTCCGCGCACGAGCAAAATGCCACCGTATTTACGTTCGAGTCGGCGGAGGCGCCGCCACGCCAGCCAGGGCAGGCCGAGGGAGAAAATCCCTGCCAGGCAGAAGAGCAGTAGGATTTTAAACTCCAGATTCATCGCTCCTTTGAACCTGCTGATTTGGAGGTTCTCATCAAGGAATACCTAACTGTTTTCGGCATAAGCACGATAAGCAGGCCGAGAAACCTTCCGCCGCCAGCGGCTGCCCGTTGACCTTGGGCTCGGGGATGGTTCAGGATGAGCCTATGAATCCGGAAATCGTCAGGAGCTACCTCATGGGCCTGCAGGATCGACTCTGCGCCACGTTTGAGGAAGTCGACGGGCAGGCTCGCTTCATCACCGAGGAGTGGCAGCGCGCCGAAGGCGGCGGCGGCCGGACGCGCGTCATCGCCGGCGGTACGGTGATCGAAAAGGGCGGGGTGGCTTTCTCGGATGTCCGCGGCCACGCATTACCTCCATCGGCCACCATCGCCCGGCCTGATCTCGCGGGCAAAGGCTTCCGCGCCATGGGCGTCTCGGTGGTCCAGCATCCGCTCAATCCTTATTGTCCGACGTCGCACATGAACGTACGCTTCTTCTGCACCGATGGTCCTGATCCGGTCTGGTGGTTTGGTGGCGGGTTCGACCTAACGCCTTATTACGGCTTCGACCAGGATGCGGTCTCCTGGCACCGTGCGGCCGAGCAGGCCACGGGCGCCCACTACGCGAAGTTTAAGGTTTGGTGCGACGACTACTTCCTATTGAAGCACCGCCAGGAGCAGCGCGGGGTCGGTGGCGTGTTCTTCGATGACTTCACCGAGGGTGGTTTTGCTTCGGCCTTCGCGATGATGCAGAAGGTGGGTGACGCCTTTGGTCCGGCCTACGCCGAGATCCTGCGCCGCCGCAAGGATACCCCCTATGGGGAGCGCGAGCGCAATTGGCAGGAGATCCGCCGCGGCCGTTACGTCGAATTCAACCTGGTCTTCGACCGTGGTACCATCTTCGGGCTGCAGTCCGGCGGTCGGACGGAATCCATTCTGATGTCCCTCCCGCCCCGCGTGCAGTGGCACTACGGACACCAGCCCGCCTCGGGTACCCCGGAAGAACGACTAATCTCGCATTATCTGAAACCGCAGGATTGGCTGAAGGGGTCCTGATGAACTCCCGCGACCGCTTCCTCGCCGCCCTCCGCCGCCAGCCCCATGGCCGGGCACCGGTCTGGATTATGCGTCAGGCCGGTCGCTACCTGCCGGAATACCGGGCCCTCAAGGCGAAGTCGGACTTCGTCACGATGGTCCGCACCCCCGAACTCGCGGTCGAGGTCACGCTCCAGCCGCTCCGCCGTTTCCCGCAGCTTGATGCAGCCATTCTTTTCTCGGACATCCTGGTGATCCCCGAGGCCCTCGGCGTCGGCTATCGTTTCCGTGACGAAGGCGGTATTGCCATGGAGCGAGCGCTCGCTTCGCCCGCGGATGTCGCGACATTGAAACTCGAAGGCGCCGCCGACCGGCTGCAATACGTTTACGACGCACTCACGATTCTCCGCAAGGAGCTCGGGCTGAACAAGACCTTACTCGGTTTCGCTGGCTCGCCCTGGACGCTCGCCTGTTACCTTGTCGAAGGTGGCGGCTCGGAAGATTTCCCCAAGACGAAGGCGCTGCTCAAGGCGGACCCCAAGATGATGCATCGCATTCTGGAGATCCTGACCGACGCCGTCGCGCAATACCTCACGCGACAGTTCGCCGCGGGTGCCGATGCGATTCAGATTTTCGATAGCTGGGCCGGGGCGCTGAGCGGTGCCGATTACGAAGAGTTCTCATTGCGCTACATCCGGGCGATCTTGGAACGCCTGCCAGCCGGTGCCCCCGTGATTCTTTACGCCAAGGGCAAGTCGCCGCAGGCTGCCGCGCTCGCGCAGACCGGCGTGCCGTGCCTGGGGGTCGATTGGACCATGCCGCTCTCGCAGGTGCGCCAGCTGGCCGGTCGGCCGATCTGCCTGCAAGGGAATCTGGACCCCGAATTTATGACGGGTGAGCCCGCCGCCGCCGCCGCCGCGACCCAGGCGGTGTTGGCCGATAACGCCGGTGATCTGGGCCATATCTTCAACCTCGGCCACGGCATCACGCCGCAGGCCCGGATTGAGACCTTCCAGGCCGTCGTCGACACCGTGGTTGCCTCTGGCGTTTGACATCGCCCGTCGTCCCGCCTCTTTTGCTCCTATGTCACGCAAAGGTATCCTGCTTCTGAATCTCGGCTCTCCGAAGAGCACTTCCGTGCCCGACGTGCGGAACTATCTGCGGGAATTTCTGAACGATGAACGCGTCATCGATTACCCGGCCCCGCTGCGCTGGTTACTGTTGGAAGGCATCATCCTCCGGACGCGTCCCAAGAAGAGCGCCGCGGCCTACGCCAGTGTCTGGACCCCCGAGGGGTCGCCCTTGGTGGTCACGACGGACAAGCTGCGCGCCAAGCTGGAGAAGGCCACGGGCCTGCCAGTAATCATGGGCATGCGTTATGGCACGCCCTCTTGTGCCGAAGCGGTGGAGAAGGTGATCGCCGCCGGCATCGACGACCTGTTCGTGATGCCCCAGTATCCGCACTACGCGATGTCTTCGTATGAGACTGTCGTCGTCAAGGTACAGGAAGAACTCAAGCGGCTCGCGCCTGGCCTGAAGTACCACGTCCTCCAGCCGTTTTATAACGACCCCGCTTATATTAACGCCATGGTGGAATCGGCGCAGCCTTGGTTGAGCAAGCCTTTCGATAAGTTGCTCTTCTCTTACCACGGCTTGCCGGAGCGCCACCTTCGCAAGGGCGACCCTTCGAAGGCCCATTGCATGAAGAAGAAGGATTGCTGTCTGCATTACAGCCCATGTCAGGCGACTTGCTACCGCCACCAGTGCGTCGAGATGACGCGCCTGTTCGTCGCGGCCGCCGGACTTAAGGAATCGCAATACGAGCTTTCCTTCCAATCCCGTCTCGCCGGCGAAAAGTGGGTCGAGCCTTACACCGATAAGCGCTTAGAAGCCCTGCCGGCCGAAGGGGTTAAGAACCTCTTGGTCATGTGCCCCGCCTTCACGTCCGATTGCCTTGAGACCCTCGAGGAAATTCGCGAAGAAGGTAAAGAGACGTTCGTGCATGCCGGCGGCGAAACCTTCTCGCAGATTCCTTGCCTCAATGATTCGGATATCTACGTGAAGTATCTCGTGAACCGCGTGAGTCATTGGAAGCCGGATCATCGGTAAAGCGCGCGCGGTCTTGAGGGTGGGGCAGCACCGCGTGCTGCCCGTGTTGTTGGCCTCTGCCGCTAGGTAGGGATGGCTGTCCTCAGCCGTCCGTTCGCCGAGTGAGCTGCGCACCTTCTAAGAGTTTCTATTCTCGATCCGGTCAACGGCGGGTTGGGGACAACCCGCCCTACCCAAGACCTCGAGAGAGCAGAGCACTTCCTCTAATCAACCCGCCCTACCTAGGACGAAGGGAAATCAAAGGGGAACCGCAGCCCCGATGGTGATCCGTACCTCAGTCTGCGAACGGACGCGACGCAGTCGCGCCCCTGCCTCAAAACAACTTCGCGATGGGTTTGCCGCCGTCGGTCATTGGGACGGGCCGGGCGCCGGCCATAAGGTCGCGCGTCGTATCGATACCGAGTGCCGCCAGGATAGTCGCATGAAAATCGGGAATGCTCACGGGGTTCTCGACGACTTTTTTGGAGAGATCATCCGTGGTGCCATAAGCGCCACAATGCTTCAGGCCGCCGCCGGCCAGGACCATGGAGAAGGCGGTGCCTTGGTGGCCACGGCCACCATTGCCATCGAAATCCGCTGGACGACCGAATTCGGTGCCCACGACGACGAGGGTTTTATCAAGTAAGCCGTGGGCTTTTAAGTCGGCGAGCAGGCCCGCGAGGGCGTTGTCGAGCTCGCGGATGAGGGTGTGTTGGTTATCGATGCCGTGATTATGGACATCCCAGCCGGTGCCGTTGATGAAATTAAGATTATGCGAAACCTCCACGAAGCGGACGCCGCCTTGGATGAGCCGGCGGGCGGTCAAACAACGCTGGCCGAACTCGCCGCCATAGGAGGCGCGCAGGTCGGCGGACTCTTGCGTGAGGTCGAAGTGCTTCATGAACGACGGGCCAGCGAGGCGGAAGGCCTCGCGCTGGGCTTCAGCGTATTCGGAAAGGCTCGAGTCGGGTTGGTTGGGTGAAAGGGCGCCGAGGAGCTCGCGGCGGCGGGCATCACGCTCATCCGTGACGCCTTCTGGGCGGGTGAAGCCGTTGGGCCCCGTCTGGGTGTCGATGAGGTAGATGTAGCCGTCCTTGATGCCGAGGAAACCTGGGCCGCGGCTAACGTTCGGGTAGCCGATGAGCATGTAGGCCGGCACGGTGGGGTCGGCGGCACCGCGACGGTGGGCGACAATGGAGCCGATGGAAGGGTAGACCGCGTTACCGCTGATCATGCGACCAGTATGGACAAGATTTGTCGCAAAGGCATGTTCGTCGATGACCTTATGATTCACGGAACGGACCGCGGTCACGTGCTCCATGAGTTTGGCCGTACGGGGCAGGTGCTCGGCGATGCGTACACCCGCGACGGCGGTTTCGATGGAAGGGTAGAGCGAGCCAGCTTTCTTCTTAGCGGCCTTATTGTCGCCCAGCGCCTTTGGATCGAAGGTATCAATCTGCCCCATGCCGCCACCGAGCCAGATGAAGATGCAGTGCTCAGCTTTGCCTTGAGGCGTCGAGAGGGTGGACGCGGCGTTAAGCTGGGCCGCGAACGGCGCCAGTCCGAGGGCAGAGATGAAAGAGCGGCGGTCCATGGGGTTTAGGGAGTGAAAAGGAATTCGGGTGAATTGACCAGTGCCCAGACGGCATCCTCCGCCCGCAGACGCCAAGCGGCGTTGAGGCGACGGGTAGCGGGATCGCCTTGGCGGGAATCCGCCTCTTGTTGATGGCGAATCACCGAGGCCTCTGCATCCAGATGGTTGGACCAAGACACGTAGTAAGGCGGCCGGGTTGGGCGGGGCAGCGGCTGCAGGTCGGGAACATTCAGGCGCTCGTCGAACCCTGGCGTCACTTGGCGGCTATATTTTACTTTTTCTTCCGGGGTCGGGTGGCGCGTCAGGAGGCGGAGGAAAAGCGCCTCGACGAATTCATCTGGCGTGCGGGCGCTCACGGCGAGTGGGGTGACGCCGTGATCCTCGCTGAGGCGGGTGAGCCAGGTGCCCATCGTACCGTTGCTGAGGATGGCTGGCTGCAAGGAGTTGGCGGCACTTTCTCGGTCGGTGATCGGCTCTGGGCGGCTGGCCCGCCAGCCGAAGGCCGCGAGGACATCGCAGACGGCTTGGATGCGGGGCAAGGCGAGCGCCGGTCGATCGCGCTCATTCGAGGTCGAGGTGAGCATCCACGCGCGGCGCGGTTGTCCGAGATTCTGGGAGTTATCTTGTTCGCGGTTATTATCAATATCGAGGCTGGCCTCTTCGGTCCGGAATTTTTTGCCGGTCGCGGCGAAGGCAGCGTCCACGACTTGCTCGGCACTGAGTCGGCGGGGGGCGGGCGAAGCGTAGAGTGGGCTCGTGGCCTTGAGGGTGGAGTCCGTGGCGCGTTGATAGGCGGCCGAGTTCAAGATCAGGCGCTGGAGTTGGCGGCTATCGTAGCCGCTGCGCACTAACTCGCGACCGAGCCAGCGAAGAAGCTCGGGGTGGGTGTGGCGCGAGCGCTCCCAATCCCACGGCTGCTCGACGAGTCCGCGGCCCATGAGGCGGGCCCAGAGGCGATTGGCCATCACTTGCGCGAAGCGCTCGTTCTGCGGAATTGTCACGAGGGTCGCGAGTCGGTCGCGCGCATCCCGCGGCTCGAAGGCCAGTTTGTCGGCGAGCGAGGCGTCGACTAATTCCGGGAAGGGCCATTGCGCTGCGACAGTGGTGCCAGGCTCCAGGGTGACTTCGATGAGCGGCTTGCGGCCCCCTTCGCGGAGTTTGGCTAGAGAGACGCTGCTGGTCGCCGGTACCTTGACGGGCTTCGTCTCAAGCATCGCCGCGAGCGCGAAGACTTGAATCTGCTTGGAGGTGTGGGCGGGCGAATCGTGGCACCGCGCACACTTAGTTTCGATGCCGAGGAAAGCGGTGGAAACAATGGTGGCCTTGGCGGCCATGGGTACGTCGTTTTGCGAAGCGATGCCAAAGCCAGCCGGACCGCCATCCCGCTTGCTACCCTTGAGGCGCAAGAGTTCGGTGACCATCAGGTCGAGCGGTTTATTATCGAGGATGGATTCGTGAATCCACCAGCGGAACGGGCCCGTGTTATTCAGCGTGGGATTGAGAATGTTGGGATTCTCGGCGAGGACGTCCTGCCAGTAGCCCACCCAGTGGTCGGCGGCCCGCGAGTCGGCAAGCAGGCGGTCGATGGTCTTCGCTCTTTTATCTGCGGAGGGGTCAGTGACGAAGGTATTGATTTCTTCCGGTGATGGCACGAGGCCGATGGTATCGAGCGTCACGCGGCGCAGGAAGGCGAGGTCGTTGGCCGGAGCGGTGATCTTGGTCGAGGACGGGCGGAACTCCGGCCAGGCCGCGCCTTGTTGAATCCACGTTTTCACCAAAGCCACTTCGGGGGCGGTCAGATGGTTGCCCTTGGGCGGCATCACTTCATCGGGGTTATCGGAAGTGACGCGCGTGATAAGTGGGCTCTTCGCGGGCTGGCCAGCGACGATGGCAGCACCGTCCGACTTGCCGCCCTTGAGTGCGCCGGCGAGGGTGTCGAGGTGGAGTTTGCCTTTGGGTTTCCCGCCTTGATGGCATTCAAGGCAGTTCGTTTCGAGGATCGGATAAATCTTGGCGTAGAAATCGACGCCGCCAGCGGGGGTGGCCTTCGCCTGTTGGGTGTAGTCGGCGAGTTTGGCGCCGATGAAGGCGTCAATCGCGTTACCTGCAGGATAGCGCGCATCCAGCGCTGGCGTGGGGACGTCGGGGGTGGCGGCGAGCCAGGCCTTGGCGTTGTCGCGCCGCTTCTGCCAGTAAGCACCTTGGGTCGCCCGGAGGGATGCGCGTTGAGCGGCATCGAGGCCCCCGAGGCGGGCTTCCTCTTGAGCGGCGTAGGCTTCCCAGCCCGCGTCGTTATAGGCGGGCATCTGTCTCCCCGGGGAGAGTAGCTTCCAGTCTTGGCTGCCTTCGAGGGAGATGGCGGCGACCGTTTCGCCGAGTTCGGCGCGGCGGCGTGAGCCCTTGGTGTTGATCACATAACCGGAGACCGTCTCGAGGATGATTTGCTGCTCTCCTCCGCTGCAGGCGAATTCACACGATGCCTCGCGGTCGCCCGGCAGTAAGAAGCGGAAGTCTGGCCCGAGGTTCAGGAACTTCGCCTGCTGTTCCTTGACGGGTTTGTTATCCGTGCCTGGCGCAGGAAAGGGTGTAGCGAGGGCCATCTTGCCATTGATAAACAGGGTGGCCGCACCTTGGCCGCGCAGGAGGAGGCGATGCTTGCCGGCGGGGAGATTGATTTTTGCGAGGGCGCGCAGGAAGAAAGGATTACCGCGATCATCCCGGACACCTGTGTCGGTGTATTTATGGGTTGTGCGCGCGAAGCCGAAAGCGAGAGCCTCGTAGGTTTCCGTGGCCTTGAGGGTCTCCGCCGGCCAGAGGTTGGTGACCGGATGCCAGTCTTCGCAGATCTCCAGTCGGATTAAGCCGCTGGGTACCGCGTTCCAATCCACCTTCGGGGCGAGGCGGTTCACCGGCAGCGCTTTCAATTCTTTCTTCGGGGCACTGCTGGCCACATCATTACCCGCGTTGGGGTTGGCGGGGGTGGCGGTCTGCGCGGAAAGCGTCAGCCCGAGGGTGAGGGCGAGAAGTCGGCAAAGCAAAAGGGGCATGGACAATAAAGGGGACACCTCAGGCTGGGCTAGGGTTCCGTGCTAGGGGTTCTCTTTCATGCGGCAGACGGTCGGGCGGGTCAACCTTAACGCCCGCCGCCGTGCGGGATTGCCTGCCGCCGCGGGGAGGCCAATCTGCGGTGACTGTCATGCCCTCGACTGCCCGCCGCCTCGCTGGTTTTACTGAATCCGTCATCCGCGGGATGACGCGTCTGGCCAACCAGCATGGGGCGATTAACCTCTCGCAAGGTTTCCCGGATTTTGATCCGCCGGAGGAACTGCTGGCGGCCTTGGAGCGAGCCACCCGCGGTCCGCATCACCAATACGCCGTCACCTGGGGTGCTCCGCGTTTCCGTAAGGCTCTCGCGGCGAAGATTAATCGCTTCAGCGGACTCGCGATCGACCCGGACCAGCACCTCGTGGTCACCTGCGGGAGCACGGAGGCCATGATGGTCGCAATGATGACGGCCTGTAATCCGGGCGACAAGGTCATCGTCTTTTCGCCGTTCTATGAGAACTACGCCGCCGACGCGATCCTCTCTGGCGCGGAGCCCATCTACGTCCCGCTGCGGGCGCCGGACTTTCAATTCGACCCTGACGAGCTCGCGAAGGCCTTCGCCCAGAAGCCCAAGGCGATCATCGTTTGCAATCCGTCCAATCCTTGCGGCAAGGTCTTCGCACGCGACGAGCTGATGACGATCCTGCGTCTGGCCGAGCAGCACGACGCCTTTGTCATCACCGATGAGCCGTATGAGCACATCGTCTACGCGCCGAACACGCACGTGTATTTCGCCGCGTTACCCGGCGCCTTCGAACGCACGATCACCTGCAATTCGCTCTCGAAGACCTATTCGATTACCGGCTGGCGGCTGGGCTATGTGCAGGCTGCCCCGCAGGTCATCGCGCAAGCCCGCAAGGTGCATGACTTCCTGACCGTAGGCGCCGCCGCCCCGCTACAGGAGGCTGCCGTGGCGGGCTTGGAATTGCCGGATTCCTATTACGCCGGGCTCGGCCAGCTCTACGCCGCCAAGCGTACGCTCTTTACTTCGATTCTCGCCAAGACTGGCCTGAAGTTCACCGAGCCGCAGGGCGCCTATTATTCGCTCCTCGATATTTCGCCGCTCGGTTTCGAGACCGACACCGCGGCCGCCGAATGGATGATCAAGGAAATCGGCGTGGCCGGTGTGCCGGGCTCATCGTTCTTCCGCGAGCCTGAGCATCGCTATATCCGTTTCCACTTCGCTAAGAAGGAAGAGACATTACGGGCGGCGGGGGAGAAGTTGGGGAAGCTGAGGAGGTAGGGACGCGACGGCGTGTTGAGTCGATGTCTGCATGGACGACTGCATTGAGGGCTGCATCGAGGGCTGCGTCGATTAGGGTTGGGACGGCTGTCCTCAGCCGTCCGTTCGCGGACAGAGATGCGCACCTCTTGCGAGTTTCTGTCCTCGATCTGGTCAACGGCGGGTTGGGGACAACCCGCCCTACCCAAGACCTCGAGAGAGCAGAGCACTTCCTCTAATCAACCAATCAACCTGACCTACCCCTGGTTGGGACGGCTGTCCTCAGCCGTCCGTTCGCGGACAGAGATGCGCACCTCTTGCGAGTTTCT
>CAISXT010000012.1 GCA_903889525.1 uncultured Opitutia bacterium | reverse complement strand
GTGGCGAGGTCGTGGGGCCTGAGGCGCCGTTCGCTTTCCGGGGTGACCTCGCTCAAGTAAAGGAAGGAAGGCGAGCACAAGATGAGTTTGACGGCATCGAGCGCCGCCTGTCGTGGGCTGGCTTTTTCGGCGAGCCGTTGCTCAACCATTTTGCGAATCGGCGTGCGGTCGGTGTCCTGTAGCGGGCGTCGATAGGCTTTCGCCGCAAACGCGAAAAGCTGGTCGAGTGCACGGTCGGGTTGGAAGCCGTTGTCGCCGAAGACCGCGACTTCCTCGGCGCCGCCGGAGGGCTCGAGTACGGGGCCCTGCACGACGATCTCACTGATGCGGATGTGCGGCAGTTTGCCTTCCTTGAGGATATTATCCCGGCCGACGCCCGAGGACCCGATCGGTCCTTTGAACTCATCTTTGTAGCGTCGATTGATCGTGAGCACCGAGGCGCGCGATTCGTAGGGGCCGTTCGGGAAGATGAAGCGAGGGGTCTGGCCGGCCTCGAGCCAGACGCGGAACTTCAGCCGGGTCGGCGTGTTGTCGGGCACCACGCTGCTGGCGAGGAGCGGCTCGATGGCCTGCGGATAATGGATGTGGCCCTTCGTGACGTCGCCCGGCACGACGCCGAGGATGAATGGCTCCGACAGATCGATGCCGAAGATGGTGGGGTCGTAATGGGTGTCACGGTGCATCGCCGTCGCCTCGACCTCGAGGTCGTAGAGGCCAGAGATCGGCACGCCTTGCTTAAAGTCCTCGATATGGCCGTAGCCACCCTGACGCGTGTCGGTGTTCGGCTGCTCGTAGAGGTTCAGGTAGCGGAAGTTGAAGGTGCTTTTGTGCGAACCGTAAAGCTCCTCGTACTGGACGAAGTTCTTGTTGAAACGCCAGGTCTTCGGCGCGGTGGCCGGCTTGCCGAGGCGGGTTTCGACGAGTCGGTTGGCGGACAGGAAATACTGATCGACCAGGAAGCCAGAGGTCACCAGCGACTGTCCGATCGTATCCAGGTGGCGAGCAGTCTTTTCCTTGGGGAAGTCGGCGGTCAGCCCGAGGGTGTCGATGCGGCGACCGAACAAGGTCGCGAGCGTATTCTCATACTCGCGGTTAGAGAGTCTGCGCAGGACGGTGCGTGAACCGGTACCCTGCAGCGAAGTCTCGGCCGCCGCGGTGCCGTCACGCAGGGAGCGGATCGCCACGAGGCGCTCATCGTCGGTCGGCTGGTCGGCCTTCTTCGGCGGCATGTCGCGCAGCGTCAGCTGGTCGATGATCTCGCGCGCCTCAATCACCTTGGGCAGCGTCTTCAACGGCAACGCGAATTTGTCGAAAACCCGGTCGCCCTTATGGGCGTCGGCATCGTGGCACTCCAGGCAATAGCGGCCCAGGAACTGTTCGACGGACTTCGTCGGCGTCTCGGCGGCCTGCATGGGGGCGACCGCAAGGACTGCGGAGACGACCAGCAGGTTTCGGAATGCCGGTATCGACGTCACGACAGAGGTCCGGTGTCCGGATCAGGCGAACCGTCCAGTGCTGCTACCGAAGGCGTGCGTCTCGACGCCCATCTTCTGGGCGATGTCGACGAAGAGGTTGCAGAGCGGTACCTTGTGCTTCACCTCGCGTGCGACTTCGCGGAAGCTGCCATGCTTGTAGCCGCCGCCAGCGAGGAAGATCGGCAGGTCGGTATTGCGGTGGGAGTTCGCATCGCCCATACCGCTGCCGAACAGTACGGTGGTGGAGTCGAGTAGCGTGCCCTCGCCGTCCTTCATCTGCGTGAGGCGGCCGACGAATTTGGCGTATTGCGCGACCTGATAACGCTCCAGGGTGATGAGGGAGGCGATGGACTCGGGGTCGTTGCCGTGGTGGGAGAGGCCGTGGTAGTCCTTCTTGATGCCGAGGTTCTGGGGCAGGAAGTCACCGCCAATTTCCAGCGTGGCGATCCGGGTGCTGTCGGTCTGCAGGGCGAGTGCGATGAGCTCGTACAGGAGCGGTAGGTCGTCAACCGCGTTGCGGTTGGCCGGCTTGGCGAAGGGCGCCGCCGGTTTCGGGAGATGGGTCCAGCGCTGGCGCAGTTCGAGGCGCTTCTCGACGTCGCGTACCGAAGTGAAATACTCTTCGAGCTTGGCCTTGTCCTCTTGGTTGACCTGTCCCGAGAGGCGCTTCGCCTCCTCGCGCACGGAATCGAGGATCGAGGCCTGCACGTGGTTTTCCTGCTCGCGCCGCGTGCGACGCTCGGCGGAGTCGCTGGCGAAGAGCTTGTCGAAGAGTTCGGCCGGGTTGGTGATCGGCGGCACGCGCACGCCGGCCTTCGTCCAGGCGAGCTGGCAACCGCCGTGGATGCCGCCTTCGGAGCCGACGGTGAGCGAGGGGAAGCGGGTCTGGTGGCCGATCTCTTCGGCCAGGAACTGATCGAGCGAGACGTTGCCGCTCGGACGGTTCTGGGCCTCGGAATTCAACACACCGGAGAGGAATGAATGCACTGCGAAGTGGCCGCCTTTGACGCCGTGGTCGAGGCCGCGGAAAACGGTCATCCGTTCGCGCTGCTCCCAGAGGGGCTCGAGGAGGGTTGTCTTCTCAAAGTCGCGTCCGGTGGTGGTCGGGAAGAGCTGCTTGGTCTGGAATCCGAGGAGGTTGCCGATCGCCACGAAGCGGCGGGCGCCGATGCCGGCCCCTTTGGCGACCTGCACGGTAGGATTGCCACTGAGGGCCTTCGCACTGAGTGAGCAGAGGCCGGGGAGAGCCAGGGTGGCTCCCATGGAGCGGAGGAT
>CAISXT010000011.1 GCA_903889525.1 uncultured Opitutia bacterium | reverse complement strand
TGTTCGCCTGAATTCGATTTTCTCACTGGTCGCCGGACTCAATTACGACGCCCTCGCCAAACAAGCGTCCTATGAGACCATCGGGCTCGTCCAGCGCATCGGTAACTCCTGGGAGCTAGAATACGGCATCGACCAACGGCTCGACCCCCTCAACGGCGGCCACAACTCATTGGGCTTCCACCTGCGGGCCACTTTGTTCAAGTTCTGAGCTGTGACGGATTCCGCCCCAGCAACGCCCAGCGTCCCCGAGGACGGCATTCTGCCGCCTTCCGACCTCCCCATCCATCTCGACGTCTTTGAAGGGCCCCTAGACCTCCTGCTCTTCCTCATCCGGAAGAACGAGATCGATATCTACGATATCCCCATCGAGAAAGTCACGCTGCAGTATCTCCATATCCTGCGCACGCAGGAGAAGGATAATCTCGAACTGGCAGGCGATTTCTTCGTGATGGCGGCGACGCTCATGTACATCAAGAGCCGCATGCTCCTCCCCGTGGAAAGCCGTCCGGAAGAAGAAGTCGCCGCCACGGAAGAAGGCCAGGACCCACGCTGGGCCTTGGTACAACAGCTCATCCAATATAAGCGCGTCAAGGAAACCGCCGCCATCATCCGCGGCCTGGTTGACGACCGGCAAGGCCTTCTCAGCCGGTATGTCCTGCAACCGCAAGGCGAGGATGCCGTCATCCGCCCGGTCGCTCCGGCCGATCGCATCGAGTTATGGAATGTCTTTAATCTGGTGCTGCGCCGACTGGCCGAACGCATCCAGCCAGGGAATATCAGCTCCGAGATCGTCACCGTCTCCGACCGCATGGAGTCGATTCTCGCCCGCCTGGAAGCCGAGAGCACCTTTACCTTCACCAGCCTGCTACCCGAGCGCCCGACTATCGGCTACCTTATCGCAACCTTTCTGGCCTGCCTCGAACTCGCGCGTCTAGGTAAGCTCAAATTAGAGCAGGACACGGCCTTTGCGGAGATTAACTGCTCCCAGGCGGACCTGGTTTCCGCACCCCATGCTGGCGAAGCCGGTGATGGTCGCTCGGAGTTCGATGCGCCAACTGAAGGCACCAACTAAGCCGTTGGCTTGAAAAAGAGGCCATTTGGACCAGCATTGAATCATGGCCAAAGCCAAGCGAGCTCACAACCACCTCCTGGGAATCGGGTTCGACGCTCCGGATCAGCATAAGCGCATCACGCGCGGCGAAGGCTTCAACCTCGTGGGCGGCTCCGAGACGACCCACGACCGCATGACGGAAATCGTCATCAAGACCACCGAAGACCTCAGCCGTAAGGGGCGGACCTTGAGCGATGCCCACCCGGAAGAAGTCGCCGAGCTCCTGCGGAAGCACGAGGGGAAGTGACGTCTAAAAAGGGGCACAGACGGATTGACTCACCACTTTCGCAAGATTTGTATACCTCTCCCCCATGAGTAACGAGCTGCCCCCTCCTCCACCCCCTCCTTCCGACGGTGAGAACGCTGCGCCTCAGGCCCCTAAGCTGAAACTCGCGAAGCCCGCTGGCTTCGTGCCGCCGCCTCCGCCCGCCCCCACGGCTTCGACCCCGGAGAATCCGCCCGGCGCTGCCGCCATTCCGACGAGCCCTGCACCTGCGGGCGCCGTGCCCCGCCAAGTCCAGCCCATCAATAAGAACGTCGGGAATTTTGGAGGCGCAGTTGACCTCATCGCCCTTGCGGCTTCCGTTGTCGGTGCAGTCCTCCTCTTCTTGGAGTTTAAATCCAAAGGTTAAGTATCTTTCATGGCATCTGATCTCATCACCAATCTCGATAACGCTAGTTTTGACGCGACCATCAGCTCGTCAACCGTCCCCGTCTTAGTGGACTTCTGGGCCACTTGGTGCGGCCCTTGCAAGCAGATCGGCCCGGTGCTGGATCAGCTCGCTGACGAGATGAAAGGGCTCGTGAAAATCACCAAGGTCGACGTGGACACCAATCAGGCCCTCGCCCAAAAACTTGGCGTCAACTCCATCCCGGCCCTTTTCCTCTTCAAGAACGGCGTCGTGGTGGACAAGATGGTCGGCGCACGCCCCAAGGGCGATATCGCCGCCTTCATCCGCAAGCATTCGGACGCCCCGGCCTAAGCCCTTCGTTCAAACGGCAACAAAAAGGCCCAGGATTACTCCTGGGCCTTTTTATATACTTACTACTGGCGTAGCGGCCTATTTGGCTTCGAGCGGGTTTTCCTTAAGCAATTCCGCGGCCGTGTAAGGCGACTTCCGATCCGCGAGGGCTTTGCGCACTTCCGCTACCTTCGTGTCCATAATTGGCTCAGCCGTATTACCCCAAGCCTGACGGACATAACTGGCAATGTTGGCGATTTGGGCGTTCGATAAGCCCGCCCCCACGTTGGGCATGACGCCGTTATACTTAGCACCCTTGACCTCAATCTCCCCGCCGAGACCAGCGAGGATGGCCTTGATCATACGCTCCCCATTGCCACCCACCCAGGGCGAACCAGCCAGAGGGGGAAACGCACCAGCCAAGCCGAGCCCCGTGGCCTGGTGGCAGACGGCGCAATTTATGATGAACAGTTTTTCGCCCTTGGCCGCATCCGGCTCGAAGACGGCTGGACCACCCGAGGTTGCCAACTTGGGGGCATCGAGGTCGAAGACCCCAGCCGAGAACTGTCCGGAATTACGGGTGAGATAGAGACCAGCCCAGAAACCAAAACCACAGAACAGGAAAACGATGAAGATCGGCGTCAGCGAGAAACCCTGAACAGGCTCCTCCTTATCGCGGGCCAGTTGCGAGTGAACCTCCACCAAACGACCGTCGGAAAGGCCGTCGGAGCCGGCGCCAGACGGACCCCGGCGGTTACGGTTATTATCGGGATAACGATTAGAGTCGTTCATGGGTTCACTTCTTTAATTTTGCTTCCGGGGAGTTGTAATCCTGCCGAAGGGAGAGGAGATAAGCGGCCAAGGCATCGGCACGCTCGGGGGCAAAGTCACCCTTGGCATCCGCTTCATAGAGGAACGCAAACGTGTTGCCATGATGGATGGCGACATGGACCGCGGCGAGAGACTTGGCGAGTGCGGCAGCTTTCTCAGGCTCGGTCTGGGTGCCCTTAGGAGTAGGAGCGACCCGGGCACCATAGTTGGCGAGGTCCGGTCCAATGCGACGATCGCCTAGAAGGACGTGAGACTGCAAGACGTAGTCGCGGGCGACCGAAGGGCGATCGCCATAACCGCGAGCGATATCACTGCCCTGCCCGCTCGGACGAACCTGCTGGGTGTGGCAAGCGATACAGCCGAGAGAAGTGTAAACATCACGACCTTGGACCGCGAGTCCCGGGACGGTTGCAGGATAGAGCGCGCCGCCTTCTTCCTCGGGGGCAGGGGCAAGATCGCCAAGCTGCACCTGCGAGCTAAGGAGAAGAGCTCCGAAGGGTAGCGCGACCGTCAGAAAGACGCCGGCAATGAGAAGTTTAGGGTTCTGCATGGGGGTGCCGATTAGTCGTGGCGGCCTTCAACAGCCGGGGCGGAGGATTTAAGGATCATGCCGAAAGCATTGAGCGCGAAGGCCACGTGGCCGACGAGGAAGAGGATCGCGAAGATCAAGCTGGCGGAAGCGAGTCCCGCCGAAGCCGTCAGCACCTGGGCATAGGGCACGGCGGGGTCGGCAAGTTGCTTGCCAGACTGCCAGCCCACCGCCAAGGAAGCGGAGATGGAACCGAGTGCACCAATCGCGGTGGCCCAGAAGTGCAGGTGGACGAGTTTGGTGGAAGGCCAGAGTGAGCCAGTCAGTCGAGGTAGAATGAAGTAGGCCGACCCGAAGATGACCATCGAAGCAAAGGCGTAAGTCAGGAGTTGTTCCTGCCCTGCGCTGAAGGAGGTAAAACGCACCACGGCGTTGAAGCCGCGGAACGAGAAGAGGGCGTTCAGCACGCCATAGAGGGTGAAGGCCACTGCGCCGAGGGAGATAAAACGGAGCGTGGTACTATTCCAAGCAAGCGACCAACCGCTTTGGGTGGACAGCGTCCCGTGGAAATTAATGGCCGTGATGATGACGGACACCAGGAACATAGCGGAACCGACTACGCCCACCGACTGCACCCAGACGGGAATCGGGCTACCGAGCAAACTGGCCGTCCCCGTCCATCCGGCGAACAGGAAGAAGGTCCAGAAGGCGACGGACGCGAGGTAGTAGCCCGTGATATTTCGCCCCAGCACTTTCGGCAGGAAATAGTAAACCGCAGCCAGCGCGGAACCCCCGAGCCAGAGCAAGAGGAGGTTCTGGATAAACCAGCTATGGGCAATCGCTTGAACCACGCCCGAAGCCGGATTCCAGAGCACCAGCAACTGAGCCAGGAGATAGGCCAACGGAAAGACAAACGAAGCGCCGACCACAAACCACTGCGAGGCGAAGGAGTGACCCGTGGGGCGTTGCGCGTAAGCCACAATCGGCCAAAACGCCGAGAGGAGGAAGGCTACGGCGAGCACCGGGCCGACCGTGCGGGGCATTTCCAGGAGGCTGAAGCCGTTTAGGTCGCCGGCGAAAATGCTCAATGCGCCGTAAGTCAGCGCCACATTCCAAATGATCGCGCCCAAGCTGACGAGCCAAGCATTACGCAGTTCGAAACGACCAAGCTGGGAAGTCAGCCAGAGATTGATCGCGAAGAAGGCGTTGAACGCCCACCCGTAGATGAAGAGATTATGCTGAGCGGCGGAAACATGGCCGAAGGTAAAAACCTCACCACTCACACCGCGTAACTGCAGAGCCGAGATCAGACCAAGGACGGAAGCAACGAGCAGCCAGATTACCGCGGAGACGAAAAAGAGGAGGAAGGGCCCGCGGAGCTGAGCCTCGACGCGCGAGAGGCGCGATTCTCCGGGGGAAGGACGGCCCTGAGGGCGGCCGGAACGATTATCCTGAGTCATCGGTTTAAAAAAGTGTGGGATTATTTGAGGCCGAGTTCAGCGGTATTCCACATCGCGGTGCGCGCGGCGTTGGCGGCACGCACGGCCTTCACTTGGTCGACGGTGACAGGGTTCCCCTTGTTGCCGAAACTCTGGCGAACGTAGGTGAGAACATCGGCGATATCCTGATCACTGACGCCGGCAACGGGAGGCATCGCGCTATTAAAAGTCATACCTCCGACGGTGATCGGCCCGATGAGTCCATTCGTGATAAACTTAATGGGTAGCTCAGGGTTACCGACGACAATCGGGGTCTCCGCGATCGAAGGGAACACGGGCGGCAGGCCCTTCCCCGTTGGCTGGTGGCAAACGATACAGGTGCGGGCGTAGACCGCGGCACCGCGCTTCATCTGTTCAGCATCGGCGGCGACGAACGGACCAGCAACGTAAGCGGCAGCGGGAGCAGCGGGAGCAGCGCCAGCCTGGATCTTGGCGATGACCTGGGAGTCTTTAACGATCAGTGCTTGAGCATCCTCAAGGGAAATGCGGTAAGTGCCATCCGCGTTGCGGCTGGGTTCAGCAAGGAGAGCGTGTTCCTTCTTATCGGTTTCAGCACGCAGATTCTGCTGGGCCTTGCGGCGATCGGTTAGGGCATCCGGAGCGCGGCGGACGAGCGTGTAAGCGTAGCCGGTCGCAATCAGGGCGGCCGCGACGAGGGAGATAGCGCCGAGCCAAGAGGCAATCTGGCCGGGAATCAGCGGGCGGCGCCCGGAAGAGGGTTGATCACTCATGGTAGTTGATGGACTCGAGGATGCGGGGGTCATGCACCGGGATGGTCTCGTTCTTAGAGGCACCCCAGAGGAAGATGGCGATGACCACGGCGCCGAAGCCAATGATCGCGAGCAAATCAAGGAAGAGCGACGAAGTCAGGAAAGGCGCCACACTGAAACCTTCGGGGAATTTGGTAAGGCCGGCTTGGGTGATCTGGCGCGGCAAGGCATTAAACCAGAGGTCGGCCAAGGCACCGGCGACAATGATCCATGCCACCGTCAGCAGACGGCCCGGAACGATCTTAGTGCGATACGGAAGCAAGGACAGGAACGGCAGGAAGAAGAAGCCGAAGATCATGTACATCGACACGCCCCACCATTCGCTCTTGAGGCCGGTCACAGCATCGATTTCACGGATGTTATACCAGAAGGTTTCTTCCGGGATGTTCGCCGTATAGATCAGGAAGTACTGGGAGAAACTGATGTAGGCCCAGAAGACAGTGAACGCCAGCATCAGGCAGCCAAGCACATGGCGGTGGGCTTGATTGAGGAGTCCGTCGAGCCAGCCACCATTGGAAAGTTTGTAGGTCAGGATGACCGTGGCCGCCAACGCGAGGCGGATGGAGAGAGCGAAGAACCACACCCCGTACATGGTGGAGAACCAATGATACGACAGGGCCATCAGAAAGTCGAAGGCGAGCATGGTCAGCGTGATGGCGCTGAGGGGGATGCCGACCGCCGAGACGGCGTGCAGGCGATGGGTGTGCCGGGCGGTGCGGTCCGTGTCCTGGGCGAAGGACCAGCGACGCAGCAGCACGGCGAGGACGCCGAAGATCACCGTATAGAGGGCGATGCGAGCGAGGAAGAAATTCTCGTTCAAGAACCAGCTCTTGGCCTGCAGGATGGGGTCAGCCCCGACCATGTGCCCGCTGGGCAGCACGTGGGCGGCGTTGGTCCATTCCCAGAGCAAGTGGCGGGAAGCAGGAATAAAGGCCAGCGGCGCAATCCCGATGATGATCAGGATTGGCAACGCAATGAGCATGTGCTCCCAGTTACGGCGGATGAGCGGAGCCCAGCCGGCGTCAAAGACGCGAGTGATCATCGTCAACATCAGCATGCCGATGAGGATCGAAATCCAGAACATCGCGCCGACGAGCACAGACAGGCCTTGGCGATAATCACCGTGGCTAACGCCATTGAAGGCGAAGCACCAGACGACCGCGAGGGCGACGACGCCAGCGACCAGGAATTTCTTCCAGTGATCGGTCAGGGCGTGCGGCATGGAGGAGTCTCTCATGTTTGAATTACTTGATTTGGGCCTTCACGGCGGGGGGGGCGAGATCGGCGGGGCAGTTCTGGGAGAGCTGCAACGCCCGCACATAGGCGGCGACCGCCCAGCGTTCTTCCGGGGACAGCTTATCGCCGTAACCCATCATGGTGTTCTTGCCGTTGGTGATGACGTCGAAAATCTGCCCGTTCGGGTAAGCCCGGATGAGCGGGGTGTGGAGGTTGGCAATCGTCACGATGGCCACATCCCCCGGGAGGGTATTACGCACCTTCATGATGCCGTTCCCATCACCGGCCGCCCCGTGGCACACCGCACAGTAAATCTGGAATTTGGCTTGGCCTAGCGCGAGGGTCTTGGCGTCGATGTTGAATCGCTCGAGCTCACCACCAGCGAGGACGGTCAGCGACTTCACTGGGAAGCCAACAAGGAAGGCGCCCTTGGCGTCCTTACCCGTCACGAAGGAAGGGTTAAGGGATTCGGCACGGCGGAACTCCGCCGCGAAGACCTTGGCCGGCTCGAGGGCATCGCCGCGAGCGACCGTGCCTGCCACCGGAGGGCGGGCATCCCGACCGTCCTTGAAGAACTTATTCTCCCCTTGGGCTTTATACTTCGACTGGTAGTCCATGTCGTCGAAGACATAGACGGGCGTGTCCTTGGACTTCTTACCTTGGAATCCGAGGAAGCTGATCATGGCGATAACCGCCACGGCGAGGAATGAGAGATAACGGCTCATGGTTGCGGATTAGTCGCGGATGACGGTGATTTCCTGACCGCCGAGGGACAGGAGGAAGTTGCGCGACTCATCGAGATGGAATTGTGGATCCCGCGCCTCAAGCACGATCATGAACGTGTCATCGGAGACCCGGCTGAACTGCGGGAGATCGAACAGCGGGTGATGGTGGTGCGGCAGACGATTGAAGATAAACTGGCCGAAGAACGTGCCGAAGGCCGCGAACAGAATCGTGCATTCGTAAATCACAGGGAACGGGAAAATGACACTCCAGTAAGGCTTGCCGCCGACAATCAGCGGGTAGTCATACGAATTCATATACCAAGTGAGTAGACAGCCGGAGATGAAGCCGGTGATGCCCCCCAGCAGGGTCAGGCGCGGGATGGGCGAGCGCGGCAGGCCCATAGCCTGATCCATCCCGTGGATCGGGAAAGGGGTGTGCACATCCCAGTTCTTCCAGCCCGCATCGCGGACCTGCTCCGCGGCGTGGAACACGTCGGAGACCTGGCGGAAAGTGCAGGCTACGCCGTGGATGCGTTCGTTGCGTTCGTTCATGGTCGGTTCAGTGGCGGGGATCAATGGGCGTGTGGGTCGGCCTGCGGCGCCACCATCTTCAGCTCAGCCATAGGCAGCATAGGCAGGAAGCGGACGAAGAGGAGGAAGAGAACCGAGAAGAAGCCGAAGGTGCCGAAGAACGTGAAGATATCCACGATCGTGGGGCTGTAGTAACCCCAGCTGGACGGCAGGTAGTCATTGGCGAGCGAGGTGATGGTAATCACGAAGCGTTCAAACCACATGCCGACGTTGACGAAGAGGCAGATAATCCAGACCAAGGAGTGATTCTCCCGGACCTTCTTGAACCAGAAGAGCTGCGGGGTAATCACGTTACAGGACACCATGATCCAGTAGGCCCAGGCGTATTGCCCGAAGGCACGATTCACGAAGGCGAACTTCTCGAACGAATTACCCGAGTAAGCGGCGATGAAGAATTCCGTCGCGTACGCGTAGCCGACCATCGTGCCCGTGGCCAAGATGATCTTACACATGTTGTCGATGTGGTACTGATTGATGACGTCATGCAGGCGATAGATTGCGCGCAGCGGGAGCATCAGGGTCAGCACCATGGCGAAACCGGAGAAGATAGCCCCGGCGACGAAGTATGGCGGGAAGATGGTGGTATGCCAGCCGGGGACGTTCGACACGGCGAAGTCAAACGAGACGATGGTGTGCACCGAAAGCACCAGCGGCGTGGAAAGGCCCGCGAGCAATAGGTAGGCCATTTCGAAGTTAGACCACTGGCGATTGCCGCCCCGCCAACCCATCGCGAGCAAGCTATAGAAGGCCTTGCGCCACCAGGTCGTCGCACGGTCACGGATCGCACCGAGATCCGGAATCATGCCCATGTACCAGAAGAGCGTAGAGACCGTGAAGTAAGTCGAGACGGCGAAGACGTCCCACTCCAGCGGGGAGCGGAACTGCGGCCAGATGCCGTTCTGATTCGGAATCGGGAAGAGCCACCAAGCGAACCAAACACGTCCGACGTGGAACAGCGGGAAGAGACCGGCGCAACAGACCGCGAAGATCGTCATGGCTTCGGCGGCACGATTAATCGAGGTACGCCACTTCTGGCGGAGCAGGCAAAGAATCGCTGAAATCAGGGTGCCAGCGTGGCCGATACCCACCCAGAACACGAAGTTAACAATCGCCCAACCCCAACCCACGGGCGAACGCAGACCCCAAGCACCGGTACCCGTCGAGACAAGGTAGCCGAGGCCGACGAAAGTGAACGAGGCGATGAAAAGGGCGACGGCGAACGTCACCTTCCACCACAGCGGGGTGGGCTCTTCGACGATGGTGCAAACCTTGTCGGTGATCCAGTGGAAGCCGCGATTATTAAGAATGAGCGGCGAGCGCGGGAGCTCGGCTGGTCGAACCCTATCGAGGATTGCGGGGCGCTCGGAAGAGCTGTCGTGGGCGTGAGCCATGGGACGGGTAGTCGTTTAAGGATTATTTGGCGTGAGGCTCGGCGCCATGCGCCGGAGCGCCGTGCGATTCGCGTCCGGCCATCTCCTTGCGGGAGAGCGGCATGAGGATTGCTCCGGGCATGAGGATTGCTCCGGGCATGAGGATTGCTCCGGGCATGCGCAGGTTGAGATTACGCAACTTGGCCTGGTAGGTCGTGCGCGGGCGGGTGTTAAGGTAAGTCAGCGCACCGTAGGTACGCTTCGAAGCCTTCGCGAGGGAGACGCGCGACTTGGTATCGGTGATATCGCCGA
>CAISXT010000010.1 GCA_903889525.1 uncultured Opitutia bacterium | reverse complement strand
TTCCCGCTGGTGGCTGGACCGGGACTTGAACCCGGAACCAATTGATTAAGAGTCAACTGCTCTACCATTGAGCTATCCAGCCAGACAGCGGGACGTGAATGAGTGCAAGACGCGGACGGGATTTCAAGAGCAAACGCACTTAATTCACGGACACGCCCGAAGGCTTGCAAAATGCATTGTTCAAAGTGGCCGGACCGGGACTCGAACCCGGAACCAATTGATTAAAAGTCAACTGCTCTACCATTGAGCTATCCGGCCAACCGAACGGTGCAATTACGACACGCCCAGCGGCGTGGGTAAAGAAAAATTGAACCTCAGCGGTGGCCGCGTTGTCGCACGGCCTCAAAAAGGCAGACGCCCGCGGAGACCGAGACATTGAGGCAGGGGACGCTCCCGAGCATCGGGATGCGGAGGAGGAAATCACAGGTCTCGGCGGTCAGGTGACGGATTCCGTCGCCCTCGGCGCCGAGAATGAAGGCCAGCGGGCCAGTCAGTTTGGCCGCAAATAAGGACTGGCTGGCTTTGTGGTCAGAGGTACCCGCAATCCAAACGCCCGCATCCTTGAGCTTGCCGAGTGCATTCCGGAGGTTGTTGGCCTGGACGATAGGCATCGTCTCGGCTGCCCCGACAGCAACTTTGCGGACGGTCTCGGTGACAGGCGCGGAGTTTTTGCGGGTGATAATCACGAAGGTGCAACCGGCACAATCGGCGTTACGGAGACACGCTCCCAAGTTATGAGGGTCCTGGACGCCGTCGAGGACGAGAATCAAGGGGTCCTTCACGTCCTTCAGCAGGGCGGGGATGTCGCCTTCATCGTAAAGCTTCAGCGGCCGAAGGAGGTCGGCGTGACGTGGCGCGCGATCGTTGCTCCGGGCCATGGGTTATGAGCGGCGGGCTAACCGACCTTGGGCATGGAGTGCTTCGGCGATCTGAATCGCATTAAGCGCTGCACCTTTCCAGAGCTGGTCACCGGAAATCCACAGGGAGAGACCGTTGTCAAAAAGGGAGTCCTTGCGGATTCGCCCCACGCCGCACTTTTCCTTGCCCGCGTAATCGAGGGGCATCGGATATTTCTTGTTAGCCGGATCGTCGCAGAGTTCCGCGCCGGGGAAGGCCGAGATGGCTTGACGGGCAACGGCGATGTCGACGGGGCGTTCGAATTCAGCGCTGATAGCGATGGAGTGGGCACGGAAGACCGGAACGCGCACACAGGTGGTGCTCACTTTGAGTCCAGGGAGATCCATGATCTTGCGGCCTTCGTTGAGCATCTTCATCTCCTCCTTGGTGTAGCCATCCTCGAGGAAAGAGTCCACCTGAGGGATGACATTGAAATTAATCGTGTGCGGATAGACTTTGGCCGGAAGAGTTTCCCCCTTGGCCCAAGCGCGAGCTTGCCCGTCGAGTTCGCGCATCGCTTCGGCGCCGGTGCCCGAGACGGCTTGGTACGTGGAGGCAAAGAACTTCTTTAAACCGAAAGCGAGGTGCAGGGGGTAAAGCCCCATCAAGGCGATCGCTGTCGAGCAGTTGGGGTTGGCGATGATGCCTTGGTGGTTGGCCAGATGGTGGCCGTTGATTTCTGGCACCACGAGCGGGACCTCAGGGAGCATGCGGAAGGCGGAGCTGTTATCGATGACGATGCAGCCTCGCTTGACGGCTTCCGGGGCCAAGGCCTGGGAGATGGATCCCCCTGCACTGAAGATGGCGAAATCGAGCCCCTCGAAGGCCTCGGGCTTGGCTTCTTGGACCGTCCATTCGCGGCCCGCGTAGGTAACCTTGGAGCCGGCGGAACGGGCGGAAGCGAGGGGACGTAGTTCTGCGACTGGGAAGCTCCGCTTGGCCATCAGTGCCAGCAGTTCTTGACCCACCGCGCCTGTCACGCCCACGATGCCGATACGATATGCCATATTCTGAATTTGAGTTAGGTTTAAAGAAGGAGGTTGCCGAGCGCCTGTCCGGGCTGGGTTTACCTCCCGCAGAACATTGCATCGTTGTGTCGATTGACCAGCAAAAACTATGGCATTTCAACGGGGTTACGTGCCATTGCTATGTGGTCAGCACCGCCCGGGCGGGCGTGGGGTGTGTCCAAGATTCGCACCAGACCCCGGAGGGATTACATGAGGTCTGCGAGCTTATCGGCGCGGGGGCCTCGGCTGGGATGGTTTTCAAGGCCCGGCAACCCACGGGCAAGCTTTCTGCTGAATGGCCGCAGCCGGATGATAATCTGATAACATCGAGAATCCTGTGGTTGAGCGGACTTGAAGCCGGGCTGAATCTGGGGACCGATGTGCAGGGGCGTGCGGTCGATACCCGTCGACGCTTCGTTTATATCCATGGGACCAATCAGGTCGCCAGGCTGGGGACGCCGAATAGCCATGGATGCGTGCTTCTATCCGACCCCGATGTCATCCAGCTGTTTGAAGCCGTCCGCGTCGGCACACCCGTGCTGATTCGCGCTTAACGGCCTGGTTCTTCGCTGACTGCTTTGGGTGCTTCTTTGGCGAGCGTGTCCGCCCAAGCGAGAATCATTTCGCGGGCGACGGGGCCAGCGGTTTTTCCGCCCCAAGTGCTGGTGTCGAGTTGGCCTTCAACGAGTACGCAGAAAGCGACGGCGGGCTTATCCGCCGGGGCGTAGCCGATCATCCATGCAAGGTGGGCTTTCTTCCCGTCTTTAAAATATTCCGCGGTACCAGTTTTGGCTGCATAGGGTAGGCCGGGTATTTTGCCCAATTTTGCCGTGCCTCCCTCTACGCAACTTTCTAAGCCGGCCCGCATGGCGGTCATTTGTGGACCGGTCAGGCCGATCGGTTGTGAGCCCTGATGGATCCCGTCGCGCTTGGGGTCATGAATAATGTAGGGAGTCGTCCGGGTTTCGGCGCGCGCCACTGACGCGGCGACGCAGGCCATGTGCAGTGGGGTGGTGAGAAGGTAGCCTTGCCCGATGGCTAAGTTGGCCGTGTCTCCGTCAGTCCATCGACCTTGCCCGATGCGGGTTTTATAGACTTGGTCGGGGACAACTAAACCGCGATCTGCGGGGGAGGGCAGGGCGGTGCTTTCCTTATTTAGGTCGCCATTGATTTCCCCCATGGTCTTAAGGAGCGGTGCATTGAGGCCGAATCGACGTGCTTCCGCCGCGAGATTATCGACACCTGTGCGGATACCGACCTGGTAATTCCAAACATTGCAGGAGATCGATAGCATCTTCTCGAGGTCGACTTGCCCATAGCCGTTCGGCTCGTGTTCCGGGAAATCACGATTGCCTACGCGAAAGCTGGGGCCGCATTCCAGGATGTCATCCCAATCGATGATTTTATTACGCATTCCAGCCACGGCCGTGATGATTTTGAAGGTCGAGCCGGGGGCGTAGAGGCCTTGGATAGATCGATTCATCCAGCCTCCCGATTTCTCAATCTCCTCGTAATAGGCGTAGCTCACATGGTCGGCTAGGCGGTTTGGGTCGAAGGTGGGTTGGCTGGCGAGCGCGAGAATCTCCCCCGTATTGACGTCCATCATGACCGCTGCGCCAGGGAGGACGGTGGCTTGAGTGTCCCGAATCTTGCTGAGGGCGGATTCCGCGGCGGCTTGGATGCGCCAGTCGAGCGATAGCTTAGCCGACGAACCTTGGCGCGGCTCGCTGATCTGCAGCCGACTCTGGTTATACCCAGCGGAAGTTTTGGTCCAGAGTTCCCATCCGCTGTTGCCACGTAAAAGCTCATCCTGCGTTTCCTCGATGCCGGCGGCTCCCTTCTTGCCGGTATAATGGAGCTTCTGCAGTGAATCCATTTTGGTTTCGGCGAGGTCATCGACATTGGGCGGGAGTTCGGCAGAATCTTTCACGTAGCCCAGCACATGTGCCGCCAAGGTGCCGTGCGGATAGGTTCGGATGATATCGGATTCGAGGCGGATGGGGCCATCGACCGGAAATTGTTCGATGAAACGCGCGACGGCCTTCATGCCTTCTTGAGGTGACAAGGCCTGTCCGGTCCCTGGGAACGCCAAATCGGGTACGAGGGTGAATGGTAACGGGCGGCGC
>CAISXT010000009.1 GCA_903889525.1 uncultured Opitutia bacterium | reverse complement strand
ACCCCGTTCGGGATGTAGAGGAAGACGCTGCGCTTCGGCTTGGCCGCCGGCTTGGGGTCGGAAGGCAAGGCCGCCATGCAATCCAGCAACGGGAGGGCGATTGTGGCGCCGAGGCCGCGGAGCATCTGGCGACGGCTGATGCGCCACTTGTTAAGATTGAGGTTAGACATGAGAATGGGTGGGTGCGGGGTTTTGTTATAAATGATTAACGCTGGGCGAAGAGATCCGAGACGACGAAGGCATCGACGATATCGCGGAGGCGGTAGTTCTTCTCCTTACTGACCTGGGCGAGGCGGGCGAGGGCTTCGCGGTCGGCAAACGTCGGGGCGCGACGCAGGCCGTAGGTGGCGAGCTTCTCAATGAAGGCCAGATTGAAGGAATCGATTTTGTCGCCCAGCAAAGCCTTGAACTGTTCCGGGTTCTCATAAGCACGGCCGTCCAGGAACTTGCCAGCTGGATTTACCTTCGGGTTGGCACCCTCCCCTTCAATGGTCTCCTCCGTGCGCCAGCGGCCGATGGCATCGAAGTTTTCGAAAGCTAAGCCGAGCGGGTCCATGCGGGCGTGACACGCCGCGCAGCGCGGGTCGTGGATATGGGCTTCCAGTTTCGTGCGGAGGGAGACTTTCGTGCCGGCGACGGCGTTCGTCGGGATGGGCTCGACGTTGGCGGGCGGGGGTGGCGGCACCTTACCGAGGATTGAGTCGGAAATCCAGACGCCGCGATGCACCGGGCGATGGCGCGTGCCATCGGACGTCAGCGAAAGAATGGCTGCTTGAGTGAGCAGGCCGCCGCGATGGCTATCGAGGGGGAGCGTAACGCGCTTGAAGTCATCGCGCGGTAGATCGCCTTCGGGCAGGCCGTAGAATGTGGCCATGCGGGCGTTCATCATCGTCCAATCGGAGTTAATGAACTCGCGGAGCGTCAGGCCGCTCTGCAGGACCTCGCGGAAGAAAGCCTTCGTCTCGCCGACCATACTCTTCTCCAAGTTAGCGTCGTAATCGGGGTAGAGCTTCTTGTCGGGCGGGAAGCGGCCCACCTTGCGGAGTTGCAGCCACTGATTGGCGAAGGAATCCGTAAAGCGCTGGGAGCGCGGGTCGGCGAGGAGGCGGGCCGTCTGGCGGCTGAGTTCGGTCTTATCGCGCAGCTTACCCTGTTCGGCGGCGGCGAGCAGCTCGTCGTCGGGCATCGTGCTCCAGAGGAAATACGAGAGACGCGTGGCGAGCTCCCAATCATTGAGCGTCTTGCGCTTGGTCTCCGGGTCACCCTCGGTGATGAACAGGAAACTCTTCGAACAGAGGATGGAAAGCATGCCGACCTTGACCGCGTCGGGGAATTTCTCACCGGAAGCCAGTTCGGCCTTCACGATACCGACATAGCGCTCGATTTCCTGTTCGCTGACTGGGCGACGGAAAGCACGGCGGGCCATGCGGGTGAAACCCTCGCGGACCTGGGCGAGGTCGGTGGTGGGGGCCGGCATGTATTCCGCGCGGCGCTTCGCCACATCATCTTCAATGATCGGGCCGCGCCATGAAATCGTGTCGAGGATCAGGAACGAATAGCGGGGCTGCCCCTGCTCATCCGTCAACTTCACCTGCCAGGGAATGCGGCCTTCTTTGGTGCTGATGAAGGGCTTATTACCATGGCGACCCGAGCGAGGGAGGTTGGATGGGCCAGGGATGTCGTTGATGACATGAATCGTCGGTCGGCCTTTCGGCAAGTGGGCGCGGAAGGTGACCGTGGTGGGCTTATCTTCGGGGGCGATCACGTCTTGCTCATGGAGCACGCGATCGAGCTTCTCCTCATAGACAAGTATGCGGGGCGGGCGGGAACCCGGAGCGCGCAGGCCGCTGAGCGTGTAGCTAATCTCGTAGACGCCGGGCTCGAGCACCATGGCGGGATTATTTTCGAGATTGGAATAGCGGAAAAGATCGCCCGGCCACATCTCGTTGCGGATCTTATCAAAGAGACCGCGCTCCTTCAGGATGGTGCGGTGCGGCTCGCTGATTTGCGATTCGACATAGGTCCGTTTCGTGCCGGACATCGGCGGGGTCTTTTTAACGGGGTAGGCCTCGTTGAGCACGAGTTCGGCGGCGGCGAGGTATTTCTCGATATTAGAAGGCGACAGCGTCATCACTGAGCCGAGGCGCTCGAAGCCATGCCACTCGGCGTCTTCAAGGAGACCTCCGGGATCAGCGGCATCGAACTGCACGCCAAGTAAATCGCGGATCGTGTTCACGTACTCATCGCGGGTGAGGCGATTGTAGTTCACCGGACCGCGGGCGGCGAGGCGGGCGGATTCACCTTCAAGGAGACGACCCGAAAGCCAGTCGACCACGTAGTTACTCTCTTCGGCGGAGGGGCGCTTCTTCTCTTTCTTCGGCGGCATTTCGCCAGAGCTGATGCGTTCGACAATCTCACGCCACTGCGACGTGTTTTCCATGCCAACCTTGCGGGAAAGATTATCGATGCGGAAATCGCTCTTATCGGACTT
>CAISXT010000008.1 GCA_903889525.1 uncultured Opitutia bacterium | reverse complement strand
TGACGGGCGAGCAGGTCGTAGAGGCAGTGTTCCTGTTTGGAGCAGAGCAGGACGACGCGGCGAGGCTGGTCGGAGTCGGAAACCTTCCAATCCATCGCGAACTTTTTGGCCAGAGGGGCGAAGCGTTGGGCGAATTCGCCTGCCGGGAAGTCGAGGGATTCGGCCCGGATCTCCATGCGCATGAAGAAGCGGGAGAGCTCGTGCTCGGTGTGCTGGCTGGCTTCCGTGATCCAACCCTTATGGCCGGCGACGAACGCGGACACCTCGGCCACGATGCCGCTGGTGTCGGGGCAGGAGAAGCTGAGGGTGAGCGTGCGGGCCATGGGTGGAGGATGGAAGGGGAGGGGCGAGCGGGTCAAGACACGGCGGTGGGTGCCCCCTGGCGGCAGGTGTTTTATCGCCAAATATGCCCGCCCCCGTCTTGCCTGCGGGATTGACCAGCCCTTGTCCCTTCCTACGTTGACCCTTCACCTTTTACACAGATGGCCAAGACCCTGTTCCAGAAAGTTTGGGAAGCGCATACGGTGCGCAAGCTGCCTAATGGGCAGACCCAATTGTTCATCGGCACGCACCTCATCCATGAGGTGACGAGCCCCCAGGCATTCGGCATGCTCCGGGACCTCGGCCTCAAGGTGAAGTTCCCCCAGCGCACCTTCGCCACGGTCGACCACATCGTCCCGACCAACGAGCTCAAGGAGCCCTATTCCGACCCGATCGCCCAAGAGATGATCGAGGCCCTCCGTAAGAATACCAAGGACTACGGCATCCGCTTCTTCGACACCACGACTGGTACCCAGGGCATCGTCCACATGGTCGGTCCGGAGCAGGGCATCACCCAGCCCGGCACCACGATCGCCTGCGGCGACTCCCATACCGCCACCCACGGCGCGTTCGGCGCGATCGCCTTCGGTATCGGCACCACGCAGGTCCGCGACGTCCTCGCGACCCAGACTCTCGCCCTCAGCCCCCTCAAGGTCCGGCGCATCGAGGTTAACGGCAAGCTCGCCCCCGGAGTCTACGCCAAGGACGTCATCCTGCACATCATCCGCGTGCTCGGCGTCAATGGCGGCATTGGCTACGCTTACGAATACGCTGGCACGACCTTCGACGGCTTCTCCCTTGAGGAGCGCATGACCGTCTGTAATATGTCCATCGAAGGCGGCGCCCGTTGCGGGTACGTCAATCCGGACCAGAAGACTTTCGATTACATCAAGGGTAAGCCCTTCGCGCCGAAGGCCGCCGATTGGGATGCCGCCGTGGCGCGCTGGGCGTCGTTCGCATCAGATCCCGGCTGCCAGTATGACGACGTCAAGCCCTTCAAGGCAGAGGATATCCGTCCGACCGTCACCTGGGGGATCACCCCGGGACAGGCCGTGTTCATCGACGAGAAGATGCCGGCGCTCGAGACCCTCAATGCCGCTGACCGCCAGACGGCCGAAGACGCCTACGCCCACATGAAGCTGGCGCCGAACACCCCGATCAAGGGTACCAAGGTCGATGTCTGCTTCCTCGGCTCCTGCACCAACGGCCGCATCTCCGACCTTCGCGAAGTCGCCAAGTACCTCAAGGGCCGCAAGGTTAGCCCGAGCGTTAAGGCGATCGTCGTCCCCGGCTCGCAGCTCACCGCCATTCAGGCTGTCCACGAAGGCCTCGATAAGATCTACATCGAAGCCGGCTTCGAATGGCGCGGCGCGGGTTGCTCGATGTGCCTCGCGATGAATCCCGACAAGCTTGTCGGCGACCAGCTCTGCGCCAGCTCCTCGAACCGTAACTTCAAGGGCCGCCAGGGCTCCCAGACCGGTCGTACCGTGCTCATGAGCCCGCTCATGGTCGCCGCCGCGGCAATCACGGGCGTGGTTTCCGACGCCCGCGAAGTCTTCAAGGTCTGATGTCCACCTCCGAGCCAGTCGACCGCGTCCTCGAACGCATCGCCCAGGGCGATGCCGTCGCCGCAGCCTGCTCGGCCGAAGGACTCGCCTGTCAGCGCGACGTGCGCGTCGACGCCCATTACGACGGTAAGCCCGTGTGCACGGTGACCCTGCCGTGGGTCGTCGACGGTCATGCGCTGCTCTTCGCCGATGAGACGATTGCCATTTCGATCGCTGAAGAACGCCTCGCCTCGCTGGCTGCCGCGCTCGTGATGCCGGTCTGCGTCATCCGTCGCCCCGTCGCCGCCTAATCTTTCAAACCGCCATGTCCCTCGCCCAAATCACTCAGGTCAAAGCCCTCGCCCTCGCCGTCCCCGGCGATGACATCGATACCGACCGCATCATCCCCGCGCGCTTCCTCCGCTGTGTGACCTTCGACGGTCTCGGCGAACACGCCTTCCGCGATGAGCGTACCGGTCCCGACGGCAAGGAGCGCGCGCACCCGATGAATTCGGCCCAGGCCGCCCGCATCGCCGCCGCTAAACAGGGCGTGATGGTCGTTGGCTTCAACTTCGGCTGCGGAAGTTCTCGCGAGCACGCCCCGCAGTCGCTTTGGCGCTTCGGTTTCACGGCCTTCGTCGGCGGCAGCTTCGCGGAGATCTTCTTCGGTAACTCCACCACGCTCGGGGTACCTTGCTTGACCCTTTCCAAGGAAGACCTCGCCGAGTGCGATGCGTTTGTGCGCGCCAATCCGAACGTTGAGGTCACCGTCGACGTCGCGAACCTGACCGTCTCCGCTGGTGCTAAGAGCTGGAAGGCTGACATTGCCGCCTCCGCCCGTGATGGCCTCGTCAATGGCAAGTGGGACCCGATTGCCGATCTCCTCGAAGGTGCCGACTCCGTGGCCAAGACCGCCGGCGGCCTCGCTTACGTCGCTGGGAAGTAAGCTGTAGCCTGCGTTAATAAAAAGGCCGCCTGCTGGGCGGCCTTTTTATTCAGAGCCCAAAGAGCTTTTGGAGACCTCGCACCGTCTCCTGGTGCTCGGCGGGAGTATTTTGTCCCCAGCGCTTCAGGTAAGCGCTGAACGATTCGTTGTCAGGGCGAGCGGTGGCATTGAGCCAGTGCAGGGCAGCCCAGCGGGTGGGTTGCTCCTCAAAGTAGGGGAGAAGTGCCAAGGCGATGGCCCCGTTTAGTTGGCGGTCGGTGGCGTTGCTTCGGAATTCCGGCTCATGCTCTCGGAAGAACTTGGCCAGACCTTTGGTTTCGAATTCGGCCTTATAGCTGCGCTTGGCGATTACCTCATCCGCATATTTGGCTAAGGCCGGGGCGTAACTGACCCAGTTCGGATAGGGAGGCTTGGTCTGCCAGGTTTTAGCCATGGCACGTAGGCAGAAGAGCGAGGCCGTCTCACAGATGGATTCTTCGAACCAGAGGTTCTCGCGGGGGCCTTCACGAAAGCTGCAGTGCACATGGCAGATTTCATGCGCGATCTGGTAGGCGTATTGCGACCAGAAGGTCTTCCCCGTATTTAATTTAACGACGATTTCCCCCTGCGGGTTGCGCTGGAAGAGGGTGATCGGATTCTGACTGCCGTGCTGGATGACTACGCTCTCGGTCGGTAGTCCAGGGCACCATTGCTGCAATTCCCCGATAGCTGATAGGCAGACCTTGGCGATATCCTGCTCTCGGGATTCGAAGCCACTGGCATCGACCCGAATCTGGTGTGCCGGCTGCTCCGCGCCGTGCAGGGCGAGGAGCGTTAAGAGTGCGAGCAAGGCGTAGGCACGCATAGGCGACCTAACCTAGGGTAGTGCTAGGCGGAGACCAGCCGGATAACTTACGCCCCCCCCAGGCCAGCTTACTTGAAGCGGACGCCGTTGGCATCCTGTTCCACCGTGCAGGCTTCGATGATGGCCCAAACCCAGGTGCCGATGCCCCCGATCCCGCAAGTCAGCAAGCAGATGAGTAACTGGGTGACGGCTCGGGAATTATAGCCAGCAAAGAAATTGTGTATACCCAGATGGCCGAAGAAGACGGCCAATAGTACGTAGGCCACGCGATCCTTGGCGGTTCCATGATTGGCTTGGGGTAATGCGTAGAGCGAAGGCGGAGGGACGGGCAGTCCGGCAGCGAGTTGGGTTTGCTGGAGCGGGGTCCAGTTGGCCATGCCGTTCGTCCAGACCAGCGTATCGATGGAGATGGTCCGGTCGGCGATAAGGGAGCGCATGGTGGCCTCGTCGACTGGTCCGATGCGATTGCCGTTCTGTTCGTAGTACCACATAGACTAGGTGTACTCGGGGTGGAGCGGGGGTTAAAGCCAAATCAAGGGCGGAGGTTCGGTGGGAGGGTGGGCACAAAAAAGGCCGCCTAGTTGAGCGGCCTTTTTATTTGAAGCGGCAGGGCTTAGTTGAAGCTAACGCCTTCAGAGTCCTGCTTGACGGTGATCATCTCGATGATGCACCAGATCGGGTTGGCCAGGAGGCCGAGGCCGCAGGCGACGAGGAGACCAAGCTTGATGAAGCCGTGTTTCTTGTGACCGGAGTAGAAGTTGTGCACGCCAAAGAGACCCAGGAACCAGGCCAAAAGGATGTAGGTGAGGCGGCTCTTCGGAGCAGTGGCTGGCGTAGAGGTAGTAATGGAAGGCGGAGGGGTGTCGTTCATGGTTGTCGTGGGTTGTTTGCTTAACTTGCGCTCCGTGATTTTCCCGTAAAACGAAAAAGGCCATATTATATGGCCTTTAGGTTACGTTTTGATGTCGTTTGGCTCAGCCCTTCCAGATGCGGAGGAGGGCGTCGGCCATGTCGGACGGCGTGGCTGCGACCGAGATTCCGCACTCCTCGAAGATCTTGATCTTCGCGGCGGCGGTATCTTCGGCTCCGCCGATGACGGCGCCGGCGTGACCCATGCGACGACCGGCCGGAGCGGTGGCGCCGGCGATGAAACCCGCGACGGGCTTCTTGCAATGCGCCTTAATCCAGCGGGCGGCTTCGACTTCGGCGTTACCGCCGATTTCGCCGATCATGATGATCGCTTCGGGTTCCGGGTCGTCGTTGAAGAGCTTAATGACGTCGAGGTGCGAGGTCCCGTTGACGGGATCGCCGCCGATGCCGACGCAGGTCGATTGACCTTTGCCGCGGCAGGTAAGCTGCCAGACGGCCTCATAGGTGAGGGTGCCGGAGCGGGAGACCACGCCGACGTTGCCGCGCTTGTGGATGTAGCCCGGGGCGATGCCAATGCGGCAGCCGCCAGAGGACTTGTCGCCGCGACCGGGGGTCACGAGGCCAGGGCAGTTCGGGCCAATGAGGCGGGTGCGGCGGCCGGCCATGGCGCGCTTGGCACGCACCATGTCGCGGACGGGGATGCCTTCCGTGATGGCCACGGCGAGGTCGAGGTCGGCGTCGAAGCACTCCAGAATGGCGTCGGCCGCGAAGGGCGGGGGGACGAAAATCGCGGAGACCGTGGCGCCGGTTTGCTTGGCGGCTTCGGCGACGGTGTTGAAGATCGGGACCTTCTTGCCGGCGTGTTCGAAGACCTGGCCGCCTTTGCCAGGAGTGACGCCGGCGACGACTTGGGAGCCGTAATCAAGCGAGAGGCGGGCGTGGCGTGCACCGAAGTCGCCCGTGATGCCTTGGACGAGGATACGGGTATCTTCTTTAACGAGAATAGACATGAGAGTGTGCGGTAAGGGATTACTTGTTGTTGACCAGCTTTACGATCTTCTGGGCTGCGTCGGCCATCGAATCGCCTGACACGATCGTCAGACCCGAAGCGGCGAGGGTGGCCTTGCCGGCTTCGACGTTGTTGCCTTCGAGACGGACCACGAGGGGGAGCTTCAGGCCGGTTTCCTTGACCGCTTCGATGATGCCCGTGGCGATCACGTTGCAGTCCATGATGCCACCGAAGATGTTCACCAGGATGCCCTTTACGTTGGCGTCTCCGAGGATGATTTTGAAGGCCGCCGTCACCTGATCCTTCGTCGCGCCGCCGCCGACGTCGAGGAAGTTGGCCGGGCTACCGCCGAAGTGCTGGATGATATCCATCGTGGACATCGCGAGGCCGGCGCCGTTGACGAGGCAGGCGATATTGCCGTCGAGGGCGATGTAGGAGAGGCCGAATTTCGAGGCTTCGATTTCCTTGGCGTCTTCTTCGTTGAGGTCGCGCAAGGCGACTACGTCAGGGTGACGGAAGAGGGCGTTGTCATCGAACGATACCTTGGCGTCGAGGGCGAGGAGTTTGCCTTCCTTCGTAACCAAGAGCGGGTTCACTTCGACCATCGCGCAATCCTTGTCCCAGTAGAACTGGTAGAGTTTGGTAACGAGCGTGACACACTGCTTGAAGAGATCGCCGGAGAAGCCGAGCGAGAAGGCGATCTGGCGGGCCTGGAAGGCCTGGAGGCCGACGGCGGGGTCGACGTGCACTTTGAAGATCTTCTCGGGCGTGTGGTGGGCGACGTGCTCGATTTCCATGCCGCCTTCGGTGGAGGCCACGATGACAGGGCAGGAAGTGGCGCGGTCGAGGAGGATGGCGAGGTAGTACTCGTCGTCGCGGCCGTCCGGGCGTTTGCCGAGATTGGCGGCCTCGGTGAAATAGATGGTCTGGACCTTGCGGCCGACTTCGCCCGTCTGGGCGGTCACGAGGGTGTTGCCGAGCATCGCCTTGGCGTTTTCGAGCGCCTTTTCCTTGGTCGGGGAGAATTTTACGCCGCCCTTGAAGCCATCGGTGAAAGTGCCTTTGCCGCGGCCGCCGGCGTGAATCTGGGATTTCACCATGATGCCACCAGTGGTGTCGATCTTGGTGAGGGCGCCTTCGAATTCGGCGGCGGATTTGACCGCTACGCCCTTGGGCACAGCGACGCCGAACTGCGCGAACAGTTCTTTGGCTTGGTATTCGTGAATGTTCATGGAAATAAAAAGTCGGCGTCGGAGGGCGGCGTTCCGATGCGGAGCGCCGTCGGGTGTCGCCGGAGGGGGCTTAGTTGCCGGTCAGGTCGGATTCCTTCGCCTTGAGATGCTTCTCAATCTCTTTGGTGAAGTTGTCGGTGTGCGTCTGAATCTCTTTCTCGGAGCGCTTTAAGTCATCATCGGTGACGACCTTGTCCTTGTTGCCCTTCTTTAGGGTTTCGAGGGAGTCGCGGCGGGCGTTGCGGACGCGGACCTTACCTTCTTCGGCCATCTGGGTGGCGCGCTTGGCGAGTTCGAGGCGGCGTTCGCCGGAGAGGGAGGGAACGGGGCAGCGCATGAAGTTGCCTTGCGGGACGGGGTTGATGCCGACGTTGGCGGCCTGGATGGCTTTGCGGATGTCATCCATCACGGCCTTGTCGAAAGGCTGGACGACAATCGTCTGGGCGTCCGGGGTGGTGATGGCGGCCATGTCCTTGAGGCGCTGCGTCATGCCGTAAGATTCCACGTGAACCTGGATGTTCTCGATCATACTTGGGGTGGCCTTACCGGTGTGGAGCGTGGCGAATTCGTGCTGGGTGTGTTCGACAACCTTTTTCATGGCGGTGGCGCCGTCGGCGATGACTTTCTTGATATCCATAGAGTTGATGTGGGTGGGGTGGGTGGTTGGAAATTTAGGCGACGAGTGTACCGATGGGCTGGCCAAGGACGGCTTTCTTCACGGCGCCATTGTCGGACATCGAGAACACGATGATCGGTAGCTTATTCGCTTCGCAGAGGGAGAAGGCTTCGGCATCCATCACGCCGAGGCGTTTCTGGAGGGCTTCGGCGTGGGAGACGCGCGTGTAGCGTTTGGCGTCTTTGTGCTTCATCGGGTCCTTGTCGTAGACGCCGTCGACTTTGGTGGCCTTGAGGATTGCATTGGCGCCGATTTCATTAGCGCGGAGCGCGGCGGCGTAGTCGGTGGTGCAATACGGATTACCCGTGCCAGCGACGAAGATGACGATACGGCCGCGCTCGAGGTGACGCGTGGCCCGGCGCTGGATGAAAGGCTCGGCGATGCGGTCCATCGGGATGGCGGTCATCACGCGACACTCGAGGCCGGCCTTTTCGAGTCGGTCCATGAGCGCGAGTCCGTTAATGACCGTGGCGAGCATGCCCATGTTGTCGCCCGTCGTGCGGTCGGTGCCATTGGCGCGGGCGCCGGCGAGGCCGCGAAAGATATTACCGCCACCGACGACGACGGCGACTTGGGTGCCGATTTTCTGGATGGAGCGGAGCTCCTCGGCGAGGCGGTCGAGGACCTTGCTGTCGATGGCTTCGCCCGTGGCGTCGTTGCGTAGCGCTTCGCCGCTGATTTTCAGCACGATACGACGATACTTCGGCTTCTTGGCGGTGGTGGCGGGCATACAGGGGAAATGAGCCAGAGACTCCCCAGCGTCAACCCCGCCTTGGTCTCGCTTGACTCCGACCCGTGAGTCGCTCTTCAGTCGGGGTGCGCAGACCCGTGGTGTAATGGTAGCACAGGAGTTTTTGGTTCTCCTTGTCGGGGTTCGAATCCCTGCGGGTCTACGCACTCCCGGGCAGGGGGATGAAGTTGGCAGGTTTGCCCAAAAAAGAACCCCGGCTGGCCGGGGTTCGCTGCTGCGCCTGTCGGGGCGGCTTAGGCGCGACCGAGGTATTCTTTATTCTCGGTGCTGACCTTGATCTTCTCGCCCTGCTTGATGAAGAGCGGGACGTTGACCTGGAGGCCGTTTTCGCAGGTCACGGTCTTCTGGACATTGCCAGCCGTGTCGCCTTTCACGGCGGGCGGGGCTTCGAGGACTTCGACGATGACGGAAGGGGGGAGGTCGACGGTGATGGGCTTGTCTTCGACGAAGAGGACCATGTAGGAGGTGCCCGAGATCAGGAACTCCTTGGAGTCCGCCAGGGAGGCAGCCGAGATGTAATATTCGTCGTTGGTGCTAGTGTCGACGAAGACGTAGCTGCCGTCGGCCTCATAGGACATCTCAAGGGACTTGGTGCTATTGTCGAAGACGTCGAAGCTGACTCCGATGCCACAACGTACGGGAATCTTGGCACCGGTCTTGATGGAGCGGAGTTCCATCTGGACGTAGGAAGCGTTGTTCGGGGGAGTGCGCACGAGGCACTCGAGAACGATGCAGAGCTCACCATTGTAGCTCATGATGTTCTTCTTCTTGATACGGTTGACGGGGAGGGAGGCCATGGGAGTAAGGGCGAACACAAGCGGACGCCTTCGGTACGGTCAAGCCGGACTTGCCCGAAAGGAAGGGAGGGGGCGTTTCGCCCCGTAAAATGGGGTGTCGGGGCTAGCTCCGATTTACTCGAGCGTGAAGAGCACCCCGCCAATCTGCGTGATCTTGATCTTGGCGGCGGTCGTGCCCGCGGCGGTGGCAGCGACGGTGGCTCCGTTCGAGCCTTCGATCGAAGCACCGTCGACGGCTTCCACTTCGATGCCCGTGTAGAGGCAGCGCATTTTCGAGTAGAGATGTTGCAGTTCAGACTTGGAAGTCACGACCATCTCGACGGTTTTCGCGTGGGTGGTAGTCGGGTAGGTTTTGACGACGATGTCCCCGGTGCTATTGCTGACCAAGTTATTGACCTTCGATTCGATGGAGGCGAGTGGAGTGGGGATCGGGAGTTTGCTGGCGGCGCTCGGGTCGAGGCCTCGGTTCTGGGAATTCGCAGCGCTGGCGCGGTTGGCGCGATTAGTGATGTCGGCTGTGCCCAAGGGGCGGGTGTTGTAGATGCGGAACTGCTGATTGGAGTCCTTCATGTCGATGACGACTTCGGCGACGACGAAGGAGCCAGTCGTGTACTCCTGGAAGGAGAGCGACAGGATGGAGTCCGCGCGGCCGTAGAAGGCCATATCGGTGTTGGCGACAACGATGCCGAAGATGCCCTGATTTTTGATGGCCTTCTTGGTCATCTGGAAGGCGTTGGCCTGCGGCGCGAGGGCGGCGAGCGCGAGCAGGGCGGCGGCGAGGGATTTGGGGTTCATAGTGTTAATCCTTTACGGGCAAGGGGGGTGAAGCAAGATTACAACCAATGCTGAGCTGCCAAAACCTTACTGTTCAGGCTGGTGCCAATGGCCCGGTTATCTTGGATGGTGCTAATGCCCGCTTCCTGCCTCGCGGACTCAATGCCGTCATCGGACCCTCGGGTTGCGGTAAGACGACCTTAATGAAGGCGATTCTCGGCATCCTGCCATCGTCGGGAGAAGCCGCCCTCGCCGGTCAGCGCATCACTTGCACGGAAGACCTCGTGGGTAAAGTGGGCTTTGCTCCGCAGTTCACCGCGGCCCAGCCTCAACTCACCGTTTCGGAGTCGCTTGAGTATGCGCTGCGTCTCGCCGTGCCCGACGCGCAAGAACGCCAGCGGCGTTTGGATTCAGTGCTCAATGAGACGGGGATGGCTCCGCATCGCGACAAGCGGGTCTCCGCGCTTTCTGGCGGTCAGCTGCGGCGTCTCTCGCTTGGATTAGAGCTCACGCTGGATCCGCCTTGCATGGTCTGCGACGAGGTGACCTCTGGCCTCGATCCTCAATCGGAAGATCAGATCTTAGCGCTCTTGCGTAATCTCGCGGAGACGCGCGGGAAGAGCTTTGTCTGTATCATTCACAACCTCGGTAAGCTCAACCAGTTCGACTGGGTCACTGTGGTTTACCAGGGGGATGTCGTCTTTCAGGGGTCGCCCGATGCTTTACTTGGGTATTTTGGCATTCCCGACGGGCTACGCCTTTATGAAGTGTTAAACGCCTCGGACCTAGCCGCCTGGCGGGATCGCTGGGCCATCTATCAAGCCGAGCATCTGGATGCTTATGAGGTAGCGGTGGCCAAAGTCGGCGCCCCGGCTGAAATCGAACCGTTGCCAGACCCCGTCGTGCCCGATGGCGTTTCGCAGTTCTTCACCTTGTTGGCTCGTCGAATGAAGCTATTCTTCCGCGATACTGGATATCTCGGCCTGACCCTCGCCATCACGTTCGGCTTCCCGCTGCTCGTGATTATCTTTAATCTCGAGGGGGCTTGGGATGTTAAAAAAATCCCCATGGACCGCAATACGGCCTCGATGGAGGCAGTGCAGCAAGCCCTCGCCGTTCAGATTTCAAACGCTCAACTGGCTGGGCTTGCCGCTGGGTTGGTGATGTTCCAGGTGATTCTCCTGACCTTGATGGGGGCGAATAATGGCGGGCGGGAGATCTCGGCGGAGCGCGTGCTCTACGAGAAAGAGCGCATGACTGGGTTGCGCCCTTGGTCCTATGCTTTTTCTAAGATCACTTTCGTCTCCTTGATCGCGATTTTCCAAGGCGTCTGGATGTGCTTCTTCGTGAAGCTCATTTGCCGGTTCCCGGGTCCTTGGGGTGAACAGATGGGCATTCTGGCAGCGAGTTGCGTTTCGATGTCGGTGGTTTGTCTGGGTTTCTCCGCTATGCTGACTTCGCCGGAGAAATCGTCGTTGCTCTCCATTTATCTCGTCGGCTTCCAGTTGCCGCTCTCCGGGGTGGTCTTGGCCTTGCCCGCGGCGCTGACTTGGGTCTGCCGGCCGTTCATTAATTCCTATTGGGGCTGGTCCGGTTATATGGAGTCCATGAAAGCTCTGCCTCTTTTTACCGCTTATACGGCCAGTATGCCCGATCCGCATGCCTATGTGGCAACCAATGCACTGGGGCTAACGGTGCTGCTCGTCCAAGGTCTATTTGGCGTCTGCCTGGTTGTCTACGGCTGTCAGCAGAAGCGCTGGAGCTAGGCTGGGGTGAACCCCCTAGGCTTCCCGGCGCTACCCCGTTCGTCCCCGTTCGGCGGTATTTTTCTTATAAGTAAAATCGCTGGAACTAATCCTAAAGTTGGTTACGCTAGTTAGTTAAGAAAGCCCCTCTGTTTATCATGTCCAAGATCAACCCCCTCTTTTTTGCCCTCGGTATCCCCGTGGTGGTGATCGTTATCTTGGTCGCCGTCGTCGTCCCCCGGATGGGCGGGGGTGGCAAGTTCGCCGATTTGACGCCCTTTTCCGCAGAAGCCTACCGTAAGGATTGGGCGACCCTCCAAGGCAACGCGTACCGCCTCGACTGCCAGGTGGAGCAGCAGCTTTACGTGGTTGAAGGTCGCGGCCGGGTGCTCGCGGTGAAGCCGATTGAAAAAGACATTACCCGTCCGTCCGGCCGGATTCCGATTTTTATCCCCTTTTCCGCCAACGACTCCTTTGAAGTCGGCCAACGCTTTAAGTGCAAGCTGCGCGTGAGCCGCGACTTACTGGTCGTTGAGGGCCTCGAGCGTTTCTGATTTTCCACCATGCGTAACCTATTCCTTAGTTGCTTTGGTTGGTGTGCGATGACCGTCTTCGGTTTCGCCCAAGCGCCTCCTCCCGGCGCCGCGATTTCCGGCGGCGGCGGCGGCGACTTCAAGAGCTCGACCGCTGAAGGCGGTGCCGACCGGATCTTCAATGTGAACAGCGACTCCGTGGATATGGAGAACGGCACCATGCAGTGGAAGGGCAGCACGATGAATCTCGGCAACTCCCGCGCCGTCCGCGCTCGGTTTGAACGGTACTTGGCCGCCCCGGCCGACGGGGGCGATCTGAAGCGCTATATTGGCATGATGGAGCAAATTCAGGCTCTCCTTTCGCCCGCTAATATCAATCAGGAGAATTACTACCGGAACCAGCAGGAGGCCTTTAATTTACTCTTCAAGGCAGCCGAATTTGATGTCGACGCGAATAACTGTCTGACGATCGCCACGCAGGTGCAGAAAATCTGGACGATGAAGTCGGAGTTCCGGCAGATCGAGATCAGTAAGAACCAACTCGAGACGCTGCGCAAAATCCAGGAGGGTATCATCATCAACCGAGCCGATAATATTGAGGAAGCCAATGACGCCCGTTCGGGGGCGGCCACCAAGGCTAAGCCGCTCGGGAAGTCCTCCAGTGGGACGACGGAGTTGGGCTACAAAGTTAAGGACGAGGCCCGCACTCAGGCCGAAATTCTCGCCAAGAATGCCGAGATGACCGCGCTCGGACTCAAGGCGAAGATTGAATTCCAGTCGCAGATGGTGTCCTTTCTGATGGCTCGGCGCTACCGACATTCGATGATCACGAGCGCCTTCTACCGCGTCCTCTTCAAGGGCGGTAGCCAGAATATCGTCGTCGGGGCCAAGGAGGTGAAGGAGTTCTTCCCCATCTCTGACTTTGTGCCGACGCTTGAGTCGTTCGACATGCTTTCGCGTGAGGCCATCAAGGATGTCTCCAAGGGTATGCTGACGGTGGACGATTTGGTGAAGCAGGGTGAGCTTTATTCCGCCTTCGAGCGTCTACAGGAAACCTTCTTTCTGGGTGAGTTCGAGCCGGTCGTGATGGGGTATCCTCAGGAGAAGAAGCGCGAGATGTTGATGCTCTGGAAGGATCTTCGCGAACTGCAGCGACTCGGCGACGAGCATGATCTCGCCAATGTCGAAGGTTACGTGAATAAGGTGCGCGGTCGCGCACGGGATTTCCCGGGCGCCCCGATTCTCTCTAAGGTGACCAACGCCATGAACGCCTCGAATATGTCGCTGCTCTCGGCCAAGTCCGCCGCCATTACGGGCGACTCAGCGAAGGCTGAGGCCGCCTTGGAGCGTGCCGCCAAGATCTGGCCGCAGAATCCCGGCGTGAAGGAATTCGCCCTCCAGGTCGTGAATCGACAGGATTCCCTCGCTCAGAAGATTCCGGAATTCGATCGCCTGATGACCGAATCCAAGTGGCGGGAAATCTTCAATAAGAAGTTCGAATACGCCCTGGCTTTGGCCCAAGACAAAGAACGCTCCGAGAAGCTACGCAAGGTCCTCATCCGCGTTGGCGAACTGGATGCCAATATCCAGAAGGCCTTGGTGCTGGCCTCCCAGAATAACCCATATCTCGCATGGGATGTCATCGTGGAGACTTACAAGACCGAGTCCGACGATCTCGTGCTCGCAAAGACCCGTTCCGACATCGCTCCGCTCGTGGCGAATTACGCCCAGATTATCGGGATGGCGGAAAAGCAGGAGAAAGAAGGCTACGAGGCGGCAGCTTTGACGGCCTGGCTTTCCGCTCAGGACCTGAACCCTCTTTCGCCTGCCTGTGGCGCTGCGGTGAAGCGTCTCGCCAAGTCTGTGGCCGAAAACGCCGTCGTTAAGTCCGCCGGTGCCGTGCCCACGCCGCCTACCGCCGCCGCGGGAGACGATATTCCGGTCCCGGCGAAGAAGTAGCCTACCAGAGGCTGACGGGATTGTCTTCGAGCGGGTCGACCACCGTGATGCGGAGGTCGGTCTTCCGTTGGCGCACCTCGTTCATCATCTCATCGATGATGATGATGCGGTTACATTCTTTGCTGAGGTGCCCCAGGTAGAGCTCGGTCGTCTGCCACTCTTTGAGGCCAAGTAGGAGGTCCCTGGCTTGTGTGTTGGAAAGGTGGCCGAAGTTCCCGCGGATGCGTTGCTTAAGGCTTTGCGGTCGCTTGGAAAGATCGAGCATCTCGTCGTCGTAATTGGCTTCCAGTACGAGGATATCCGCGAGAGCGACATGATGCTTCACGACGGTGGTGGCGTGGCCTAGGTCGGTGAGCCATGTCACGCGTTTGCTGGGGCGGCCCTCCTCGGGTGGGCAATCGATGGCGAAGCCGACGGGGTCGGCCGCATCATGGGGAATCGGGATGGAGGTGATCTGCAGTCCGTTAACTTCAAAGGTCGTCCCCGTTTCGAAGAGCTGCCAATTCACGTCTGCTTTGACGGACTCCTTGATCCGACGGGCGGTTTCGCGATTGGCGAAGACTTTGAGCAGCGGATTTTGGCGGAGCAGGGCGCCCAGTCCGATGCAGTGGTCGGAGTGCTCGTGGGTGATGAGGACGGCGTCAATCGCCCGGGCTTCCAGGCTGATTTTCTCCAAAGACGCCATCAGCCGTGGGCCTTGAAAGCCCGCATCCAGCATTAGGCGGGTGCCCCCTGCTTCCAGGATGGAGCAATTGCCAGAGCTGCTGGTGCCGAGGATGTGAAAGGCGAAAGCCATGCGCGGAAACGGATGCAACCGTGTCACCGCACCGCCTTCAAGCCGCCATTCACCCTTTTCCGCTTGAGACGGAAGGCGGCCGGAGGGAAGGTAGGTCATCCCGCCATGCCCTCCCTTCCTCGCGTCATCAGTATCATCATGGGGGGCGGTCGTGGCTCCCGTCTCTACCCCCTGACCAAGGATCGCTGTAAACCCGCGGTGCCATTGGCGAGCAACTACCGCTTGGTCGACATCCCGATCAGCAACTGTCTCAACTCCGGCTTCAACCAGATTTTCGTCCTGACGCAGTTTAATACGGCTTCGCTGCACAAGCATATCCAGCAAACTTACAAGTTTGACGGCTTTGGTCGCGGCTTCGTTGACATCCTCGCAGCCGAACAGACCGGCGACAAGGAGAGTTGGTATCAGGGTACCGCGGATGCGGTCCGTCAGAATCTGCACCACTATAATCTGAAGGACGAAGACCTGGTGCTCATCCTTTCGGGCGATCAGCTCTACCGTCTCGATTTTGACGAACTTGCCCGCCAGCACGTCGAGAATGCCGCCGACGTGACCATCGCCGCCAAGGCCATCCCTTCCGACCAGGTGAGCGCCCTCGGCGTTATGCGCGTCAATGCCGACCTTCGCATCGTCGAGTTCGTCGAGAAGCCGAAGGATCCGGCCGTCATCTCTTCCCTGGTGCTCGGCGGCAGCGCCCGTGCCCGGCTGTCCGACAAGTCGAGCGCGCCCTACTGCCTGGCCTCGATGGGTATCTACCTCTTCTCCGGCAAGGTCATGCGCGAGGCCCTGGCTGATCCAGCCCAGGCCGACTTCGGCAAGGAAGTCATCCCTGGCCTGCTCGCCACGAAGCGCATGATGGCCTACGTTTTTGACGGTTACTGGGAGGATATTGGCACCGTTGGGTCCTTCTGGGAGTGCAATCTTACCCTCACTGACCCGGTGCCCCCGTTCGACTTTTTCGACGGTCAGAATCCGGTCTACACCCATTCCCGTTATCTCCCTCCGGCCAAGCTTAACGGTGCCCGCGCGCAGCGCGTCCTCATGGCCGATGGCGCCATCGTTGACGATTCAGAACTGAATCGCTGCGTCATCGGCGTCCGCTCGGTGATTCGCGGAGGTTCTCGTCTGGAGAATGTGGTCATGATGGGAGCCGATGCCTTTGAGCGTCCGCACGATCTGGCCAAGAATCACGGTCTGGGTCGTCCCGATGTCGGCGTGGGACCTCATTGTCTGATTCGGAATGCGATCATTGATAAGAATGCACGCATCGGTGCGGGCTGTCGTCTGGCTCCGACGGGCTTGCCGGAGAAGTGGGAGACGGACGCCTTGTTCGTGCGGGATGGCGTCATCGTCGTGAAAAAAGGTGCGATTGTTCCGCCGGGGACGATTGTCGGGGAATGAACACCTACTTCCCGACCTACTGGTTTACCTGGGCGTTCTTGATCCTCGCCGCCGCGCTGACTGGCGTGGCCTCCTTAAAGGATGCCTTCTTCGGCGGGCTTTTTGCGGCCATCCTTTCCGCTTTGCTCGCCAAGGTTTACGTGCGCACCGGGCCGCGGTTTGCTCCGCTGATCGGTGCCACCGCCGGAGCACTCTGGGTGGTCGCGATGTTTTTCCGGCTCCGTTGGTTCGGGTATGCCGATGACTACGAAATGGCCCAATGGACCCTGGGCACGGATATTTCGGTGCATGCAGCCGGCTTTGCTGGGGCGGCCTTGATGACCGCCCTGACGCCCCGCCACGGTATGGGGAAGGCCTTAGGGGGTGGCTTCTTGCTTGCCGCCGCGATGACCGTGATTCCTTACGGCACGATTCGCTGGATTGATTATCGTGTAGCCGGCCCAGTTGAGGTGGTGTTGTTCGTCTCCGCCGAGGTGCCGGCAGATCTGGCCCCTTCGCGTCGTCCTGGCGCGGTCTCGGTGGGGTTATCGCCGGAGGAAATCCGTTTTCTCAAGGAGCGGCTCTTGGTCGTCGATGGCCCCGGCGGCGATGAGGTCTTGGATGACCAGGGGCGTCGCTTTTGGCCGCTCTGGCGGCGGCGTTTGAATTACCCCGGTAATCCCGGTGGGCCAGTGCGTTCGTTAATGGTGCTACTTCCTCCTGGGCTGACCGTCGCTGAGGATTGGACAATTCCGGTGCAACAGGCTCCCACTGGCATGGCCTTGGCCCTGTTGGGGGCACAGAAGAAAGTGACACCCTTTGGTAAGCCCCTCAGTCAATCCGTCCGGCTTGAGATGAAGTTACTCGTGCAGAAAAAAGATGAGACGACACGGTACCGTGCCATCGAAATCCAGACTTTCCGTCTTTCGCCCCTCGGTAATCTCTACGTCCCGATCACGACCCAAGGGTTATCGGCGGAGTTTCCGGCCACCGATCCTGAGCCATTGCCAGGCCCTAAAACGGAAGCGAAGCCGCGCAAGCCGTTCCCGAATTTCGGTCCAGCTCCTACGCAGAAGTAAGTCAGGTCGTGGAGCTGAGAAAGTCCCGGTGAAGTTGTGCGTAGATGCCGTCGCGGGCGAGGAGTTCCTCGTGCCGACCGCGCTCCATGATGCGCCCATGTTCCAGGACTAAGACGGCATCGGCTTTACGAATCGTGCTCAAGCGATGCGCGACGACGAAGGAAGTGCGACCTTTCATCAGGCGACCCAAGGCGACTTGAAGTCGGGCCTCGGTGAGCGTATCGACGGCACTGGTGGCCTCGTCCAGTACGAGGATGCGCGGGTTGGCCATCAGCGCTCGGGCGAAGGCCACCAGCTGCTGTTGGCCGAGTGAAAGCCCGCGGCCTTTTTCGGAACAGGGGGTATGGATGCCCGCGGGCAGGTCTTCGATTAAATCGAGGCAATCGAGGTCGCGGAAAGTTTGGCGGACTTCCTCGTCGGAGGCGTCGGAGCGAGCGGCTTTCACGTTCTCGGCGATGGTGCCCGCGAAGAGGAAATTTTGCTGGAAGACGAAGCCCATCTGACGGCGGAGAGTTTCCTGGCGCAAGTCCGCCAGGTCGTGGTCGTCGACGAGTACCCGTCCGCCCTGCGGGAGTTGGAATTTAGCTAATAGTCCGACGATGGTGGACTTGCCCGAGCCGGTATGGCCGACGAGGGCAATGACTTGGCCTGGTTGGGCGGTGAAGGAGATGCCATGGAGTACTGGGCGATCTGGGATGTAGGCAAAAGTGATGTCGCGGAACTCGACGGCACCACGCAAGGGCGGGCACTCTCCGGCGCCGGGCTTATCCGACCAGGCTGGAGCGGTATCGAGCATGCGGAAATAGCGTTCGGCGCCGGCCATCGCGAGGGTGGCTTCGGAGAGTTGCGTGCCGATGATGGTAATCGGGGAGAAGAATAAATCAGCGAGGAAGAAAAAGGTTACCAGGTCGCCCAATCCGGTGCCCGAACCCGAGAGTGCGGCCCATCCGCCCACCCCGACTAGTGCGGCCATGAAGCCCTGGGCATTAAGTTCAAGCAGGGGAAGGTAGAGCGAGGTCAGGCTAGCCGTGCGCACGACGTTACCGGCGAGGCTGCGCACAAGGCGGGTGAAGATGCCGGCGTTGGTGTCTTCGCGGGCGAATCCTTGGGTGACGCGGATGCCTTGGACGGTTTCGGCGAGAGCGGAGGTGACGCGCGAGAAGGTTTCTTGCTGAACGCGAGAGGCGTGTAAGATTTTTCCTCGGAAGTAGGCGTGCACCAGGAGCAAGCAGGGGACGATTGCCAGTAGGACCAGGAAGAGACGGGGGTTCGCCCAGAGCATCAAGCCGGCGGCACAACTCATCTGGCCGATGGAAACGAACGTGATGAAGAAGTTATTTTGGATGCCGTTACGCATCGCCTCGATATCGGAGATCATCCGGCTGATGAGGCTCCCGTGGCGGCGGGCGTGGAAGAAAGACAGTGGCTGGGTCAGTAAGTGCGCCATCAGCTTATCCCGGAGGTCGCGCAGGACGGCTTCGCCAATCTGGTGCGCCAGCCGGATGCGCCAGTAGAGGGCGACGTCTGCAATGATGAAGAAAGCGGTGAAAATGACGAGCCAGCGGATAGTTTCGGCGCCATCTCCGGTGGTGATGGGGCCCTTGATGATGTGGCCGACAATCCAGGCCAAGCCGGGTAGAGCCATTGCCCGGAAGACACAGAGGCCAAGGAGCGTGTTGCGCTGGAAGCGGTGGGGCTGGGTGAAGGCGAGTAATCGGGCGATGGTCGACCAGCGTAGCGGGAGCCGATCGGGTTCTTCCTCGTCCGGACGAAGCCGGCGCACCGCGATTTCCAGGCGATCTTTGCTCATGCGTTTTCGCCCTCAGATTGGACTAGGATGGCGCGGCGGTACTGGCCATCCTGAGTCATTAGTTCGGCGTGGGTGCCCGTCTGGACTAACTTTCCGTGGTCGAGGACCAGGATGAGATCGGCGCGTCGTAATGTACTGAGTCGGTGTGCGACGATGAAAGTGGTCCGCCCGACCATCGCCGACTCCATGGCTTCCATGATTTCCTTTTCGGTTTCTGGGTCGATGGCCGACGTCGGGTCATCGAGTAGGATGACTGTAGGTTCGAGCAAGAGCGCCCGAGCGATGGCGATCCGCTGACGTTGCCCGCCAGAGAGATTGACGCCGCCTTCACCGAGGAAGGTCTCATAGCCTTCCGGTAGGGCCATGATGAATTCGTGGGCGCCGGCGATCCGCGCGGCGCGCTCAATGCGTTCTTGGCTGGCATCTGGATGGCCAAAAGAGATGTTAGCCGCGATGGTGTTGGAAAAGAGGAAGTTCTCTTGGAAGACCATGCCGACTTGTCGGCGGAGTTCCTGTAGCGGCAGTAAGCGAACGTCATGCCCATCCAGGGTTACGCGGCCTGCTTTCGGGTCATAGAAGCGTGGGATGAGCGAGAGTAGGGCGGATTTACCGGCACCCGTCGCCCCGGCGATGGCGATGCGGCGTCCGGGTTCCGCTACGAAGCTCAGGTCACGCAAGACGGTGGCATTTTCCTGATATTCAAAACTGACATTTTCGAAAGCCACGCGCCCGAGGAATCGGCCGGGCGAGTGGGCGGTGGGCGCTGAGGCCACGCCGGGGTCGGTATCGAGAATCTCGAAGATACGCTTGGCGCCGGCCAAGGAGACTTGGGCGTTGTCGACCACCGCGGCGAGGGTGGTCACCTGGGCTGAGAACTGTTGCAGGAGGCCCGCGAAGGCTACTAGGCCGGTGCCTAAGGCGATTTCACCCCGGGCCACCATCCAGCCACCGTAGCCGATCAAGATCACCATCGCCAAGCGATTCAACCCATCGATCACGGGCCAAAATAACGCAATCTCACCAAAGACCTTCCGCTTCTGCAGGCGAATATCTTCGCTCCACCCAGCGAAGCGTCCCATGACCTTCGGCTCGAGCGCGAAGCCTTTGACGACCTGGATTCCTTGCACGTTCTCGGAGAAGCCGAGCACCATGCGATCCATGAGGTCGCGGTTTTCTTCATAGGCTGGCCGGACTTTGCGGGAGAAGCGAATCGCGAACCAGATTTGGAGGGGCAGGACGGAGAGACAGGCGAGCGTGAGTCGCCAATCGGTGCGGAACATGTAGGCCGAACACGCAATCAGGGTGATGGCGATGATCGCCAGTTGCAGGAGCACGCCTTCGATGAAGATGCGGACGGCGTGGGCATCTGAAGTCACGCGGTTGATGATCGAGCCGCTGGCATTGGAATCAAAGAATCGGAAGCTCAATTGCTGGAGTTTGGCAAAGACTTGGGAGCGGAGGTTGACGACGATTCGTCCGTGCAGAAAGCGCACGGACACGAGTCCGAAGGCGAAGGAAATGGCCGCTCGCAGTAAGGCCGCCGCGAGAATGCCCAAGGCCAGCCAGACGATGACTGCCTTATCGGAGGCGTCTGATGGTACGAAAAACGGGAGGGCGGGGGCCGCGACCGTTCGGTCGGCGCAATGGCGGATGAAGTCGATGCCGACACCTGCGAGGGCGATGACGGTGACGGTCAGGATGACGACGAGCAGTTGCAGCCCGAGCAGTTGCAAGCAGTCGGTGCGGTACGACCAAGCGATGTCGAGCAGCCGGCGCAGGGTGGCATCGCGACCTCCGGCTGAACTATGGTCGGTGGAAGCGGACATGCGGCGGAGCTGCGCTCATGCGGCGCAGGGGTCGCTCATCGAATCATCTGCCCTTCGCGGGAGGCCTTCTTACGGAATTCGGCCAGGATGCTCGCGGTGATGGGGCCGGGCTTGCCGGTGCCGATCTTACGGGCGTCCACTTCGATGACGGGGATGACTTCGGCGGCGGTGCCGGTGAGGAAGCACTCGTCGGCGTTCCAGACGTCGTAGCGGGTGATATTCGTCTCGACGGTGGGGATCTTGAGGGTGGCGGCAATCTCCAGGGCGACTTGTCGAGTGATACCCACGAGGGCGCCGGCATGGGAGGCAGGGGTGATGAGCCGGCCTTTGTGAATCAGGAAGACATTATCGCCGCTGCACTCGGCGACGTACCCCTGCTCGTTGAGCATGAGGCACTCGTGGAAGCCATGCTGCTGGGCTTCCATCTTGGCCATGATGTTGTTCAGGTAGTTGAGGGACTTGATCATCGGCGGCAGGGCGGCCGGGCTGATGCGGCGCGTCGGCGCGGTGATGATGCGCATGCCCGTGGTGTAGAGTTCCTCAGGGTAGAGCTTGATCGTGTCGGCGATACAGACGATCGACGGGGTGGGGCAGTTCTTCGGCGAGAGGCCGAGGTCGCCGAAGCCGCGGGAGACGACGAGGCGGATGTAGCCATCGTTCAGGTTATTACGGCGGCAGGATTCGCAGATGATTTCCGCGATCTCCTTGCGGGACCAGGGCATCTCGAGGCAGAGGGCCTTGGCGGACATCTCGAGGCGCTCGAGGTGTTCGTCCAAGCGGAAGACGCAGCCCTGGTAGAGGCGGATGCCTTCAAAGATGCCGTCACCATAGAGGAAGCCGTGGTCGAAGACGGAGATTTTGGCTTCGGCTTTGGGGTAGAACTTACCGTCGATGTAGACGTCCATGGTGGTGAAAAGCCCACCTTGGCGGGTGGACAGGCTTTTTTCCAGCCCGAAAGCCCCTTTTAGCTCGGTAATCTGGGTTGCTCAGGCTGCTTCGCACAATGTCAGGCGGAATTTACCCGAATCCTCGGGTGCGATGAGGGCAACGCATTCGGCGGTGACCGGTGTTCCGAGCAGACGGCCCAGTTCGGCGGTGAGTTTGGCTTTGGCTAGGCTCAGGTTATCAGCCGGCTTCGCTGGGACCAGGAGGAGGTGGGCTGACCCGTCGGCCTTCTGGCGGAGTTGATAGTGAGCAATACCGCTCTCCCCAGCGAAGTTCTGATCAACCATGCGGGTGGTGAGGATGCGACCATGGGCGTCACAAAGGGCGTCGCGTTTACGACCGTGCAACCAATAGCCGTCCTCCGTGCGCTCGACATAGTCGCCAACCTCGTAGCGCAGGAGGGGGAGGTAGGGATTGGTGAGTGTGGTGACGAGTAGCTCGCCGATGCCGTCGACCGCCGTCGATTCGAGCATCGCGGTTTCAGGGACAGTTCGCATGACGCCGTCGTATTCGATGAGCAAATGTCTGGTTTCGCTGGAGCCGTAGAGGTCGATGACCGGCACGCGGAAAACGCGCTCCATGATGGCCCGATGGGAAACGCTGGTGTATTCGTAACTCGTCAGGATGAAACGCAGGGTGGGGAACTGTAGCCCGTGGCGCTCGCAGTGGAGCGCAAACCAGGCCCCGTGCACCGGATCGACATCGAGGAAGGTCGGCGCCCAGTCGGCGACTTCCTTGGCCATGCCGGCGAGTTTCTCTTCGCCGAGCGTGAACGGAATACGGGACTGATTGACGAAGAGGCT
>CAISXT010000007.1 GCA_903889525.1 uncultured Opitutia bacterium | reverse complement strand
TCCTCGATTACGCCCCATGTCCCCGTGTCCCCATGCCCACGTGTCCCCTCGAAGGCTCCGCCTTCGCAGGTAGGGACGGCTGTCCCCAGCCGTCCGTTCGCGGACAGACGCTGCGTAGCTCGCCGCCTATACTCGATACTCCATACTCGATACTCCATCCTTTCCTCCTCCGCCCTCTCCTAGCCCTCTCCCTCTTACTCGTCGCCGCGCTGGTCTCCGCTGCCGACGTTGAAATCACCGAGACGATTCCGCTACCGGAATGCCACTGCCTCGATTGGATTCGCGTCAACACCAGCGTGCGCGGCCAGGCCACCGCCAGCCTCATCCTCGATGAAGCCAAGTGGGGCACGCCTTCGCCAGCGCAGGTCGTCTCGCAGCACTGGGACTGGCCTCTCACGGACGTCCAATGGGCCGACGCCGTGAAGCTCAAGGGGGAAGGGAAGCGGGAGGACGTTAAATTCGACCTTTGGTTGCCAGACGGGGTCGCGAACTTCTGGGGCATCGTCGTGATGTCCGGTCATGGTAGCGGCGAGACCCTTTATAAGCACCCTGAGTTGCGCAAGCTCGCCCGCGAGCTGCACCTCGCAATTTTCAAGTTCGTCGGCAATCCGATGCAGCGCGGTTTCTGGCCGCGCAGTTTATTGGATGAGCGTCTCGCCGCTTTTGCCGCGCAAGCCCAGCACCCCGAACTCAACCGCGCCCCGCTCTTCCTTTACGGCCATTCTAATGGCACGGGCTTCTCCGCTCTTTATCCTGCCGTCGAGGGCACACGCGTCTGGGCCTGGGTCTCGATGCGCCCCGGCACGACGTTCCAAGTCTACCAGCCCAAGGCCGCGCAGGTACCGGGCTTGATCATCTTCGGCGAAGACGATCCATTCTTCGCCCGTCCCTCCCGGGAGCAGAATATGGGCGTCGTTGAAGCCATGCGCCAAAAACAGGGTGCACTCTGGAGTTACGCCGTGGAGCCCAAGACCGGCCATGGCCCGGGCGAAAAGACTTGGCCGTTGGTCTTCTCTTTCCTTCGTCACAGCTTCGCGGCCCGCGTGCCGGCTGATGCCGATCCCCGCCAGGGCCCCGTCAAACTCACCGTCCTATCGCCCGCCACGGGCCAGTTGGGCCAGAATTGGAAGGTCACCCCTGGCGGCTATCAAAACCTGCCCGTGACGCCCTTTATCGCTTCCCCGAATACCTCCTCTTGGCTTTTAAACCCAGCCTTTGCGGCTGACTGGCAGGCCTTCCAGCGCCAAGGTCAGCTTTCCAAGTAAGTCCCCCTTTCTACACCCCATGAAAACAACCCTCGCCGCCTTCGCGCTGCTCTCCCTCCTCACCACCCATTCCCTGGCGCTCGATTCCCACGTCGAAGCCGTCACACGCATCGTCGAAGGCGCGAAGGGCAAAGTCGAAAAGACGGCCGATGGCCAGAGCCTCAAGCTCGTCGACCTCAACGTCCCGGGTGCCGGTCCGCATGATCACCGTGCCGTCGATCCGTATGATGCCGCTTTCTTCGAGCACCTCAGCCACATCACCACGCTCGAATCCCTGAACATCATTTCCACCAAGGCGAACGATGAGTGGATCGCCCCGCTCGGTAAGCTCACCAACCTCAAGTCGCTCAGCTTCACTAATAATGGTAAGCTCACCGACGCTGGCATGGCGACCTTCGCTGGCCTGAAGAATCTCGAGAAATTCAGTTTCGTCGGCACGGCCATGACGGGTGCCGCCTATGCTCAGTTTGACGGCTTCACCAAACTCGTGCGCGTCAGCCACCGTGGCAGCAGCATCAATGACGAAGGCCTCAAGCAGCTCTGTGCCCACCTGCCGAATCTCGAGAGCATCAGCCTCGCCCACGCCCGCTTCACCGATGCTGGTGCCCCGGCACTAGCCACGCTCACTAAGCTCAAGGGCCTCGAAGTCGGTGCCCATGGTGCCACCCCGGCGGCCTTGAAGAATATCACCGCGCTGCCCTTGGAATACCTCCAACTCGGTGAAGGTTTCGAATCCTCCGCTGCCCTCGATATCATCAAGGACATCAAGACCCTCAACCGTCTCACCCTCACGAATTCCAAGGCCCTCACCGACGCTGATCTCCAGAAGGTCGCCCGCATGACCCAGCTCCAGAGCCTCGAGTTCAGCGGCCTCCCTATGACTGAAGAGCGCATCCCTCAGCTCCAAGCCTTCGCCTTCCTCAAGTCGCTCCGCATTGTCACCACCCCCAAGGCCCTGAGCCCCGAGCTCCAGGCCAAGGTCAAGGCACTGCTCCCCAAGACCGCCCTCCGCTTCGAGTAAGCAAGGGTAGGGATGCGATGACATCGCATCCGCTGTCTTGAGGTAGGGACAGCACCACGTGCTGTCCTAGTTGCCTCTGTCTCTAGGTAGGGACGGCTGTCCCCAGCCGTCCGTTCGCGGACGGAGATGCGCACCTCAATCGACCTCCTATTCTCTGCCGCTGCCTCTCTGTATTCCCAACCGCTAACCGCCAACCGCTTCAACCTCGCGGCTCCGTCGCTCAGGGTAGGGTCGGGACCGCGTCACGACATAGGTGCATCGAGTTGCTCGGC
>CAISXT010000006.1 GCA_903889525.1 uncultured Opitutia bacterium | reverse complement strand
TGGTCAAAGGTGAGGATGTCCCCTTCGTTCTTACCAGGGTACTGGTTAACGATGAGGATGTCGCCTTGCTTGACGGTGAACTGGCGACCGGAGGTGATAAATGTGGCCTTCATGGCTGTCGGAAGGTCGGAGCAAACGGAGGGAGAGGGGGTTGGCAAGGGGAATTGTGGGGTGATTAGGGATGGGGACCGGGATAGGGATGGGGATAGGGATAGGGCTGGGGTCAGAAAAAGGGGTTTTGGCAATAAAATCGGGTCAAAGCAGCACGGGGGACTCATTCCGCCTTCCCTGTCGGGGGGAGGTGCTTAATTCTCCGGACATGAACCCTTTCCATCAAGCCAGCCAGTTCGGAGAGCCCACGGATGCGGACGAGGCTCTCTCCAAGGAGCTGACCCGTAATCTCTCCAAGGGGCCCAGCGTGCACGCCACCGCCTTCGTCCATGCTAAGGCAGTCGTCATCGGGAATGTCACCATCGGCCCCAGGTCCAGCGTCTGGCCCTGTGCGGTGCTGCGGGGGGATATCGCCCCGATCGCCGTTGGCGAGGGCACGAATATCCAGGACGGTGCCGTGGTCCATGTGGCTGACGGCTTACCGGCGAAGATCGGGGCACGTGTCACGGTCGGGCACCTTGCGATGATTCACGCCTGCACCATCGGCGACGAGTGCCTGATCGGCATGCACGCCACGATTCTCGACGGTGCCGTCATCGGGAATCGCTGCATCATCGGCGCCAATTCGCTGGTGACCAAGGGCACGCAGGTGCCCGACGGCTCTTTGGTCATGGGGTCGCCCGCCAAGGTGGTGCGTCCATTGAGTGTCGCCGAGATGGCGGCCCTACCAGGTTGGGCGGAGAAGTACGTAAAGGTCGCCGTCCATCACCGCCGCTTCGAGTGAGTTCGCTGGCTGACAGTCCAGTCGTACTGGCGGGATCCGAATGGCGCTCGCAACGGGCTGCCCATGAGGCGCGCGCGGATCGTCTGGTCGACGCACGTCGCGGTCGGGCGCTCCGCGGCGAGCCGGACCCAGTGGAAGATTTTCTTTTCACCTATTACCCTTTCCGTCTCTCCGCTTTACGGCGCTGGACGCCTGGCTCCGGTGTGGCGCTGATGGATGCGGCCGAGCTGGTCGATGGTCGCCGCTTCTGTGCAGGTAAGGACGGACTCGTTCGGGTGGCCGTGCCAGACGGGGCACAGGCGAGTCGCCTAGATTTTAGTTTGCGGCTTTGCCGAGCCGTCGCCGCCCGTCCGGCCTTCTTCGGCTGTTTTGGTCTGCATGAATGGGCGATGGTATTTGGTGAAGCAGCGCAGCGTCGGCATGGAGCTTGGCCGCTGCGCCTCGGCGCCGAGGGCACGGATGCGGTCGTGCGTGCCATGTCGATTCGCTGTACGCATTACGATGCCTTCCGGTTTTTCACCTCAGGTGCCCGGCCCTTGAACAAACTCGCCCCGACGCTCGATGCTCGCCTCGAGAACGAGCAGCCCGGTTGCATTCATGTCACGATGGATCTGTTTAAGTGGAGCATGAAGGCCCAGCCGTGGGTTTCGGCTGAGCTCGCCGCGGATGCCTTCGAACTCGCGCATGTGGCGCGAACCGTGGACATGCGCGCGAGCCCGTACGATTTCTCAGCCATTGGCTTGCGGCCCATTCCCATCGAGACCGCGCAAGGTCGGGGTGAATATGAAGCCGAACAGCGGCGATTGGTCGGACTCGCCGAGCCCCTCCGCCTCCGTCTTGCTGAGCAATTGGCGCGGGCTTTGGGCTGAGGCTATTCTTATTGTTCCTGCCGGATCGATGTACAGAGTGGCGTCAGCTCGGCGAACGTGAACATCCTCGATAGAATCAAAGCCTTTTTTGAGCCCGCCCCGGATCGGGATGTACTCGTCTATCTCGGCGTGCACCGAGGTAAGGGGCTCAGCCGGATTTGCGGACGCTATCGTAAGGTCTACTGCTTTGAGGCTAACCCTAAGATGGCTGAGAAATTGCGCCGCCGGTTCGCTTGGCGGAAATATATCGAGGTCGTCCAAGCCGCCGTGACGGGTGTTGATGGCACGGTGACTTTTAATATTAGTTCGCGCAACGGTGCCGCCTCTTCGGTGGGGAAATTTGCCGAAGATTTTCCAGGCGTGCAAAGCGGGCAGCTTTTCGTCTCGGAAAGTATCACGGTTCCCTCACTCGACCTGAATCGCTTCCTGTGCGAACGTGGCGTCAGTCGGATCTCCGCCTACGTCAGCGATATCCAGGGTTATGATTTGACCGTGCTGAAGACCATGGGGACGTGGATTAAGGAGGGGCGAATTGATGAGATTACGTCTGAGGTGGCCAAGGATCGAAATATTTACGGGGACCTGCCCGATAACAGCCTGCAGGGATTTGGTATGCTGCTGGATGCCAAGTATACCTTGGTTGCCCAAGGGTGGTCGATTTTGCAGGACGGTGTCTTTGCGCCACCTCAAGGCGCCTGGGAAATGGATTGCCGGTGGCGGCTGACGTCACTGAACCAAATACCCTGGGCACAAAAAAGGCGGACCAGGTGGTCCGCCTTTTAATCTGTCGGCCGGCTCAGGGCAGGCGTTCGACGACGAGGTCCTTGTAGTCGACCTTGCAGCCGGGGTCGTGGGCCTGGAGGGCGAAGGTGCCGGCGCCGAGCTTGCGGCCGGGCATACCCTTCGGAGGAGTCCAGTCTTCCGGCTGGGTGAAGTCCACGGTCTGCTTACCGTCGATCCAGATCTGAATGCGCTTACCTTCGACGCGCACGTGGTATTCAAACCAGACATTGTCAGGTGCGGCTGGGATATTCAGGACGTCGCGCACAGCATACAGGCCGCCCGTGCGCTTGATGTCGCCATGGCTAGCGTTGACCTGGCATTCGAAGCCAGCGGCGGGCCAGCCGCTATCTTGATAGGCCGTGTGGAAGTAGATGCCGGAATTGGCTTTCGGGTAGGTCTTCACCTTCGCTTTGAAGTCGAAGTTCTTGAACTCTGCTTTGCCGTCGGCACCGACGTAGTAGATGTGACCTTGGCCGCCGCGAACCTGCAGGACGCCGTCTTCCACCTTATAGGTGCCTTCGGGGGAGTTCTTGGAGGGCTTCCAGCCAGCGAGGGACTTGCCGTCGAAGAGCTGGATGGTTTCACCGGCGAACGCGGCGTAAGAGCTCAGGAAGATCGCGGCCGTGGCCAGCAGGGTGGTGCGGAGGGGTGAGGAGCTCATGGGGAAGCGCCTAACCAAACCCATTCCCGGCCCATGGCAAAGGTTAAGTGAAGACCTTGAACCCGGCCTCGCGCATCTCAATCAGGCGCTTCTTTAGCGTCGAGCGATTGATCCCGAGGATAACGGCGGAGCGGAGCTGATTGCCGCGGGTCTCTTCCATTGCCCGGCGGATCATCTCCATCTCGATGACGTTCAGAATGGATTTTCCGTCGCTCTGACGACACTGGCGATAAATCGCATCATAGGACGGGGCGAGGCCAGCCGCGGGGACGGTGGCTTCGGTCGGAGCAGCCGCGACCGTAGCGACGGCGCTGGGCGTGGCAATGGGACTCAGGCCGGACTTGCGAGGGTTGAGCACATCCTGCGGCAGGTCCTTCGGGAGAATCGTTTCACCCTTGGCCAGGACATTGGCGCGCTGCACGACGTTCTCGAGTTCGCGGACATTGCCTGGCCAATCGTAGGCGAGCAGGGCGTCGAGGGCCTCGTTGGAGAGGCGCTTCGGCTTGATCTTCTTCGCCGCGGCCTGGCGCTGCAGCATGTAGTCCACGAGCAGCGGCACATCACTCTTGCGTTGGCGCAGGGCGGGTAAGCGAATGCGAAAGACGTTGAGGCGATAGTAGAGATCTTCGCGGAACTGCCGCGTCACGACCATCGCCTCGAGGTCTTTGTTGGTCGCGGCGACCAAGCGGACGCTGACCTTCAGGGTGGTCGTGCCGCCGACGCGCTGAATCTCGCCTTCCTGAATGGCACGCAGGACTTTCGTCTGCGTGGGTAGTGACATATCTCCGATTTCATCGAGGAAGATCGTGCCACCATCGCAGAGCTCGAACTTTCCGGGCTTCAGGTTGGTGGCCCCAGTGAAGGCACCCTTCTCGTGGCCGAAGAGTTCGGACTCGATGAGGTTTTCGGGAATCGCCGCGCAATTTACCGCCAAGAAAGGCCCTTTCGCGCGCAGGGAATGCTGGTGGATACAACGGGCGACAAGTTCCTTGCCGGTACCGCTTTCGCCGGTGATGAGTACGGTCGCATCACTGGCGGCGACCTGGCCGATGGACTTCAAGACATCCTGCATCGGCTCGGAGCTGCCCACGATGCCTTCCTTGTAGTCGGCGGGATTGACGAGCGTGCGCGTTGAGTTAACGGCATTCGCCAGATCACGGCGGGCGGAGAGGGCTTTATCGACGAGCGTGATGAGCTTGGCCTGATCGAAAGGCTTCATGACATAATCATAGGCGCCGAATTTCATCGCCTCGATGGCGGTCTGAGTCGTGCCGAACGCCGTCATCAGAATCACCATCGCCTGCGGCTGGGCGCCGCGGAGCATCTGAAGGGTTTCAATCCCAGTCATGCCCCCCATCCGATTATCGAGGAGGATGACATCAGGCTGGTCGCGCTTGGCGGCGACGACGCCGGTTTCTCCGCTGTCGGCTTCGATGACGGTGTGTCCGAGCCCAGCGAGTGCGCGGCGAAGCGAGTAGCGAAGATCTTTGTCGTCATCAATGACGAGGACTTTGGCGGCGGCGGCGGAAGGATTAGCACTCATCTTGAGTAAAAGTAGGCAGTATCCGTGCCATCGGCGTTCGGGTCGTAAAATTGAGCTAATACACCCTTATCGCAATGAGTTTGTGTTTAAATTTAAGCAAACGTCCCTTTGATAGCCCCCTTGCCTTCCGTTTTTTGGGCGTAATTCTCCAGAATATGTTCCCCTGGCTCAAAAAGAGTCTCCAAGCCATTTTCTGGTTTTTAGGCCTATTTTTACTCGCCTCCAATCTTTGGATTTGGGGGGCGGGCTGGGGGCGGGTGGCCGCCCACCCCGCGCAGGTCCCGGCTCATTCCGTCATGGTGCTTCTCGGGACGGATGAATTTGTGCACGGGACGTCGCAAGTGACCGGGACTTATCGTCCACGGATTGAGGCCGCGACGGCCCTCTGCAAGTCAGGTAAGATCCGCCTGGTGGTCACTTCGGGAACCGCCGAACACGCTTACATGATGGCGAATCATCTCCGCCAGGCCGGCGTCACCTGTCCCATCGTCGAAGACCCTTACGGCTGGCGCACCTTGGATTCGGTGCTCCGGGCTAAGGCCTACTACCCCAACGATCACGTCGTCTTCGTATCTCAGGGCTGGCACAGCGTACGAGCGATTTGGCTGGCCGACTTCGAAGGTCTGAGTGCTTCGGGTTATTCTGCCGGCTTCGGTGAAGGTTGGAGGGCCTACCAAGCGTGGGTGCGCGATTGTTTCGCCAAGCCGAAGGCCGTGCTCGATCGCTTGAACGGTAATCCCTTGCAGGCGCCGATGCCCGCGGGAGAAGGCAATCATCCCCACCGCTGATTAGGCGCGCTCGTGCCGTCCATCCGGCCGGCGCGTGAGAACGCTGCGGATTTCCATCAGCGTCAAGGCGACGGCCGCCTCTGCGACCGTGCAGTTCGCCAAGAGGCCGAGACTTTCCGCATCGTGTGCCGTGCCGCCGGCGAAATGCGGAAGCCAGCGGGCGAACTCTGGCGGGTCGCTGATGAGCTTGAGCGCTGGGCTGCCGCGACTTTCACCTAATTCGGTGAGGATATCATCGACCGAGCTAACCAGCGTGGCGCCGTCGCGAATGAGCGCGTGGCAACCCCGGCTAGCCGGACTATCCACGCGGCCCGGGAAGGCGCAAATGGTTTTGCCAAGGTCGCCCGCGAAGCGTGCAGTAATCATGCTGCCGCCATCGATATCGGTCTCGATGACGATGAGCGTGCGGACAAGGCCAGCGACGATACGGTTGCGTTGAGGGAAGCTCTGGCGATCGGCGGGCCGACCCAACGGGAATTCGGAAAAGAGGCCGCCACGTTCGGCCATGCGGTGGCGAAGTTTAATCGCCTCGGGCGGAAAGGTGAGGTCGAGCCCGTGCCCCAGCACGGCGGCCGTGCGTCCTTCTACATCCAGGGCACCTTCGTGCGCGGCGATATCGATACCGCGAGCAAGCCCGCTGATGATCCACCAACCTTCCCGGGCGAGATCGCGGGAGATGCTGCGAGCGAGTGAGGCGCCGTACGTCGTACAATGCCGTGAGCCAATGATGCCGACGGAACGATCGTCCGGGGTGGATGTGCCTTGAGCATAGAGGAGTAAGGGTGGGTCCCAGAGATGTGTGAGCGGCTCTGGCCAGGCGGAATCGTCGGCCGTCAGTAAGCGGAAACCGAGTTCCTGGGCTCGGCGCATTTCTTCGACCCAATTGAAGGCCCGGGCCGCGATGGCCTCGGCCGCCGGCCGACTGACCCCCGTGACTTTCGCAAGTTGGTCCGCGGGTGCGCCCAGAGCCGTGCTTAAGTCGCCGCCGAATGCCTCCAGCAACCGGCGGACCGTGACGGGGCCGACGTGCTTGATGCCATTAAGGTAGACGCGTTGGGCGAGCGCTTCAGTCGGGATGGGGAACACTCGGCCAGCCAGTGCGACTGAATCAGCTGCGCAAGACCGGGGATAGCCCAGCCAGCAGCTCCGTAGTTCTCACTGCTTCTTCCCCGCGGGTTTCCCTCAGCCAATCGGCGGCGCGGGCATACCAGGTGGTCGCCAAGACGACCGCGTCGAAGGCCGTGAGACCGAGTTCCCGTCGCCGGGCGAGCACCGCGGCAACTATGCCAGCGAGCAAGTCGCCGGAGCCGCCCCGCGCTAAGATTGGTCCGCCGAAAGGAATGTGGAGCACGCGCCTGCCATCGGTCACGCAGGTCAGGGGGCCCTTCAGTATGATGATGGTCTTCGTTTTAAGTGCGAAGGCACAGCCCGCCGCGACGGACATGGTTCGTCCGCTCAGGCGTTTAAATTCCCCCGCGTGGGGGAGGAGCACGCGCACGCGTATTTGCTTCGAGGCGTTGATGACAGGAGGACGCAGCGCGTCGGCATCGAGGATGAGTTCGCCTTCACAAGCGGCGGCAACGGTGCCGATGAGCTTAGCGGCTTTTACGCCTAGGCCGGAGCCGAGAAGAAGCGCGTCCTTGCCGGCGATCAATTTACGGAGGGCGGGAAGATTACTTGTGGTGGGGCTGCCCTCGCGACCGGTTACAAGCCCGCACCACATGGCCTCAGGGAAGGTGACTGCGGCTTTCGCGCGGACTGAGTCGGGCAGACAGGTCGTGACCAGCGCAGCGCCGGAGCGAAGCGCGGCCGCGGTGTTCATGAGCACCGCCCCAGGCATGCGGTCAGAGCCGCCGATAATGAGTAGGCGGCCTTGATGGCGCTTGTCTCCCCCCGCCCGGCGGGGGCGACGCAAAGGGTCGAGGCTGGCGGCGGTGACGCAGGCTTCTTCGGTTTCGCCGAGCGGCAGGCCGATGTCGATCACGCGGAGGCGACCGACGAAGGGGCGAGCCTTGGCGGAGAGGAGAGGTCGTTTCAGGCAACCGATGGATACGGTGAGATCGGCGCGAAAGGCCGGCCCGTGGGCGTCATCGCCGATGCCGCTGGGGAGATCCACGGCAACGCGGAGGCCCTGGAGATTATCCGAAGCCTTCAGGAATCTGCGGAGCTCCGCTGAAAGTGGCGCGCGAAAACCTTGCCCGAGAATACCGTCAAAAATCAGGCAGAACTCTTCGGCCTGAAGTTGACGTAGATTGGCGGCGGCCACGATGCCGATGCAGACCCCTTTTTTGCGAGCGGCCCACGCGCGTTGCGCGGGCGGGCGAGCTGGGCCGCCTTCGGCGAAGACGGCAATAATCTGAGTCCCGGCCGAGGCGCAGTGGAGGGCGGCGAGAAAGGCATCGGCGCCATTATTACCTTTGCCGGCTAGCACGAGGATGCGGCGAGGCTTCCGGCCCAGCAGGGAGCGGGCTTCGTGCGCGATACCGCGGGACGCCCGTTGCATGAGTCTCCAAGCAAGAGCCGTGTCGCCGCCGAGGTAGGCTGCTTCCGCCGCCGCGGCTTCCGCACAGGATAGGACGGGGAGTCGGCTATTTAACCCCATGATGTTCAGCGTACGAGGACCGCGAAGGCTTGGGCCAGCGTATCGGTATGGGTCAGGGAGATGAGCAGGCGAGTGGCCCCGCGAGCCGTGAGTAACGCTTTCGCTTTGTCATCGAGTTCGACAATGGGTTCGCCGCCTTCGCCATTGAGCACCCCGATACTTGTCAGTGAGAGTTCGGCCCCAATGCCGGTGCCAAAGGCTTTGCTCGCGGCTTCCTTGGCGGCAAAGCGGGCGGCAAGCGATGGATAAGGGTCGGCCTTCGCGAGGCAGAGGGCTTGCTCCGCGGGGGTAAAGATTTTCTCTAGGAACGCCGCGCCGTGTTTCTCGTGAGCGGAGCGGATGCGGGCGACTTCCGTGAGATCCACGCCGACGCCGAGTACATTGCCACCTTCTAACTTCATGCCGTCTTGGTCAGGTGGGATTTCATCTCGGCGACCGCGCTGCGGATGCCGGTGAAGAGTGCGCGCGAGACGATGGCGTGACCGATGTTGAGTTCGTGGACATGCGGAAGGGTTAGGATGGCCCCAATGTTATCATAATTGATGCCGTGACCAGCGTTGACCACGAGTCCGAGTTCACGTGCCAAGACGCAGCCCGCCCGGAGGCGTGCCAACTCGGGCGCTGCGGCTTCGGTTGGCCAAGCATTGGCGAAGGCTCCGGTGTGTAACTCGATAACCGGAGCGCCCGCGATTGCCGCCGCGCGTATTTGCGTTTCGTCCGGGCCGATGAAAAGCGAGACCTCAATACCAGCCGCCTTCAGTTCACGGGTGGTTTGAGTAACGCGTTCGAGTTGCCCGGCGACATCGAGGCCGCCTTCCGTCGTCACTTCTTCACGGGATTCAGGGACGAGGCACACCGCCGCCGGGCGGAGCTGGCGCGCAAAGTCCACCATCGCAGAAGTGCAGGCCATCTCGAGGTTAAGGCGGACGCCCGTCAGTTGGGCGATGGCGTGGACATCGTCATCTTGGATGTGGCGGCGATCTTCGCGGAGATGCACCGTGATGCCGTCGGCTCCGCCCGCAAGGGCCTCGCGGGTGAAGGCGGTGAGGTTAGGCTCGGCGTGCAGGGAAGTGTGCGTGCCGCGATAGCGGGCCTGCCGCAAGGTCGCGGCGTGGTCGATATTGACGCCCAGAAGGATGCGTGGCTGGGTCATTTCTTCATCTTCTCGAGAGTCTTCTGGAGCTTCTCGGACTCGAGTGCCAGACGTTTGGCCCGGCCCGGGTCGCCGCACTTGTCGAAGTATCCTTGGATAAGGTCGAGCAGGCCCACCAACGCTTTCAAGCGGAAGACATCCGCCCCGGCGCCATTGCCCATGCGTCGGCGGTAGACGCGTTCAATCTCGGAGAGAAAGGGCGCTTCGAGCTTCGGGTCGCCCTTGACGGCTTCGTAGTATCCCTCGAGCAGGATGCGGAAGGTCGGCAGGTGGTCGGCGTTATCTTCCAGGGCGTGTCGGTGGAGGTTGCTGAGTTTCTCGGCGTTCTTCGTGCGATCCTTCATCAGGACGGCGGATTCCCGGGCGACCGCTTTTTGAACGATGTCATAGCGCGTCCGGTCGTACTCCCCGTGCCGTTTCTTTTCGGACATGAGCCGATCGTAGGCGCGCTTACAGCTCAGGAAAATTTCATCCTCCGTCATGGATGGGAAGAGGTGCTTCTCTTCCATCTCGTCGGCGAGGTCGCGCATGTCGGGCCATTCGTCAAAGGCCCGGCGCATCTCGGTGACAAAGCTTTTCCATTCTTCGATCTTCACGGCCGGCCCGATTTTCTCGAGGCAGGCTGCGTAGCCGCGCCAAGCTTCCAGGCAGCGATTAGCGGTCGTCACGGCGAGTCGCAGGCTTTCCCGTTGCGCATCGAGGTTCCCGGCGGCGGCGTAAATCTGGGCCGCCAGCTGGAGTCGCTGGCATTTAGTGAAGCGTTCCCCGCGGCGCTGGGCATCGCCGAGAATCTGCACTTCAAATTCACCGACAGTCTGACGGGTCTGCGGGTCGGTGGTGTGGCCGCAGGCGTAACCGTCGTTATAGCGGCCAGTGTTCATGCTCCATTCGTGGTCCTTGCGGAGATAGGCGAACCAAGCGTGGCCACCGCGATTGCCATCGCCGGTGACATAGGCGGCGGGGATGCCGAACGCCCGAGCGGTATTTGCGGCGAAGTGGGCCTGGTGCATGCAGATGCCGCCAATCTCAAAAATCTCCTTGAGGGTGCCTTCGCTGGGGGCTGGGAGCTTGGTCTTCTCGTGGGTGACGTAATCCATGCGGTAGCGGATCATGCCGTAGCTCGGCGCCCACTCGCCGAGAGATCGGAGTTTAGGCTGGGAGAGAGCCCAGGCCATTTCTTCTTCGGTCGCGGTGGCGCCGACGACCCAGATTAAATCGGTGGCGGAGGCCTTACGGACGTCATTGGCGAGGCGGCCGGACTCGGTGTTGGTCTTGAAGTAACGATAGCGGGTGAGGGCCGTGGTGGTGCAAGCTGCCCCGCCGTCGAAACGCGTCCAGCTCAAGGGTTGGTCGAAGACGAGCGAGCAAGCGATTTGCAGGTTCTCGTATTTGCCGCGTTGGGCGGCCGTGTCATCTGCCGCGAGGGTGGACCAGATGCGCAACGCTTCGGCGGCGTCATCTTCCGACTTCAAGGTGAGTGCGAATTTCTCGAGTAGCTCAGGCCGGGTAAGAAGGTCGGAAAGGAGCGAGGTCAGCTTTTCATCCCCTTGGGCGGCCGTGCGCATGGCTTCAGGGGTGACCCGTCGAATGAATAGAGACTGAGTCATGCCGAGTGCAAACACGCGGCTTTCCCAAAGGCGGTTATAGCGATCGATACCGGCGGTACTCGCCGTGGAGGCAAGTGCCGGGAGTAGGCCTTTCTCAAGGCGGGCCAGGTGATCCTCCCATTTGCCGTCCTTGAGGCGTGCGTGCGCATCATCAATCAGGGCGCCCAGAAATTTTGGGTCGACGAGCGCGGTGCCCTCGAAGCGGTAAGGCTTTAGTTCGACGACGATGGTTTTCTCGGGGACGACGACGACGGGTTCGACCATCTTGACGGGCTCCGTGGGTTTGACGACTTTCTCGACGACGGGCTCCGGTTTCTTTTCCGGTTCGGCTACCTTGGGTGCCTCCACGACCTTCGATACTTCTTTGACGACGACGATGGGCGCATCTGGTTTCTGGTTAGCGGACCAGATAAACCATCCGGCGGCCGCGAGCAGGGCGCCACCCAGGAGTACGACGGGCCAATTGGTCTGGCTGCTGCGTCGGGCGAGGACGGGGGCGGGTTTGCGTGGGGGGATTGAAGGGGAGGCCATGGTCGATGGCGTGACAATGGCTTTGCTCGGTCGTTGGTCAAAAGAACATCACCACCCCTCCCTAATTAACTGCTGATTTAAGCTCGGGTGAGGGCCTTGCCGCGCTCGAGCGTCAGGCGCAAGGAGGGGGCGGTCGGTGATTTCCGATGGGCAGCGAGGGATTCTGGGTCGCCTGCATGCACCAATTGCCCGCCGGCGTTGCCGCCTTCTGGCCCGATTTCTACGACCCAGTCGGCTTCGGCAATCACGTCAGGGTGGTGCTCGATGACGATCACGGTGTGGCCTTGATCAATGAGTGCATGCACGAGCTCAATGAGGCGCCGGCAATCCGATTGATGGAGTCCGATGGTTGGCTCTTCAAGGATGTAGAGGTTCGGGCGAATCTCTCCGCGCGACCGTTCGCGGAAGGTGGGCAGGCCTTGGGCCAGTTCGCTGACCAGTTTGAGGCGCTGGGCTTCGCCGCCGGAGAGCGTGGGGCTGCTTTGTCCTAGGGTTAAATAGCCCAAGCCGGTTTTCACCATCAGCTTACACAGGTCGCCCAGCTTGGCGTCGAAGGAGAGAAACTCGGCCGCTTCCTCAAACGTCATCGCTAAGAGGTCCGCCGCGGACTTGCCGTTCCATTGAATGGCTTTAGCGGCGGCGCCGTAGCGAGTGCCCGCGCATTCTTCGCACGGGACATAAGTGTCGGGCAGGAAGCTCATCTCGAGTTTGATTCGGCCCGCGCCTGAGCAGCATTCGCAGCGGCCGCCGGAAGTATTGAAAGAGAAGAAGCCGGCGGTGTGGCCACGGATGGCCGCTTCGGGTAGTGAGGCTAGTCGTTCCCGAATCAGATCCCACGCACCGATGTAAGTCGCCGGGGTAGAGCGAGGGGTCTTGCCGATCGGCTCTTGGTCTACGACGACCAATTGGCGGAAGCTTTTCAGTCCAGAAAGGGAGGTGAAGGCAGGCTTTCCTGCGTGCGATACCGCCGTGAGTGCTTCCTTGCCGGTCAGCCCATCTTTCTTTTTGGCGATGGCCGCGCGGATGGCCGGGGCGAGTAGGTCGGTGATCAGGGTGCTCTTGCCAGCGCCGGAAACGCCGCAGACGACGGTGAGCCGTCCGACCGGGAACTGCACGTCGAAGCCCTTGAGGTTACGTAAAGCGGCGTGCCGGAGTTTAATCCATTCGGCGGGAGCGCCTTGACCGGCGACCGGACGGCGGGTTCCGCGGAGTGGATGCGGGATGGCTTCTTTCAGGAAGCGGCCCGTGACAGAGTCGGGGCGTTTTTCCAGCGCGGCGGCGGTGCCCTGGGCGACGATTTCGCCGCCGTGAACGCCCGCGCCGGGGCCCATATCCACCACGAGGTCGGCGGCCCGCATCGTGTCTTCATCGTGTTCGACGACGAGCACGGTATTGCCGCGATCGCGGAGTTCGCGGAGAGACTCGATGAGTCGGTCGTTATCGCGCGGGTGTAGCCCGATGCTCGGTTCGTCGAGTACGTAGAGCGCGCCGGAGAGCGTGGAGCCGAGCTGGGCGGCGAGTCGGATGCGTTGGGCTTCGCCACCCGAGAGGGTATCCGCCCCGCGATCGAGGGCCAGGTAACCGAGGCCGACTGAGTCGAGGAAGCGCAGGCGTGCGCCGATTTCGGGCAACAACGCACCGACAATGGCTTTTTCGCGGGCTTCGAGTTTCAGGCTGCTGAGGAACGCCAGTGATTCATCGGGTTGGAGTCGAAGCAGTCCTGGCAATGAGAGCGAGCGTCCCTTGGGGCCGGCGAGTTTGACGGAACGCCCGATGGGCCCGAGCCGCTCGCCGTGGCAGGTAGGGCAGATCTTTTCGCCAACCCGATCCGCGATGGCATTCTCATTTAGCGACTCTTCTTCATCGGCGGAGAACGTGGTGACTTCCAGTCCATGGCCGCGGCAATCCGGGCACCAGCCGCGGGGCGAGTTCCAGGAGAGATGCTTCGGGTCGACTTCCGGGAACGCTTCGCCGGTAGCAGGGTCGCTTCGGGCCGTCGAGAAGTAGCCCAGCTGGTGACCATGCGGATCAAGGAGCACGCAGGCGTTTTTCCCGGAGGCCAGTGCCTGGCGGACTAAGGTGCGGAGGGCTTTTTCGCCGGACTCTTCCGTTTCATCCGGGAGAAGGATTAAACCGTCAGGCCGGATTTCACCAAAGATGGCGTCGACGTCGTGCTCGGAGTAGCGATCGAGTCCGTCGAAGCCATCGACCTTGAGCATCTTGCCGTCGCAACGCAGGAGGCGAAGGCCTTTCGTTTCCGCCCACTCAGCGAGGGGGCGATGGTGCCCCTTGCGGGCGCGGACCAGCGGTGCGGCCACGAGCAGGGAGCCTTTCTTGAGCGCCTTGGCTTTCTTGGCGACCAGCCGGACGACCGCGTCCTCCGTCATTTCTTCGAGGGGCTCGCCAGTTGTCGGGCTATGGAGCACGCCAGCCCGCGCAAAGAGTACGCGGAGGTATTGCGCGACCTCGGTGACCGTGGCCACCGTCGATTTGGCGGAGCCGCGCGTCACACGTTGTTCAATCGCGACCGTGGGCGGGAGGCCGGTGAGTGAGTCGATGTCGGGCTTGGGGAGTTGTTCGACAAACTGTCGTGCGTAAGCGGAGACGCATTCGAGGAAGCGGCGCTGACCTTCCGCAAACAAGATATCGAAAGCCAAGGATGATTTACCGGAGCCGGAGACACCCGTCATCACGGTGAGCGAGCCGTGCGGAATTTCGAGGGAGACGTCTTTGAGGTTATGCTCGCGGGCGCCGCGCAGGGAGATGGAGGTCGGGCGTGGGCGGCTCTTTCGGGTTTCGGCATCGGCGAAGGCTTCGTCACCTTTGGCGAGGAATTCGCCGGTCACCGTACCCGCGAGGGCGACTTCGGCGGGGGTGCCTTGCGCGACCAGGTGGCCGCCGCCGGGCCCGGCTTCGGGCCCCATCTCCATAATCCAATCGCAGGCTTTCAGCACATCGAGCTGGTGCTCGACGACGATCAGTGAGTGGCCAGCCTCGGTGAGGCGGTGGAGTAAGCCGATCAAGCGGGAGACATCTTCGCGGTGCAACCCCGTCGTCGGTTCATCAAGCAAGAGGAGTGCGCCGCGCTTACGGGTATCGATTTTAGAGAGGTAGCGAACTAGCTTGAGTCGCTGGGCTTCGCCCCCGGAGAGGGTCGTGAGTGGCTGGCCCATCGAGAGATAGCCGAGGCCAACTTCCTCGAGGCAGGCGAGCTGCGTGGAGGCCGGGGTGCGCGCACCGAGGAACTTGCGGGCGTCCGTGATGGACATTGCCAGGAGGTCCCCGACAGATTTACCGTCGTACTGGAAAGCGAGCACCTCGTCGCGAAAGCGTTTACCATTACAGGACGGACAGGGCAGGGCGACGTCCGAGACGAACTGCATCTCCACCGTTTCCCAGCCCGCCCCGCCGCAACGTTCGCAGCGCCCTTCGCCGGCATTGAAGGAGAAGTGCGAAGGCGTGAGTCCGGCGGCTTTGGCTTCGGCCGAGTTACCTATCAGATTACGAATCGCATCCCAGGCGCCAACGTAGAGGGCTGGGTTCGAGCGCGGCGTGCGCGTGGCAGGCGATTGATCGACTAAGGCGACCTCTTCGGGCTCTTTGTCGAACTTGAGCCACTTGGATTCTTCGGCTTGATCGCCGGACTCAGGGTCACGGCGGCCGATGACTTGGTGGAGTAGGGTGGATTTCCCTGAGCCAGACACGCCGCAGAGACCGACGAGTCGACCCAGCGGGATGGTGCAGGCAAAGTCGCGCAGATTATTCACCGTGGCGCCCGTGACGCGCAGGCGCGGAGTCGTATCGTCGACGCTGCGTGGGGCGCGTTTCTCAGGTTGGCGGCGGCCGGAGAGCCAATTGCCCGTCGCTGATTCTTTCAGCTTCAGGATGCCTTTGGGCGGGCCTTGGTAAAGCAGGTGCCCGCCTTCGGCGCCGGGCCGCGGGCCGATTTCGATGAGCCAATCGGCGGACCGCATCACCGACTCATCATGCTCGACGACCACGACCGTGTTGCCTTGCTCGACGAGCCCGCGAAGGATGCCCACCATGCGGGATAAATCACGGGCGTGCATGCCGACGCTGGGTTCATCGAGGACGAAGACCGTATCCGCCAGGCAAGCGCCGAGGCAGGAGGTCAGGTTCACGCGCTGGACTTCGCCCCCCGAGAGCGTGCGCGAAAGCCGATCTAAGGCGAGGTAGCCCAGGCCAACCGCTTCAAGGTACCCGAGGCGGGCGAGAATCGCCTCGAGGGCGTGGTCGGCCGGATGCCGCGAGTCTTTCGGCGCCAGTGGGGCGAGCAAGCGGCGTAAATCCGTGGCCGGGATGGCGTAGAGCTCCGGGAGCGTCTTGGCCTGCCAGCGCCAGCAGAGAGATTCTTCGCGAAAGCGGCGACCTTGGCACTTGGGGCACTGCTCGTAGGCGCGCCAGCGTGACAGGAAGACGCGCACGTGCATCTTGTAAGTCGATGATTCGAGCCAGCGGAAGAACCCGCGGATCCCGTACCACTTGGAATCCCACTCGCCCGGGACATAGCTGGGCTCGCCGTTTTCGATGAACTTACGATGGGCGGCGGAGAGTTTCTTCCACGGCACGTCGAGCGGGATACCCTCCTTGCGACACGCCTTGGCGAGGTCTTTCTGCGATTCGCCGTAGACTGTACCTTGGAAGGAGGCGATGGCACCTTCAGCCAGGGTGAGCGCCGGATTTGGGATAATTTTATTCCAATCAAGTCCGATGACTCGACCAAAGCCGCGGCATTCAGGGCAGGCGCCGACCGGTGAATTAAAAGAGAAGAGTGCCGGCGAGGCGGGCCGGAATTTACGCCCGTTGACGGGTGATTCCAGGGCTTCGCTGTAGCGCGAAAGCTCATTGCCGTGATCATCGAGCAGGCGAAGCCGGCCGCCACCTAGACGGTAGGCGGCGAGCGCGGCTTCATGAAAGCGCGAGGCCTGGGATTTCGCTATCGGGACGCGATCCTGGATGATCAGCAGCTCGGTCGCTTCGGCCTGAATTTCATCTTCGGTCAGGCGGATGCGCTGGCCATGGGCAAAGGCGCGGCTGAAGCCTGCCCGGGTAAACTCTTCCGCGATAGTCTTCCATCCGAGTGACTCCGGTTTGCCCACGGCGAAGGCCAGCGACACGGATTGATCGATGAACCGCGCCAGCGAGTCCTGCCAGGCGGCATCGGGACCGCGCGGGATCACGGCGAGGCCGCTGGCCGGATCGATGAGTTCGGCCCGGTGGGCGAACCAGACTTTAAACCAATCGCACAACTCCGTCATCGTGCCGACCGTCGAGCGCGAGGTGCGGACGGCATTACCCTGCTTGATGGCGACGGATGGGCGGACGTTTTCCGCAGAGTCGAGGGCCGGCGAAGGGAGTAACTCCAGAAACTGCCGAACGTAGGGGCTGAACGTCTCGACGTAGCGTCGTTGCCCTTCCGCGTGCAGCGTATCAAAAACCAGCGACGACTTGCCGGCGCCGCTGAGGCCGGTGACTACGACCAGTTTCCCGACCGGGATATCGACGTCGAAACCCTTCAGGTTGTTCTGGCGAACGCCGCGGAGGCGAATGGCGTCTGGTCGGGGGGCGGTCATCGGCGACCCTCCAACGGACATAAAACCTCGCGCTTGGCAAACTTGCTAGCGGACTCGGCACCGAATCACACCCTGCGGGGTGGCGACGGCCTTAACTTTAATATCATGAGCCTCGTCGGGCAGGCGGGGGACCATCTGGAAGGAATGGGCATGGCCGAGCAGGAAGGTCTTTCGGGGTGGTTTGGCTAGAAGTCGGTCATAGAACCCGCCGCCGAAGCCGAGGCGTCGGCCGGCACCGTCGAAGCCCAATCCGGGAACAAGGATGAGGCCGGCCTCGGACAGCGTCGCGACGGGGGCCGAGGGCTTCGGTTCACGGATGCCGAGGCGAGACGGCTGGAGGGATGCGAGATCGGTGACCTCGTGTAGCGTGAGAGCGGTCTTGTTCGTTACACGTGGAAGGAGCAATCGCTTGCCCTCAAGCAGGGCGATCGCCATTAGCGCGTCGGTCGGAAGTTCCCCGCCCAAAGACGCATAAAGGCAGATCGTCTTCGACTGCTTCCATTCTGGGAGTTGCGTGATGAGGCGGGCGGCGGCATCGCCGGCGACCTGCAATTCAAGGGGCGTCAGGGCCGTGCGGCGGGCCTTGAGTTCAGCGCGCAGGCTGTCCTTGGCGGCACGCGTTTCCATGCGCTTTAGAAAAGACGATTGAGCGTCAGAGTCAACAGGACGACCGGCAGGTACAGAATCGAGGCTAGGAATAACGGCTTGGCGACCGCGTCTCGTCGCTGAGGCAGGGCGAAATCCAGTGTCAACTTGAAGAACCAAGCACCGGCGATGAAGGAGATCCAGACATAGGGACCGGTCCAGCCCGGGAAGAAAACCGTAGCGATGGCGCCAGCGACGAAAAGCATCGGGATGATGAATAGCAGCGCCCAGATGGCGGCCGAGCGTCCGGAAGGGTCGTCGACGGTTGCCACTTTGAATCCGCCCCGGGTGTAGTCTTCACGGCACATTACCGCTAGAGCCATGAAGTGGGGCACCTGCCAGAAGAAGAGGAGTCCAAAGAGCAACCAGCCCATTGTGTCGATATGGGGGTCGCCGCTTTGCCCGAGTTTGGCGGCGGTGCCGATGATGGGCGGAATCGCCCCAGGCAGTGAGCCGACCAGCGTGCACCATGCAGTCATGGTCTTGAGCGGCGTATAGAAAAACAGATAGGAGATGGCGGTGGCCGCGGTCAGCGCTCCCGCCAGCGGGTTGACTCTGGTCCAGACCAGCCCGACGCCGAGCGAGAGTAGAAACATCCCGAACAATAGGGCGGCGCCCGGGCGGATGATGCCAGCGGGAATTGGCCGATTGCGGGTGCGCTCCATCTTCGCGTCCGCTTCGCTTTCCCACCACATGTTCACCGCCCCACAGCCCCCGGCGGCGAGCGCCGTGCCGATCGCGAGGCAGATGAGCACGCGGGCGTCGACGCCTTGTTCCGGTTCACTGCAGAAATAGCCAGCGAGGGAGGTGAGCACGGATAGGAACGACAGCCGGGGCTTCGTCAGCTCCCAGTAGGCAGCAGGCAATGATCCAGCGCGTTCACTCATGCAGTTGTCGTGGCGGTTTTGGCTGAAGGGTTAAAGGTAAATCGGCCGCCATTGCCTTAGGCTCGGCGATCGACCGCGCGGCGGTGAACAAGGGCGGCGGTGGCGCACAAGCTGGAGAATAGTGCCGCACCTACGACGAGGTGCACGGTGCGGACGTGTGGGTTGTTCGGCAGTTGAATGCTTAAGACGCCGAGCAGCACCTGCAGGGAAAGCAACGCAATCAGCGAAGACCAGCGAGGGAGTGAATAGCCGCGGCGGGCAAGCATCACTGCGAAGGTGAGGACGAAGACACCTGCGAGTACGGCGCCGCCGCGGTGGAGTAGATTAACCCACCAGACGATGCCGACGCCCGCCGAGGGGATAAAGATTCCTTCGCTCGGGGCGGAGACCCAGACGGTCCAGTGACCTTGGCGCATCACGGCGCCGGCGAGAATCACGGACAGGACGAGGATAGCGGCGGTGATCCCGACGCGCCGCACTTTGCGGGCGGTATCTTTCTTGGCGGCGTGCCAGGAGATGCTGTGGGAGAGAGCGATGAAGGCGAGCAGCGCGAGCGTGAGTTGGGCGTTGACGGCGTGGGCGACGGCGAAGCCGACGGCCTTCACGTTGCCTTCGCCCCCGATGTTCTGATTGTCTAGCAAGACGCGGAGCCCGCCGAGCACGCCCTGCATCACGACGAGGCCGACTAAGACGTAGGTGGCCAGCCGGACGCGTGGTCGGGGCTCGCGGAGGCCATGCATGACGGCGATGGCGATGGCGAGGAGTCCGAGTCCGGTGGCGGCGAGGCGGTGCGAATGTTCGGCGAACTTATCGATTTCCGTGAGCCAGCCTGGCGGATTGACGGAGCCATTGGAGAGCGGCCAATCGAGGAAAGCCATGCCCGCGCGGATGCTGGTCGTGAAGCCGCCCGCTTGGAGGACGAGAATGGACCAGCAAAGCGTGACGAGGCAGAGGATGAGCAGGCCGCGATTAGGCGTGGTGGCCGCAAGGGCAGGCTTGTGGCTCATGCGTGCATAAGACCCGAAAGGTGGCGCTTCGCAAATTTCATTCGTCGGGGAAGCCGTTTTTAAGGCCTGCCACTAGGCCTTATCAGGAATTAATGGCCGCCCGGCCGAAGGTCCGGACTTTCGCGACCAGATTGGCCAGACCGTTGCGGCGATTGGGCGACAGGTGCTGGGTCACGCCGACCGCCGAAAGGAAGTCGGCATCCGTGGCGGCGACTTCAGCCGGCGTGGCGCCGTCGTAGAATTCGCAGACCAGGTGCGCGATGCCCTTGGTAATCAGTGAGTCGGCATCACAGCGGAAATGACAGACCCCGTGTTCGACCGAAGGCACCAGCCAGAGGTTGGAGGTACAGCCTTCGATGAGGAAAGCGTCGAGCTTGAGTTCGGCCGGCAGCGTCGGGGCGGACTTCGCCCGATCGATGACATATTGAAAGCGCTCGTGATGATCGGAGAAGGGCTCGAGTTCGGCGATGAGCTCTGCCCGTCTAGTTGCCAGGCCCATCGACATCAGCGTCCCGAGAGGGCTTCGGGGTCGAGGTTGGTGCGAATCAGTGGGGTGATGCTCGCTTCCAGTTTGCGCATGCGCTCGGGCGGAAGTTTTGATTCGGAATGCAGCCAAGCGATCGCGTCCTGCCAGATGGCGGGAGATGGGCGGCGCATGGCGAGGAGGAGGTCGAGTTCGTCCGCGACGGACTTACGGGTGCCGTATTCCGTCGTCTGGCCCGCGAGGATACGTGCGCCGATGAAGTCGGCGTGGAGTTGTGAGTGGCGCGGGTAGGCTAAGACCCCGGCTTCCAGCACGCGCACAGCGGAGTCGCTCGCACGAATTGAGCGAAGGTGGCGGCCGACCGAGCGGTAGGCCTCTGGACCGAGATCCTTGGCCTTGAGAAATTCCGTGATATAGCGGTCACCGATGTCATGGTCGCGCTTCGCAATGACCGCGTCTTTCTTGGGGCGGGCATGGTAGGCAATCCCAAGGAGTGCCTGGACGACCGGCTCATTAGATTTAAAGAACGCCCGGTCGGCGGCCACGACTTGCTGGTACTGGATGATTACCTGATTTGGATCAGGGCTGTTAAGCAGGGCTTCCAGATGGAGTGCGGCGAAGGGCGCACGTTCCAAGCTGTTGTTAATCGCCGAAGTCGCGACAGCGCCCGTGAGGTCCGAGTAGCCTTTTTCGGCGGCAAAATTAGCGAGGGCGATCATCGCGGACGAATTGCCGGAGTAGTTTCCAAAGATTAAGCGCAGTTCTTTATCAAAGTCTTCTTTCAAGCCAAGCCGGTCGAGCAGTTGGAGTTTCTGGATATGCGGGAAAGGGGCTTTTTCATCCGCCGAGATGCGCTCTTGGGTGACGTTCAGGGCGAATTTAGATTTACCCAGCAGGATGTGAAAACGAGCGAGTTGGGAGAGGACGGCATCGCGGGCCTGTCCCTTGAAAGTAGATGTTTTCGCCTCGAGGAGGTTGATGGATTCTTGAGTTTTTCCGCCTTCGAAAAGGGCGCGGGCTTTGAGGAGCAGGCCGCTGGGCTGGGAATCAAGGCCATTGCCGGCGACCATCGCCACGGCGTCAGGATAGCGGCCAGTCCAGTAAAGAGAGGTAGCCACAGCCAATGAAAGAGACTCCTTGACGCTAGGGGATAGCTGCTTGCCTTCCCGTAGGAGCTTGAGGCCTTGATCGATGACCTCTTGGTCGCGTTCCCGGGCCTGGAGGAGCTGAAAGTAGCGCTCCATGTAGTCTTTGGTCAGAGGGTCATCTACGGCAAGGAATTCCAGCCCGTGCCGGAGGGTCTGAATCGCATCATCTGTCCGGCCTTGGATTGAGTGCAAGAAGTTGGCATAGAACAACTTAGACTTAGCGTTGGCGGGATTACAGCGCACGGCGACTTGGGCGAAGCGGAGGACATCCGCTTGGCGTCCGGCGTCTTGGGCTTCCATCGCCAGCTTGGTGAAATAATCAGCCAGTTTATTGAGATGCTCTTGGCGGAGAAACGCTGCCTTATCAGGCTGATCTTCGATTTTAGCCAAAGCTAAGCGAACCATCTGAAGGAGGATGGGGTCCTTGATTAAATCAGCCTTAATATAGGTTTTGCGGGCATAACTGAGAATCGCCTCGCGTTCCTTGAGGCCAGGTAAGCCAGCTAAAAGGATGGCTTCGGCGTCATTTTCCTCATCTTTCTTGGCTTCTAAGGGTGCCTTGGCTGGGGGTGGCGCGAGCAAAGAGGAGGGCGCGGCCGGTGACTGGGCCCAGCTTGGGAGGCATGACATCCCGAGGAGAAGGGCGGCGAGCGGACGGTGGGAGAGCATGGACGGGTTTTAGTTAATGGCGTGGGGCTCGGTAATTGTCTCTCCAAAAAAGGCAGTCTGCTGGGGTTATGGTCATGAGAGTAAAGAAACCTTAAAATCCACGCACTTTCCTCTTGCATGAGGGGCCTCGACCCCTATGCCCAAACCCTCTTTTCCCTATTTACCGAGGTCCATGCCTACCATCAACCAGCTCGTCCGTAAACCGCGTGTCCAACCCAAGGCCAAGTCGAAATCGCCTGCCTTGAACAACTCGCCCTTCCGCCGCGGCGTCTGCGTGCAGGTCATGATCCGAACGCCGAAGAAGCCGAACTCGGCTCAGCGTAAGGTCGCCAAAGTGCGCCTGACGAACGGCCAGGAGGTCATCTCCTACATCCCCGACGAAGGCCATAAGCTCCAGGAGCACTCCGTGGTCCTCGTCCGTGGCGGTCGCGTAAAAGATTTACCCGGTGTCCGTTATCACATCGTCCGCGGCCCCCTCGATTGCTCTGGCGTCGAGAAGCGCCGTCGCTCCCGTTCCAAGTACGGCGTTAAGCGCCCGAAGGAAAAGAAGGCCTAATCCGTTTCCGTAACTAACACTCTTCGAATATGTCTCGCCGTCGCAAAGCCGCAAAACGCGCCCACCTCCCGGACGCTCGCTACAGCAGCCCCCTTGTCAGCCAGCTCATCAATGTCGTGATGAAGTCCGGCAAAAAGTCCATCGCCCAGACGATTGTCTACGGTGCGATCGAAAAGGTCAGCGAAAAGCTGATGAAGGGTAATCCCGTCGAGTTACTCCTCGGAGCGCTCGAGAACTGCCGCCCGAAGCTCGAAGTTAAGAGCCGTCGCGTTGGTGGCGCTACTTATCAGGTTCCGGTCGAAGTTGGCCATGATCGTCAGAATAGCATCGCACTGCGCTGGGTCGCCGCAGCTGCCGCCGGCCGCAAGGGCACCACGATGTCAGAAGCCCTCGCTGCTGAACTCGTCGATGCTTACAATAACACCGGTAACGTGGTGAAGAAGCGCGAAGAAACGCACAAGATGGCCCAGGCGAATCGCGCCTTCGCCCACCTTAAGTGGTAATCTCCGCCTAACTCTATTTTAGGCCGATACCTGGTTCCGACCATGTCCACCCTCTCTTCCCTCAATTCTCCGACCCGTGCGTTCCCTTTGGAGCACACGCGTAACATCGGTATCGCCGCGCACATTGACGCTGGCAAGACGACCACCACGGAGCGCATCCTCTTCTACACCGGCGTGGTGCACAAGATGGGTGAAGTGCATGATGGCACCGCCACCACCGACTGGATGGAGCAGGAGCGTGAGCGTGGCATCACGATTACCGCGGCCGCTATTTCCGCCGGCTGGAAGACCAAGGAAGGGCATTTCGCGAATATTGATCACCGCATCAACATCATCGACACCCCCGGACACGTGGACTTCACAGCCGAGGTGGAGCGCTCGCTCCGCGTCCTGGACGGTGCCGTTGCCGTTTTCTGCGCCGTCGCCGGTGTGCAGCCCCAGTCTGAAACCGTCTGGCGCCAGATGAATAAGTACGGCGTCCCGCGCGTCGCCTTCGTCAATAAGATGGATCGCACGGGGGCCGATTACTTCGGTGCCGTCGACGATATCCGCGAGAAACTCAAAGGCAACGCCCACCCTCTGTTCATTCCGATCGGCCAAGGGGAAGACTTCAAAGGCATGATCGATCTGATCAAGAACACCGCCTACCTTTACGACGAGACCGATCCGAAGGGCATGAAGTTCGACACAATCGAAATCCCGGAGAAGCAGAAGGACGAAGCCAAAGTCTGGCGCACCAAGCTCATTGAAGCGCTTGCTGACTTCGATGACGTCCTCGCAGCCAAGTACCTCGACGGCGAGGAAGTCACCATCGAGGAAATGCGTACGGGTATCCGTAAGGCCACGCTCTCGCTCAACTTTATTGGCGTCATTCCTGGCTCCGCTTTCAAAAATAAGGGCGTGCAGATGCTCCTCGACTGTGTCGTCGACTTTCTGCCTTCCCCCATCGACATGCGCCCCCAGAAGGCGTTTACCGACGATGGCGACACGGAAATCACCATTGGTCCGGACGACAAAGCTAAGGTCACTGGTCTTTGTTTCAAGCTTTGGTCCGACCCGCACGTCGGCCAGCTGGTGTTTTACCGCGTGTATCGCGGACAGCTCAAGAAGGGTGAAGCCCTTTACAATCCCCGCACCCGTAAGAATGAACGCATCTCGCGGATCGTCCTCCTGCGTGCGATGGACCGCGAAGAAATCGACGTCGCGTACTCGGGCGACATCTGTGCGATCATCGGGCCTAAGGATATCGCCACGGGCGACACCCTGACCTCCGAAGACGACCTGATTCTCGAAAAGACCACCTTCGCTGAACCCGTTATCTCGATGTCCATCGAGCCTAACTCGAAGGGTGACCAAGAGCGCCTCTCCCTCGGCCTGCAGCGCCTCGCCCAGGAAGATCCTACCTTCCGCGTGACCTCCAACCCGGAAACCGGACAGACACTCATCTCCGGCATGGGTGAGCTTCACCTCGAAATCATCGTCGACCGCTTGAAGCGCGAATTCAAGGTCGAGGCCAAGTCCGGCAAACCCCAGATTTCCTACCGCGAAACCATCAATCTGGCCTCCGAAGGCGTGGGTAAGTTCATCCGCCAGTCGGGTGGCCGTGGTCAGTATGGTCACGTCGAAATCAAACTTGAGCCTAACCCGGTTGCCACGCGCGTTCCTGGCGAAAAAGGCGAGGAAGTCGTCAGCGAAATCGTCGGTGGCGTCATCCCCAAGGAATTCATTAAGCCCGCGATCGAAGGCATCCGCGAAGCCGCCAATAACGGCACTGTCGCTGGCTACCCCGTCATCAACTTCAAAGCCCGCATCATCTTCGGTTCCTTCCACGAAGTGGACTCGAATGAAATGGCGTTCAAGATGGCCGGTATCTTCGCCTTTAAGGAAGCCATGAAGGATGCTAAACCCATCCTCCTCGAGCCAATTATGAAGGTCGAAGTCGTCACCCCGGAAGAATACCAGGGCGACATCATGGGCGACCTTAACCGCCGCCGCGGCCAGATTCAGGGCATGGAAACCAAGATGGGCCTTTGCAACATCGAGGCCCGCGTCCCGCTGGCTGAAATGTTCGGTTACGCCACAGATGTCCGCTCCCTCTCCAAGGGCCGAGCCTCCTTCTCCATGGAGCCCGCCAACTACGAGCAGGTGCCCGCTCAGATTCTCAAGCAGGTCGTTGAGACCTCCTCGCGTGCCCCGGCCCGCACCTAATTACCCCCAACACACCCGTTTCCCGATGGCTCGCACCAAAATCCGCATCAAGCTCAAAGGCTTCGACTATCGCATGGTCGAACAGTCCGCCAATGAGATCGTCGACACCGCCAAGCGTACTGGCGCCCGCGTCTCCGGCCCCGTGCCGCTGCCGACCGATATTTCCCGCCTGACCGTCAACCGCTCCCCCCACGTCGACAAGAAGTCGATGGACCAGTTCGAAATCCGCACGCACAAGCGCCTGATCGAGATTATGGAGCCCAATGCCCAGACCGTGGATGAGCTAAAGAAGCTCAATCTGCCTTCTGGGGTTGACATCAACATCGTAGTCTAACTCCTCAACCCTTCCACATTAACCTCTAACCCAACGCAGGCCGCCAACGCCCCTCTATCAGGACCAAGATTCCGCAAGGAAATCCCAAGCCTAATGCAGGTCAGCAATGACCAAACGGCCTCAACAGCCACCTGCCTCTTAGAAAATGAAACACCAGCTACTCGGTAAAAAAATCGGAATGACCCAGGTCTATGACGCGGACAATAACCTCGTCCCTGTCACGGTCGTCCAAGCGGGCCCCTGTCCCGTCACCCAGGTGAAGACCGTCGATAAGGATGGCTATGATGCCGTCCAAATCGGTTTCGGTCCGCAGAAGGAGAGCCGCATGTCGGCCGGCGAAGTCGGCCACCTTCGCAAGTCGGGCATCGCGCCCCACACCCATCTTCACGAAATCCGCCAGGCCGGTGCCACTGAGGCTAAGGTCGGCGACGTCATTACGGTCGAGAAGTTCACCGCCGGCCAGATGGTCGACGTGATCGGCACGGTCAAGGGCCGCGGTTTCCAGGGCGTCATGAAGCGCCACAACATGGATGGCCAGCCTGACTCCCACGGTCACATGATGCACCGCCGAATCGGCTCCATCGGTATGCGCCAGACTCCTGGTCACGTCTTTAAGGGTAAGCGTATGCCGGGCCACATGGGCCAGGTGCAGCGTACCGTCCAGAACCTCCGCGTCGTCCAAGTCCTTGCGGAAAAGAACCTTCTGCTCATCAAGGGCAGTTTCCCCGGCGCCAACGGCGAGGTTGTCCTCGTTCGTCCGGCCAAGAAGGCCATCGCCGCCAAGTAACCCACTCAGCATCTCAGCGCTATGAAGCTCAAAGTTTACAAGTCCGACGGATCCGCCTTCACCGAGAAGGAATTCGACATTCCTTCTTTCGAAGGCACCAAGGGCGTTGCTCTGCTCAAGCAGGTCATCGTTTCCTACCAGGCCAATAAGCGCCAAGGCACTTCCAAGACCAAGGATTACGGCGAAGTCTCCGGTTCCGGTAAGAAGATGCTCCCGCAGAAGGGCTCTGGCGGCTCTCGCCACGGCGATAAGCGCGCTCCTCAGCTTTACAAGGGTGGCATCGTCTTTGGTCCGCGTCCTCGCGACTGGTCCAAGACCATCACCGCTCAGGCCAAGAAAATCGCCCTCCAGCGTGCGCTCTTCGAGCTCGCCGCCGATGGTGGTATCTCGGTGATCGAAAAATTCGAAGTCGCTCAGCCTAAGACCAAGTGTTTCGCCAAGGTCCTCACCAACGTGAGCCCTGCCGGCAAGCGCCTGCTCGTCGTCGATAGCTCCTGGTCCGAGCCGGTGCTCCGCGCCAGCCGCAACCTCAGCCGCGCGATTTTCTCCAATTCCTCCAATCTCAACGCTCTGGATCTCGTACGCACCCCGCGTATCCTGATCTCGGAAGATGGCCTGAAGAAGGTCCTCGAGCGCGCCAAAAACTAAGACCGTCATCCCATGAAGCCCGCTTCTGAAATCATCAGCCGCCCGATCCTAACGGAAAAGGCCTCCGGCCTCGCCGAAGCCAACAAGTACGTCTTTGAGGTCCTCCCTGGACCCGACCGCGCCCAAATCAAGAAGGCCATCGAGGCTTCCTTCAAGGTGACCGTCGAGAAGATCAATATCCTCATCCGTAAGGGTAAGCTGCGTCGCAGCCGCCTTTCGGGTGGATCGATTTTCACCGAGACTAACTCTCGTCGTGCCATCGTCACCCTGAAGAAGGGCGACGTCATCTCCCTCGCCTAATCTTCCGGAGCCGCAAAGCCATGCCCATCGTAACCCATCGTCCTATCACCCCCGGCACGCGCTTCCTAGTGCGCGTGAAGACCGAGGGGCTGCACGCCGGTCGCCCCGTGCCTGCCCTCACGGAAAGTAATCACCGTGCCATGGGCCGTAATTGCTACGGCCGCATTACTTCTCGCCGTCGTGGCGGAGGTCATAAGAAGCTTTACCGCACCATCGACTTCCGTCGCGACCGCCTCGACCAGCCTGCCACCGTCATTCGCATCGAATACGATCCGAACCGCACGTCGCACCTGGCCTTGATCGAGTACGCCGACAAGACCCTGAATTACATCCTCGCACCGGATGGCCTTAAGGTTGGCGACAAGGTCGTCAGCACCAACACCGCTCAGGAGCAGCTCACCCCGGGCCTGTCCCTGCCGTTGCGCCTGATTCCTCCGGCCACCTTCATTCACTGCATCGAAATCGGCCCAGGTAAGGGTGGTCAGCTCGCCCGTTCTGCCGGCGGTTTCGCCCAGCTCCTCGGTATCGAAGACGGCCGCGCCATTCTGCGCATGCCTTCCGGTGAACAGCGCTACCTTAACGCCGATTGCCGCGCCACCGTGGGTATCGTCGGCAACGTCGATCACCACAACGCCAGCCTCGGTAAGGCCGGCCGTAGCCGCTGGAAGGGCATTCGCCCTCGCCAGCGTGGTATGTCCATGAATCCTGTCGATCACCCGAACGGTGGTGGCGGTGGTAAGAAAAAGGGTGGTGGCGGTCGCCAGCACCTCAAGTCCCCCTGGGGACAGCTCGCGAAGGGATTCCCGACGCGCACCAAGGCGAAGGCCTCCAACAACCAAATCATCCTCCGCCGCAACGGCCGGAAGGTGAAGCAGGTCTAACCCCTCCTAGCACTCTCCTAACATGGCACGCTCTCGCAAAAAGGGTTTCTATGTCGACGCTCATCTCGTCGATAAGGTCACCGTCGCCCAGAAGGCCAATAGCCGTAAGCCGATCAAGACCTGGTCTCGTCGCTCGACGGTTACTCCTGATTTCATCGGCCTCAATCTCGAGGTTCACAATGGCAAAGCCTTCGTCCCCGTCTATGTGACGGAAAACATGGTTGGCCATAAGCTCGGAGAGTTCGCTCCTACGCGCACCTTCCGCCAGCACACCCAACCCTCCCGCAAGGAAGCTCAGTAAACCCATACCGTGCGCACCGCCTTCTCCATGTTTGCCCTTCTCGTCGCCGCCACCGCGGTCGGCGCGGAAGCCCGCACCTTGGGAACGGCGGAGGCGGACGGCAAGGCTCCGGTCGTGGCGGTCGTTTCTGCCCGCTCGACGGATCTGGTTGTCTTGGATGGCGGACACGACCGCGGCTTTCGCCCCGGCACGGTCTGCAATGTCAGCCGTGATGGCCGCGCCTTCGGCGCCGTCGTCATCGCCGAAGCTGGGCTTCATCGCTCGGTTGCACTCATTCTTTCCCTCGACTCCTCCGCCCAGATCACCTCTGGCGACCTTGTCACCCCCCGCGCTAACCCCCGCATCTGAACCCCAATTTAACTAACGTCATGGAAGTACACGCCACCACCCGTTTCGCCCGCATGTCGCCCCAGAAGGTGCGAGAAGTCGCGCGCCAAATCCAAGGCCTCCCGGCCGAAGAAGCCATCCAGCTCCTGCGCTTCATCCCCCGCAAGTCCGCCCGCCTCCTGGCCAAGACGCTCGCTAGCGCCATGGCCAACGCCGAGAACAACCACAACTTGTCCAGCAGCGATCTCGTGATCGTCTCCGCCACGGTCAACCAAGGTCCGGTCATCAAGCGTTCCATGCCTGCAGCTCGCGGCTCCGCTCACCCAATCCACAAGTCCATGAGTCACATCCGCGTGGCTTTGGGCTCCGCAACCAAGTAATTTCGCACAATGGGCCAGAAAGTAAATCCTATCGGCTTCCGTCTAGCCGTCCGTCGTAACTGGGAATCCCGCTGGTACGCCACCAAGCGCGATTTCCCCGCTAACATCTTGGAGGACTACCGCATCCGCACGTTCCTCAAGGAGAAGCTTCGCCAGGCCGCTGTGCCTCGTATCTTCATCGAACGTGCCGGCCCGAAGGTTCGCGTTCGCATCTGGACCGCCCGCCCGGGCGTTGTCATCGGCCGTAAGGGCGATGAACTTAAGAATCTCCGTGCGGAGATCCAGAAGGTCGCTGGCAAGGCCCGCATCGACGATATCATTCTCGAGGTCAATGAAGTGAAGCGCCCTGACTTGGTCGCCCAGCTCGTCGCTGAGAACATTGCCCTGCAGCTCGAACGCCGCATCTCTTTCCGTCGCGCCATGAAGAAGGCCGTCCAGACCACGATGACCAACGGTGCCGATGGCATCCGTATCCGCCTCGGCGGTCGTCTCGGTGGCGCTGAAATCGCCCGCGTCGAGTCCGCTCGCGTCGGCCGCGTCCCGCTCCACACCCTGCGCGAAAACATCGATTACGGTTTCACCGAAGCCCGCACCCTAGCCGGCAAGGTCGGCATCAAGTGCTGGATTTGCACCAAGGACTCCGAGTTCTAAGCCGTTCCGTCCACCCTCCGACTTAACTAGACCAATATGGCCAATCTCCAACCCGCCCGCACCAAGTGGCGCAAGCATCGTAAGGGCAAAATCCGCGGCAACGCCACGGCCTGCAACACCCTCGCGTTCGGCGACTTCGGCATCCAGTCCCTCGATCGTGGCCGTCTCCCGGCTAATCAGATTGAAGCCGCCCGTATCGCCATTTCCCGCTCGCTGAAGCGTAAAGGCAAGATGTGGATGCGCATCTTCCCGCACACTCCCGTGACCAAGAAGCCAGCCGAAGTCCGCATGGGCTCTGGCAAGGGTAGCGTCGAACTCTATGTGGCCTGCGTCAAGCCGGGCACCATGCTCTTCGAAGTGGGTGGCGTTCCTATCTCCGTCGCACGTGAGGCCATGCGCCTCGCCGACACGAAGTTGCAGGTCCGTTGCCGCTTTATCGCCCGCGAAGAACTCGAAAAGTACTAATACTTTCGATCAGACCAACCACAACAGACCCTTTTCACCGATGTCCAAGTACCAGAAAGACAAGCCCACCGCCGCCACGGCCATCCGCCCCCTGGCGCCCGCCGAACTGCAGAAGCGTATTCGCGAAGCCCGCGAAGAACTTCTTAGCCTCCGCCTCAAGAAGGCCACCGGCGCCGTGGAAAACCCGGCTCGCTTCCGTGCCCTGCGCCGCGATGTGGCCCGCTGCATGACCGTGCTTTCTGGCAAGTCTGTCGCTGCCAAGAAGAAGTAACCTCAACCCCCAACCCGCTTTCCCGATGTCCGAGTCCCGCTCCAACCGTAAGACCCTCCTAGGTCTAGTCGCCTCCCGTTCCGGAGACAAGACCGTCAAGGTCAACTTCCAGTACACCGTTCCTCACCCCGTCTACGGGAAGGAAGTCAAGCGCCGCACCGTCCTGCACGCCCACGACGAAAAGAACGAGTGTAAGCCCGGCGATAAGGTCGAAATCATGGAGACCCGCCCCTTGTCCAAGCTGAAGCGCTGGCGCGTGATCCGTGTCGTCGAAGCCGCGAAGATCGCTGCTCAGTCCATCGAAGACTGAAGGCCCGACCTCACCTTAAAACACTAAGCCCTTTATAACATGATTCAGATGCTCTCCCGGCTCGAAGTAGCCGACAACACCGGGGCCCGCAGGGTCCGCATGATTCGCCGTCTCGGTCAGCTGACCGATACTGCCGGCGTGGGCGATATCATCATCTGCTCCGTCAAGGAATCTACCCCTGACGCCCAGGTGAAAAAGGGCTCGGTCTGTCGCGCTGTCATCGTCCGCACCGTCGCTCCGATTCGCCGTGCGGATGGCAGCTACCTCCGCTTTGACACCAACGCCGTCGTCATCCTTGACGAAAACGGCAACCCCAAGGGCACCCGCATCTTCGGGCCCGTTGCTCGCGAACTCCGCAGCAAGAACTTCATGAAGATCATCTCCCTCGCTCCCGAGGTACTCTGAAAACTATGTCCAAGACCGACATCAAAAAGGGCGACGAAGTTGTCGTCATCTCCGGCGCCGAAAAAGGTAAGCGCGGCAAAGTTGTTAGCTACAACCGTGCTGACGAGCGTCTCACCATCGAGGGCCTTAACCTCGTTAAGCGCCACTTGAAGCGCACGCAGGACGGACAGGGAGGCATCACCGAGCGTGAAGCCCCGATTCACCGTTCCAACGTCATGCTTGGCTCCCTCTGGGATGCCCGGCGCGCCAAGAAGCCTGCGAAGGCCTCCAAGTAAACCTTACGAAACCACCCGAGATTTAATACGCCATGGCATCTGTTCCTTACCTTAAGAAGGTCTACCTCGAGAAGGTCGTCCCCGAGCTCATTAAGAGCCGCGGTTACACCAACATTCATCAGGTCCCGAACCTGGAGAAGATCGTCCTGAACTCCGCGTTCAAGGCCGAAGCCGACAAGGGCCACATGGCCGAAGTCGTCAAGGATATCACCAAGCTCTCCGGCCAGAAGCCGATTATCACCAAGGCTTCCAAGTCTGTCGCCGCCTTTAAGGTCCGCGAAGGCATGCCTCTCGGTTGCGTCGTCACCCTCCGTGGTGCCCGCATGTGGGAGTTCTATCTCCGCCTCACCGCGGTGGCCCTCCCGATGATCCGCGACTTCCGCGGTACCTCGAACCGTCTCGACGGCCGCGGCAACTATTCCCTCGGCATCTCGGATCACACCATCTTCCCTGAGACCCAGGCTGATGGCTCCCAGCGTGCCAATGTCGGGATGGACATCATCATCGTGACTTCTGCCAACACCGACGAGGAAGGTCGCGAGCTTCTCCGTCTGCTCGGCATGCCCTTCCGTCGCTCCAGCGCCGCTGATGCGGCCGCTGCCACCGCCACCGCCGCCGCCAAGGCCTAACCCCCAGCCCACTTACTAGCATGGCCAAGAAGTCCGTTATTCAGCGCGCCCTCAAGCGTGACCGTCTCGTCAAGAAGTACGCCGCCAAGCGTGCTGAGCTCAAGAAGGTCCTCACTGACCCCAAGGTCAGCGAAGAAGCTTTCTACGCTGCTCAGCGCGAGCTCGGCGAGCTCCCGCGTAGCTCCTCCAAGGTTCGTCAGAAGAACCGCTGTTCCATCTCTGGTCGTCCTCGAGCGTTCATCCGCAAGTTCGGCCTTTCCCGTATCACCTTCCGTGAGCTTGCGCTCAACGGCCAGATTCCTGGCGTCACCAAGGCCTCCTGGTAATCCCAAAGAAACAACACCATGTCCGCTTCAACTGATACCGTCGGGGATTTCCTGACCTCCATTCGCAATGCTTCGCAGGCCAACAAGGCCGCGATCACTATCCAGTGGTCCCGCCTTCGTGAAGGCGTCGCCAAGATTCTGACCGATGCCGGTTATATCGCTTCCGCCCGCAAGGCTGAGCGCGACGGCCTCCCGGTGCTTGAGATCACCCTCAAGTACGTGGCTGGCGTCCCTGCCATCACCAGCATCGAACGCATCTCGACCCCTGGTCGTCGCGTCTACGCCGGCTACTCATCCGTTCCGAAAGTCATCGGCGGCATGGGTGTCTCCATCCTCACCACCTCCCGCGGTGTCATGACCGACGCCGAAGCCCGCCGCCAAAAAGTCGGCGGCGAACTCCTGGCCAAGGTCTGGTAACCCCGACCTCAACCCTACAAGCACCGTTATGAGCCGAATTGGTAAGCAGCCCGTCAATATCCCCGACAAAGTCACCGTTGCCGTTAAGGACAACGTCGTCGTCGTCAAGGGGCCCAAGGGTGAACTCTCGAAGCCCTTCCCCAAGGAAGTCGGCGTCGTCGTCGACGCTAAAATCGTCAACGTCAGTGACCTCACCGAGGTTAAGGACAAGGATGGCAAGATCGTGAAAGCAGGCACCGCTGGCGCCCTTCACGGTACCATCCGCGCGATTATCCGCAATATGGTTGAAGGCGTGGCCACTGGCTACTCCAAGACCCTTCTCATCGAAGGCGTCGGTTTCAAGGCTGCCCTCAAGGGTAACGTCCTCGATCTCGCGCTGGGGTACTCTCACCCGATTCGCTACACCGTCCCCACCGGTGTGACCGTCGTCGTGACTGATGGTACCAAGTTGCTCATCTCTGGCGCCGATCGCCACATGGTCGGCCAGGTCGCCTCGTCGATTAAGCTCTACAAGCCTGTAGAGCCTTACAAGGGCAAGGGTGTCCGCGTCGAAGGTGAATACGTCCGCCGCAAGGAGGGCAAGAAGACGGCCTAATCCGCCCGAACCGAAAACATTCCATGAAACTGCAGAAGAAGAATCTCCTGGCGCAGAAGCGCCGCTGGCGCATCCGCAAGACGGTTCGCGGCACCGCCGCTCGGCCGCGCTTGGCGCTCAAGATGACCCACATGCACCTTTACGCACAGGCCATCGACGACGACAAGGGCGTGACCCTCGTTTCTCTCGCCACCACCTCCAAGGATCTCCGTGGTCAGAAGTTGCGCCCAACGGTGGGCGGAGCTGGCACCTTCGGCGAAGCCTTTGGTGCGAAGGCCAAGGCCGCTGGTCTCACGACCGTGGTTTTCGATCGCGCCGGACGCCGTTACCACGGTACCGTCAAGTCTTTCGCCGATGCCGCCCGTAAGGCTGGCTTGAGCTTCTAATTACATGAGCGTAGATAACAAACCCGCCGCGGCTTCCGCTGCCCCTTCGGCGGCTCCTGCTGCCCCTTCCGCCCCTGGTCGCTCCGGCCCCGGTGGCGATCGTCGTGGCCCTGGTGGCCCTGGTGGTCCTGGTGGCCGTCGTTCCGGTCCTGGTGGTCCTGGCCGTGGTCCTCGTCGCGATAACCGCAACGACGGCCCTGCTTCTGAATACAACGACAAGGTCGTTCACATCAACCGTTGCTCTAAAGTCGTTAAGGGTGGCCGTCGCTTCAACTTCGCTGCGCTCATCGTGTCTGGCGATGGCAAAGGTCGCGTTGGTGTCGGCTACGGCAAGGCGAAGGAAGTTCCTGATGCGATCCGCAAGGGAACCGACCGCGCCCACCGTGCTCTCGTCCGCGTCAATCTCCGTGGTAACACGATTCCGCACGAAGTCATCGGACACGCCGATGGTGGCGTCGTCATGCTCCGTCCGGCTGCCCCCGGTACGGGTCTCATCGCCGGCGGCGGTGTCCGCGCCGTCCTTGAAGTGGCTGGCTACAAAGACGTCCTCTCGAAGTCCATGGGTTCGAATAATCCTCAGGCTGTCGTGAAAGCGACTTTGGACGGACTCTCCAAGCTCCGTACACTCGAACAAATCAAGGCTCTCCGCGCCTAAGCGGAACATAAAGACATGAAGCTCCACGCACTGCCCGCCATCAAGGGCTCCACTCACCGCCATAAGGTTCTCGGCCGCGGCCGCGGTTCCGGTCATGGTAAGACCTCTGGTCGAGGCCATAAAGGTATGAAGGCCCGCTCCGGCGGCGGCCATCGTCCTGGCTTTGAAGGCGGTCAGATGCCCCTCTACCGTCGCTTGCCCAAGCGCGGCTTCAATAACGTCAATCGTATTGAATACGAAGTACTGAACGTCCGCGACTTTCAGGAATTGGAAGGCAAGACCTTCGGGCTCGAAGAACTCAAGGCCGCCGGCGTCCTGCGTTCGGCAGCTCTGCTCCTTAAGATCCTTGGCACGGGCGAAATTACCCGCGCTGTGACCGTCAAGGCCCACCGTTTTTCCGACTCCGCGAAAGCCAAAATCGAAAAAGCAGGCGGCAAGGCGATTCTGATCGAATCCAAGAAGTCGGCTACCGCCGCTGAGTGAGCCTCGGCTCACCTTTGTCCTCGATGTTCACGGCCTTCGCCAACTGCTGGAGGATTCCTGAGCTCAGGGCACGGCTCCTCGCGACTGTGGCGTTGGTGTTCGTGGCCCGAATTGGGGCGAACATTCCTTTGCCCGGCATCGATCCGGCGCCCATCATCAAGTACTTCCAGGAAGCGGCGGATAAGTCCGCCGGGAGTGGCGGGATGGTGGCGATGTACAACATGTTCACGGGTGGTGCCCTGCTGAAGGGTGCCGTCTTTTCTTTGGGCATTATGCCCTATATCAGTGCATCGATCATCATGCAGCTGATGTCTGCGGTGGTCCCCTCCATTGCTCGCCTGCAGCAGGAAGGCGAAGTCGGTCGCCAGCGAGTTGCCCAGTATTCACGCTACCTCACAATCCTTATCGCGATCGTCCAGTCGGCGATGCTCCTCGCGGCCTTCTGCAATCCGACCCAGGCAGGCCAAGCCCTCGGCTTAGGAAACTTCACTGAAACCATCGTGGTGATGCCCGATGTCGGCTGGATCAGTGGTAAGGTCCTTTTCGTGTGCCTCGGCGTCAGCCTTCTCACGTCCGGCGCCATCGTGATGCTCTGGCTTGGTGAACAGATTACCCAGCGTGGCATCGGCAACGGTACCTCGGTGCTAATCACCGTCGGCATTTTGGCGGATATCCCCGGTGCGTTGAAGTCGTTTGTTGATATGACTTTCTCTGGTAAGATTGGCGCAGCTGCTGCCAACTCGCATGGCTGGGAAAAAGCTATCGGCATGATCTTGCTGTTCGTCGCCGTGACGGCTGCCATGGTCGCCATCAACCAGGCCGTCCGGAAGATTCAGATACAGTATGCCCAGCGCATGGTCGGGCGTAAGATGTACGGGGCCCAGACCAACTACCTCCCGCTCAAGGTCAATTACGCAGGTGTGATGCCCGTCATTTTTGCTGGAGCCATCATGAGCTTCCCGCCCATGTTGCTCAATCCGTTGAGCACGGTATCCCCGCAGCTGGAATTCCTCCGCCAGTGGGGCGAAGTATTCCAGCGGAATAACGCGTTTTACTATACCATCTACGCGACCCTCATCTTCGGGTTCAGTTACTTCTGGATTTCGATCATGTTCCGTCCGGTGCAAATCGCCGACGACCTGAAGAAGAATAACGGCTATATCCTCGGAGTTCGCCCGGGCGAGCCGACCGCTCAGTTCCTCGATTTCGTGATGACCCGCCTGACCTTGGCTGGCTCCACCTTCCTGCTCATCATCGCCCTGATGCCGGACATGTTCATCACGGGCTTTGGCTTCCCCATGCGCCTGGCGACTTTCTTGGGTGGCACCGGCGGCCTGATTACGGTGGGCGTCATGCTCGATACGATGCGCCAGATCGAAACTTTCCTGCTTCAGCGTAACTATGAAGGTTTCTTGAAGAAGGGTCGCATCGGAAGCATCCCGGTACCCGCAGCAGGTTTGCGGACTGAGGCCGAATCCTCCGCGTTAGGCTCCCTCGAGATGACGTGCACGATTCTGTTTGTGCTGGGCCTTATTGCCTGGGGATTGAATATCTCTAAGGTCGCTCACTGAGCCTTGCTGGGATGATCGATCTGAAGTCGGCCGAGGACGTCAGTCGCATGCGTGCGGCTTGTGCGGCCGCAGCGCGGGTCCTGCATGACTTGGCCACGCTGGTCGTCCCAGGCATCTCGACCGCTGGCTTGGATGCGGCTGCCCGTGGCTTAATGGTCCGGCACGGATGCGAGAGCGCCTGCCACGGCTATGTTGTGGGCCGGCTGAGCTACCCCGGATATGTATGCATTTCCTTGAACGACGAAATCGTCCATGGCATCGGGGCCAGCGACCGGATCATCCGCGATGGCGACCTGGTTTCCTTGGATGTCGTCGTCCGCCGGGATGGCTTTATCGGCGACAACGCCCGCACCATCATGGTCGGCTCCGTCGCCCCGCAGGCGCGGCAGCTTTGTCTCGATACCGAAAAATCCCTGATGGCGGGGATTGCCGCTGTAAAGCCTGGCAACAGGGTGGGAGATATCTCTGCGGCCATCCAGGAAGCCCTCACGCCGGGCGGCTATGGCATCGTCCGGGACTTCGTTGGACATGGCGTGGGCCGCAAGATGCATGAAGAGCCCCAAATCCCTAATTGCGGTAAGGCTGGAACTGGACCTAAACTATTGCCTGGCATGGCTTTAGCAATAGAGCCCATGGTTAATCTGGGCACCCATAAGATAATTATGGCTGCCGACGGATGGACCGCTCGGACCGGCGACGGCATGGTCTCCGCGCACTTCGAACACACCGTTTTAGTGACCGAAACGGGGGCCGAAATCCTCACCCTCGTTTAAACCGCATTTTTTGCTTTCAAATCCCACCAGAACCTCCAAGTTCCGACCTCTTTCCCACCTTCCAAACAGCACGGACACCATGCCACGAATCCTCGGCGTAGACATTCCCAACAACAAGAAAGTAGAGATCTCTCTCCGCTATATCTATGGTATCGGCCCC
>CAISXT010000005.1 GCA_903889525.1 uncultured Opitutia bacterium | reverse complement strand
GAGCAGATGCAGCCAATCTTGGATTACCTCAACCGTGGCGGTGCGGTCATCGGCCTACGCACGGCGACGCACGGCTTCCGCTATCCGAAAAATAGCCCGCTCTATAAATATTCCTTCGATTACAAAGGCGAAGATTACAAGGGCGGCTTCGGTCGGCAGATTCTCGGCGAAACCTGGGTGGGCCACTACGGCCCCAACCACAAGTCCAGCACACGCCTCGACCTCGTCGCAGACCAATCCGCTCACCCCGTGCTCCGCGGCGTGAAGAATGCTTGGGCTGAAATCGGCGCCTATAACGCCGCTCCCATTGAAGGAAGCACCGTGCTCGCCATGGCCCAGCCGCTCACTGGCATGACGCCTGATTCACCTGCTGATGCCACCAAGAAGCCCATGCCGGGAGCCTGGGTGCGCTCTTACAAGTCCACTTCTGGCAAAGAAGGCCGCGTCTTCGCTTCCACTTACGGCGCCTCGGGCGACCTCGCCAACGATGGCTTCCGCCGCATGCTCGTGAATGCCTGCTTCTGGACCACCGGCCTCGAAGCTGCGATCAAGCCTGAAATGGAAATCAGCCTCGTCGGCCCTTTCAATCCGACCTGGCTTGGCACCTTCAAGCGCGCCGGCGCCGCGAAGCCCTCGGATCTGGCAAGTTACGACAGCCCGATTTTCCCGGCCACCGCCAATAAGCCGAAATCCAAGTAAGGCTAACTGGCCGCCTCGCTTGCGGCGGGGCGTTTCTGTCGCAAACTAGACCGCATGATTCCTACCGTCGTCGTTCCCGTCATGACTCTGGGGAACTGCGTCTTCCTGCCACAGCAGCTCATGCCCCTGCGTATCTTCGAACCCCGCTACCGTAAAATGCTGAAGGAGGCGCTCGCCGGCAGCCGCATGCTCGCAATATCGCAATTAGATGAGGACAGCCTCACGCCAGAGAACGACGAGCCACCCTGCCCCTTCACGTGCGTCGGCCGCATCGTCGGTCACGTCGAACTCGATGACGGAACTTCGCATATTATCCTCGAAGGCCTTCGCCGCGCGAAGGTTATCAAGGTGAAGCGTAAGACGCCGTACCCGCAGCTCGAGATCGCCCCGGTGGTCGACGAGGTCTCGAAAGACCTTCTGGGGAGCAGCCGTGATATTGCGCGCGTACTCGCCTTCGCCGAGAATATCGTCAGCGAGCTCGGCGAAGAAGCCAGTCCGCTCATGCAGCGCCTGCGCGGACTGGCCAATCAGCCCGGTGCCCTGGCGGACGCCGCAGCCGGACACCTCGTCGCCGACGCCGCTACGCGCCGCACCTTGCTCGAGTGCCTTTCGCAGGACCAACGAATAAAGGCCGTAGCCGATGAACTCGCCCGCCTCGACGCCCAGCGGAAGCTAGACGAACAGGGCGGCGGCGAAGACACGCGCGGGCTAAACTAAAGACAGCCCGGAGGACTGGAGACCTAGACGGCCAGAGGGCCGGAGGCTATTATCCGTTTCCTTTTAAGTCTGTTTCGGTGACATGATTTGAGTTAACTCTTTGTTAATGAATGGTTAACATGTATTCATCCTCCGGCCCTCAGGGCCTCGTGTCCTCTAAGCCTCCATTTTTACCCCTTTCCTCTTGCAGTTTAGTCTCATTCTAACTGATTGACTAATTAGAATGATTCAAAGTCTCACTGATCTAGACCGGGAACACCTACAAGAAGCCCTCAATAAGAGTGGCCAAAAGGTCACTTCGCAGCGCGAGGCCGTCTTCACGGTCCTCCTAGCCGAGCGCGACCACCCTACGGTCGACGAGGTCTTTAACCGCGCCCGCGAGGTCATGCCTGGGCTCTCCCTCGCCACGGTCTACAACTGCCTCGAAACGTTCGTCGGCTGCGGCCTCGTCCGCCAGGTCAACCACGAGCGCGAATCCACCCGCTACTGCCCTAACCTCTCCCCCCACGCCCACTTCCGGGATAAAGAGACCGGACGCGTCCACGACATCGAACTTCCGCCCGAAGTCATCAAGAGCCTCCGCGCCATCCTGCCTCCAGGTTTCGATTCAGAAATCATTGAGATCAGCTTCCAGGGCCGGGCTCAGGCCAAGGACAACAGCGCCAACTAATTTCGTCCATGTCCGACTCTCTCGTCATCAAGAACCTTAGCGCCTCCATCGGCGAGCGGCAGATCCTGAAGGATTTCTCGCTCACCGTACCCAAAGGCGAAGTGCACGCCATCATGGGGCCCAATGGCACCGGTAAAAGCACCCTCTCCAAGGTGCTCGCTGGCCATCCCGATTACTCCGTGCAATCTGGTGAAGCCTTCCTCGACAGCGAACAAATCCTGGGCCTGGCACCGGATGTCATCGCCCGGGCCGGCCTTTTCCTCGCCTTCCAGTACCCGAGCGAAATCCCCGGCGTGACCATCGCCAACTTCATCCGCGCCGCCATCGTCGCACGCCAAGCCAAGGGGGCCCCGTTCGACGCCAAGGCTTATTACACGGAACTTTACGCGAAGATGGACGCCCTGAAGATGGACCGGAAGTTCACCGCCCGCTTCGTCAATGAAGGCTTCTCCGGCGGCGAAAAGAAACGCTGCGAAATCCTCCAACTGATGATGCTCAAGCCAAAGTACGCCGTGCTCGATGAAACCGACTCCGGCCTCGACATCGACGCCCTCCGCATCGTGGCCGAAGGCGTCAACGCCATGCGCGGACCGGACACCGGCTTCCTTGTCATCACCCACTACCAACGTCTCCTTGAGTATATCGTCCCCGACCGCGTCCACATCATGTGGGACGGGAGGATCGTACACAGCGGCGGCAAGGAACTCGCCCTCGAACTCGAAGCCAAGGGTTATGATTGGGTAAAAACT
>CAISXT010000004.1 GCA_903889525.1 uncultured Opitutia bacterium | reverse complement strand
TTTGAGAGCACTTTGCTGCCTCTGCCGGTTGAGCAGGTTTTCGAGTTCTTTTCTAAGGCCGATAATCTGCAGGCGATCACGCCTCCGGAGCTTCACTTCATTATCAAGACCCCTCGGCCAATTGTGATGGGGCAGGGCACACTGATTGACTACAGCCTGAAGCTGAATGGCCTGCCTTTTGGTTGGCGCACCCGCATCACGCACTGGGAGCCGCCCTATGCGTTTGCCGATGAACAGTTGAAGGGCCCGTACGCCGTCTGGTTCCATACGCACACGTTCGCCGACGAAGGCGGCCGCACGCGCATGGATGACGAGGTGCTCTACAAGCTTCCGCTCTGGCCGCTCGGTGAAGTCGCCTACCCGTTTGTGAAGGCCAAGGTCGAACGCATCTTCCGCTATCGACGCGCGAAGATCCGCGAGATCCTTGGCGTCTAAGCGTAACTTACTTCGCCTTCGCGGGCTCGGTGAAGACGGGGCAAATCTGCAACGTCACCGGCGAGTCATACATCAACGGGTCACGGCGTCCCGCCCAGGCGATGCTGCGGGCGATGAGTAGGCGCATGTTGGGTAGGCTGAAGTTGACGTAAGTATGCCCGGGGATGAAGCCGACCGCGCGCTGGGCACCGGCCTTTTCGTACGTCCAGATCTGGGTCTGCACGTCAGGCTTATCGCCTTTCTTGGGAGTGGTGGCCACGGCGATCGTATGGATGTCATCCCGCAGATCCATGTCGTAGTAGATTTCATCCTTCATCTCGAGGTCAGGCAGATTCTTCGTGATGAGTCCATCGGTCCAAGCGGCGTTGACTTGCGGGAAGCGGAGCTGGATGGGGCCTTCGCGGTACTTGGTAAACTTCTGGCGCCAGGAGCCGCCGATGAGATCTTTGTAGTAGGCTACGGAAGCGTCGCCGCCGGCGACGTTGGCGGCATGGATCACGACGAAGCCTCCGCCGCGCTTGGCGTAAGCGTCGACGATTTCTTTTTCCCCAGGTTTGAAATCACCGCCGACTTGGCGATGGATGATCATCACGTCGGTCTGCGCGAGTTGCTCGGCGGTCGGGAAGGTGTCGCCCCCGGTGGCTTTCATGCCCCAGGCGTTGAGCAGCGGAACCCAATCACGAAGGAAGGCTGGATGGTCATGGTCGCCGGGGCCGTGGGACTTCGGTCCGGAGCGGATGAAAACGCGGAGCGGGGCGGGGGCATTCGCTGGTGCCGGGGCATCGGCAGCGAAGGCGGTGACAATGGCGAGCAGGGGTAGGAGGCAGCGCATGCTATTACCCTAAGGTAGGGTCGGGACCGCGTCACGACATAGTTCAACCGGCAGGGGCAGCACCGCATGCTGCCCTAGCTGCCTTGGGTGTAGGGACGGCTCTCCGAGCCGTCCGTTCGCCAGGTGAGGGGCGGCCGCCAAGCGGTTCAACGGCGGGCGCGGAGAGCCCGCCCTACCTTGCGGCTAATATTACCTCTGCGCTTTTGCCCTCAAGGCGTCTTCCGCCTATCCCACCACTCCGACCAAGTCCGCCAGTGACATCACAAACGCATCCGCGCCGGCTTTGACCTTGGGGCGGACGACGTAGCGGCCGAAGCCGATGACTTTGTCCGCGTCGCCTTTGACTTCTAGATCGCTGGCGCCGTCGCCCACCATCACGACGACCTGGGCCTTGAAGTCGGCACGCAGGCGGCGGGCGATCATATTCTTACCCTTGGAGCGAGCGGTGGGGCAGTTCTCGTCAAAGCCGGCGTACGAGCCGTCTTCATTGAATTTGAGTACCACGGCTTCGACGCGGGCGATGCCGAGGAATTGGGCGAGTGGCTTGATGGCTTGGGTGAACCCGCCGCTGACGATGGCGATGTGCCAGCCGGCCGCCCGGAGTTGGGCGATGGCCTCGACGGCGGTGGGCTCGACGGTCGCGATGTACTTAGCCCCAATCGCTTCGAGTTCCGCGAGGGTTGGCTTAATCATCTCCAGGCGCTTGGCGAAAATATCCTCCATGGGCGTGCCACCGTTCATCGCCGCATTGGTCATCTCCTCAACGGCCTTGAAGACCTTCGGCCCGCGCAGGCGGCCCAACTCATCGATCCCCTCGATGGACGAGAGCGTTGAGTCGCAGTCGAAGAGCAGGAGCTTGTTGAGCACGTGGGACTAGAAAGGGCGCAGCGGATAAGGTCAAGAAAGGGCGGTGCTTATGCCTTGGGTAGGGTCGGGACCGCGTCACGACATAGCTGTCTTTATCCGGAGAGCTTATCATCCCAGACTTTGTGGAAGGGCCAATCGGTAGGGCTCTTGCATAAGCCTCCCCTGACTGGGTTCATCAGCACATAGCGCCTTTTCTCGAGATACTCAGAGTAACGCCTCAATCGATGGTCAAATCCGTCTTTCTGCCATTCGGTGGCGACGCTGAAGGAGATGTCACGTTTGAATCTCCAGAGTAGATGGCCGATTTCCATGCCTTGCCTGACTCGCATGATGGCGTGCAGGTGATCAGGCATGGCCAGCGCGACCAAGGGTGTCCAGCAGCCCTGCTTCTCCAGCCGCGTCGTCGCTTCGAGGACGATGCTCCAGCAACGAGGATTGTCGAAGTGATGCGTGCCTCGAAACTTGTGGCATAGCGTGATGAAGATAGGGTCGGCTACGCTGGCCCAGGACGGACGGTGGTGAGGGAGAGCTTGGCGGATGCGGTAATCCATCCTGTCGAAGCAGGGTGAAGTCGGCAGCCTGTCGAAGCAGGGAATCCCTCAGGAGGGAGGGGTAGGGGTGCTATGTCGTGACGCGGTCCCGACCCTACCCAATGCAGGGTTGCCAGCGGGGTAGGCTTTCTCATTCTCACTTTTATCATGGCCTGCACCCCACCTGCCTCTGCTTCCGAAGTCTTTTGCCGTTCCGCTAAGTGTACCCGCTGGGCTGCTCGTGGCGCCTTGGTCGCTGCGGTGATTGTCACGATCATCTTGGCTAAGGCCGGAGCCGCATTCATCCATGACTCCACCACGGGTAATGTCGGCAGTGCTGAACGCATTGTCGGACATCTCACCGGCTTCGTTGCGCTGCTCTCACTGCAGCTCGCTCTCATCTGCCTGGCTCGTCGTCGCTTCTCGGCTTCGCACCACGCTTCCGTGAAGTCGAATAACCTCAAGGCCCTCGAGCTCCTCGCCGCCTCCGCGACCGACGAAGCCACGAAGAAGGACCTCCACGCGCGCGCCGCCGACATCGTCGCCGGCAAGCCGGGTTGTTGTAAGTAAGCACACGCTAAGCGTGCGCGGGGATCTGCTGGCATGGCGAACGTGCTATCGTTGTTACGTCTCTGCCGTTCCCAACCGCTTACCGCTTACCGCTGCCACCTGTAATGGGTAGGGACCGCATCACGACCTAGCTTGTCTTGGGTAGGGACCGCTGTCCTCAGCGGTCCGTTCGTCGAATGAGGTCCGTATGTCTATCGGCCCAACGGCGGGCTAGGGACAGCCCGCCCTACCTAGATGCAAACACGCCGAGGGCAGCGCGCGGCTCGATCCCACCCACATTGCCCTGATGGATTCGCCTACTTGAAGCGTGCGTCGAGCACGGTTTCGTGGTGCCCGGCAGCGAGCATCCAGGCCCGCGCCATGGTCTTGGAGTCACACCAGGTGCTGGTGACGGGCATGGACCGCTCATCGCTATCCCAGCACCAGACCTCGCCCTTGCCAGATGGATATTGGAACGCCGTCACAGCGTGTGACCAGTTCGGGCAGTTGATGATGAGGACGCGTGCTTTGATACCATTGCGCTTGAGGGCTTGGGCCATGATGGCCGCTTCAGGCAGGCAGGCGTTATCGTAGTCGCCAATGACGTCATCCGTGGCCACCGGTGGGGCCGAGCCTGCGCAGCCGCTCAGGAAGAGGGCGCCAGCGAGGAGGATCACCGGTAGAAAAACGCGCGGATGCGCTGACCGGGCGCCTTCCATGCGGAGGGGATGTGGGGTCTTGTCGGGGTGTCCGCGGGAAGCGTCAGACGGGCGCTTTCCCGGACAAACAGCCGGCATCACCCGAAGGGATGAAGCGTTGTTCATTCATACGATTATGCGGAAGCCCGCATTACCGCAACCCCCTAGGCCGGATTAGGTAATCATCCCTACTAGCGAAGGAAGGGTCAGGGCCACGTCACGACCTAGCCTGCCTTAGGTTGGGACCGCTGTCCTCAGCGGTCCGTTCGTCGAATGAGGTCCGTATGTCTATCGGCCCAACGGCGGGCTAGGGACAGCCCGCCCTACCTAGATGCACCGATGTATAGCGCCACGTGCTGTCGTTGGTGCGTCTCTGTCGTTCCCAGCCGCCAAACGCTAACCGCTGACACCTGTAATGGGTAGGTCAGCACCACGTCACGACCTAGCCTGCCTTAGGTAGGGACCGCTGTCCTCAGCGGTCCGTTCGCCATGCGAGATCCGTGACTCCTGTGGGTTAACGGCGGGCTAGGGACAGCCCGCCCTACCTAGATGCACCGAGGGCAGCACGTGGTGCTGTCCCTACCTCATTACTACCGGTCTTTCTTCTCCTGCTCGAGGGAGGCCTTGATGGAATCGTTAAAGGCTTTGGTGCGCTCGGCGTCCGTCATTTCCGCGGCAGCAGGTGCCGAGCCCTGGTATTCTCCGCCGACCCAGCGCAGTTGGCGCACACGAAGGCTGTCCGCGTTCTTCCAGGAGCTACTCGGGAGGGCGACTTTGACGCCATCTTTCACGACAGTCGCATGGCCGCTGATGCTCAGGTCGGTCAGGGTCGACCAATCTTTCAAGGGTTGGGCGCCCTTGGGGTCGACGGGCTGGAAGTCTTCCAGGCTGAAGGTGAGTGTCATCCATCCGCCACTCGCTTTAATCGGCTTCGCGGCCACGTATTCGCCGGTGCCCGATCCGAAGGCACCCCAAGCGTTGCGCGTGACGGTCACGTAGAGGAAGGCATCGTTCGTCGGTTTGATTTCAAAAGCGAGGCGTGCTCCCTGCGGGCCGCGCCAGAGCGGATCTTTCACTTTGCGGGTGGTGGCCAGCCAGTGATTGGGGTTGCCCCAGTTAAGGCGGAACCAGTCCTGCCAGCCGTTGGCGCCGGTATCAATCATGCGATCGCGTTGGGCGGTCGGGCGGACGCCGAGGGCCGCGAGTTTTGCTCCGTTTGCTGCAATCATGCGCGAGCTCAGGGTGAAGACGTCGCTGGGACCTACGCCGGGTGTGGTGGGGATTTTTCGATACTCCATCGGTGCTTCGTAGGTGATGTTGGCGAAAGCGAAGAGCGGGTCCTGCGCCTCGAGTGTCGCGACGGTGGCAATCCACTTCGCACCGGACTTGACGGCTGGCACGGTGCGCCAGAAGCGCGTTAATGCATGCGGGTCCGCGGAAACGTAGACGTGCACCGATTTAACCGCACGAGATTCGTCGGGCGTCACGGTGAGCGTGGCCTCGCCTTTGGCGGTCGGGGCGGTGAGTTGGAGTCCGGGTGTCGGCGGCAAGGTGAACGTCCCCTTCAGGTAATGCTCGAACCAGAGCGTGGCCGTGAGGCTGAGGTCGTCGGAGTGCCGGTGATTGAAGTGTGGCGAGATGGCTAGGCCGAGGATGCGGTCGGGCACATCGCGCCAAGTGTAGGCAAAGTTATCGATGTGTGCGTGAAAGTCATTGGTCGGCGAGAACCACAGGGTGGGTACTTTGAGTCGCTCGATGTATTTATTTTCAGAGATGGTCGCCAAATCGAGGGCGGATCGTTTGGACGGCTGGGCACCGGGCGCGAGCGCGGGGTCGCCCGTAAAGTCGCCCGAGCCGCCACAGGAAGGCACGGCTGCTTTCACACGTGCGTCGATGCCCGTGACCATGGTGGTGAGTCGTCCTCCCATCGAGTGGCCGGTGACGCCGAGTTTCGCCGGATCGACTTCGGGCTGTTGCTCGAGGAAGGTGAGGGCGCGACGGGCGCTGAGCGCGACGAGGAACCAGTTGTCGTTGCGCGGAGAATCGACGGCATCGAGCGTGAAGGCGTCCGGGGCCGTGCCGCCGGCGAAGTGGTTGGTCTTATTACGCTGCGGCGGGTGCGTGGCGTCCAGTGCACCCCAGTCGGTGTTGAGGCCGTCGTAGATTTTACCGTCGGCAAAGGTCATCTTGTTGCCACCCCAGTTGAGCGAGACGCTGGCATAGCCGAGTTTGGCGTTGGTGGTCACCGCGGCGAGGCTGGCCGACTGGCCGCCGCCGTGGATTTGGAGGATGGCTGGCAGATTCTTTGCGCCTTTGGGGAAGGCGTAAAAAGCCGCCATGGTCGCGGGCTTTCCTTTGAAAGTCCCGATGCGATAGCGGATGACGCGACAGACAATGCCATCCTGCTCCCACTCTTTGGTGACCTCGACCTCGAGGGGTTCCTTACGCGGATCATACTCGCCCCAGAGCTCATCTAGGTTCTGCGGTACCTTGCCGTCCTTCAGCGGAGGCAAAGTCTCCGCGCCGAGGTGCGTCAGCAGGGCTAGCAGGCAAAGCAGAGAAAGTCTCATAGGGTGAGCCTACGCTGAGCAGTCGTTGGGCTCTGTCGAATGACAAAACCAATCATAACCGCCGTGATCAGCGTATGAGGGTAGGGACAGCACCACGTGCTGTCCTTGTTCGATAGGTAGGGTCGGGACCGCGTCACGACATAGCCTGCATCGGGTAGGGTTGAGCGCCCTCGCTCAACCGCGGCTGACCGAGGCGGTCAGCCCTACCCCCTCATCCACCCAATCAGCTTACTGAACCAGCGGGTGGGTTTCGCGGCGGCGCCGCGTCGTTCGCGGAGGAGGGCGAGGATTTCCTGGCGGCCAAACATCGTCGCGTAGTCGACGGGCGTCGAGCCGCCTTGGTCGGCCAGCGGATCCGCGCCGGCGTCAAGGAGTAGGGTGGCGATCTCGACGTAACCCTTGAAGGCCACGCCGCCCAGGGGCGTCTGGCCCTTGTCATTGCGCAGGTCGACTGTGGCGCCCGACTTCAGCAGCAGCTTCACGACCTCGGCCTTCCCGTGGTAGCTGGCTAACATGAGCAGCGTGTTACCCTTGGCGTCGCGCGCATCGACCGCCAGTCCGCCCTTCAGCAGTGCGCCTAGGCCGATGGCATCGCCATTGCGGGCCAAGTCCGCGGCCGCGTCGGAGAGGAGGTCGGAGTTCATGCTGAACCAAGTAGCTTACGCAGGCCGGCTTCGTCGAGGATGGCGACGCCGAGTTCCTGGGCCTTGGTGAGCTTGGAGCCAGCTTCTTCGCCAGCCACGACGTAATGCGTGTTCTTGCTGACGCTGCCCGAAACTTTGCCGCCGGCTTTTTCGATCAGGTCACGGGCTTCGTCACGACCGAGCGTGGGCAGGGTGCCGGTGAGCACGAAGGTCTTGCCGGCGACGCCTTCGACCGAGCCCGCCGCGGCGGCTTCGATGAGGTTTAATCCGGCTTGGCGCATGGCCTTCACCCAATCGCGGTGATTAGGGTCGCTGAAGAAGGAGAGGATGGATTCGGAGACCTCGACGCCGACGCCGGAGATGACGGACTCATACACGGGTTCGCCGGTGTTGCGGTTGACCCGGATGAAAGTCAGGAGTTGCTCACGTTTGACGGACTCGAGCTTATCCATGGACTTGAAGTGACGAGAGAGGTCCTTGGCGGTCTGCATGCCGACGTTCGGGATGCCGAGCGCATGGATCGCGCGCCAGAGCTCACGCTGCTTGGCCTGAGCTAGGCCGGCCATCATGTTGTCGACAGACTTCTCCTTGAAGCCTTCGAGCATGCGCCATTGCTCGGGGGTGATGGCGAGTGATTCGACCGGTGCATCGACCAACCCGAGGTCCACAAGTTGTTCGGCGACGGCATCCCCGAGGCCATCGATATCGAGGCACTGCTTGCTGGCGAAATGGACGAGGCGCCGAATCTTCATGTCACGCGAGGGGGCGCGGAGTTTGTAGGCGGCTTCTTCGCCGTCGCGGGTGGCATCGAGGCCGAGTTCCTTGAGGCGCGCTTCGAAGTTGAACGGCTGGGCGTCGGCGGGTCGCTTCGCGAGCACCACGCTGAGGACCTGCGGGATGATCTCGCCGGCCTTCTGGATTCGGACGGTGTCGCCTTCGCGGATGTCCTTGCGGGCAATCTCATCGGCGTTGTGCAACGTCGCGCGGGCGACGGTGGAGCCGGCCAGCAGGACGGGGTCGAGCTCGGCGACGGGCGTGATGGCGCCGGTACGGCCGACCTGCATGCTGATCTTGCGGAGGATGGTCGTAGCCTGGTCGGGAGGGAACTTGAACGCCACGGCCCAGTGCGGGAACTTGCTCGTCGTGCCAGCGCGGCGCTGGTCCTCGAGGCGATTGACCTTCACCACGGCGCCGTCGGTGGGGAACGGAAGGTCGCGACGCAGGATGTCGAGCTGCTGAATGGCTTTCCAGGCGGCATCGACCCCTTGCTGGACGTCGATGTCATCGCGGATGGGGAAGCCCCATTGCTCAAGCTGTTGTTTGAATTCTTTCAGGGACGCGAAAGCGGAAGACGGTTCACACGCACCGAGGCCATAACAGACGATACTAAGGCGGCGGCGCTGGGCTTCCGCGCTGTCGAGGAGTTTAAGGGTGCCGGCCGCGAGGTTGCGGGGATTGGCGTAAAGGGCCTCGCCCTCTGCTTCGCGGAGTTGGTTAAGGCGCTGGAACTCCGTGAGCTCCATGTAAATCTCGCCGCGGACCTCGAGGAAATCGGGCGCACTTTTAAGTGTGCGTGGTATCTCGCGGATGAGGCTCACGTTGGCCGTCACGTCGTCGCCCCGGGCGCCATTGCCGCGGGTGACTGCGCGCACGAACTTGCCTTTCTCGAAGGTGAGCGAAACCGCCACGCCATCGATTTTAGGTTCGACGACAAATTCCAGCCCCGTGCCGCCTAGGGTCTTGTAAAGACGGTCGCCGAAGGCGCGGAACTCAGCTTCGTCGTACGTGTTATCCAGCGACAGCATTGGGGCCTTGTGGTCGGCCTGTTGGAAGCCTTCCGACTTGTCGTCGCCGATACCTAGGTCGGGTCCGGCGAACATCGGATGGGCGCGTTCTAGGTCGGCCAACTGGTCGACCAGCTTATCGAAATCGAAGTCGGAAATCTTCGGGGCGTGCTTCTTGCGATACAGCTCCTCGTGCTCGGAGATTTCCTTGCGGAGGCGGAGGATGTGATCGCGGGGGGATTCCGACATGGACGTCGGCGGAGGATAAAGGGGGGAGGGTGGGGAGGGGAAGGTTTAGATGCTGAGGAGTAGGGGTGGGGGTAGGGGCAGCACCGCGTGCTGCCCTAGCTGCGTGGTTCTAGGTAGGGCGGGCTGTCCCTAGCCCGCCGTTGACCCGCAGGAGTTACGGCTCTCGCATGGCGAACGGACCGCTGAGGACAGCGGTCCCTACCCGATACAGCACGCGGTGCTGCCCCTACCTTAGCCCTTCTTGTCTTCTGTCATCTATGGGGCTATCAATCTGGCCATGGCCTTCCCCCCGCTGTCCGAGAACCTTCGTGCCCGCCGTGATTTCCTCCGTCAGGTGGCCCTCGGCGCCGCGCTGTTTTCGATACCCGGCGCCTTCGCCGAAGCCCTCACGCGTACGCCGAAGCAGACTGAAGGGCCGTTCTATCCGGACCACCTGCCGCTCGATACCGACAACGATCTCATCATCGTGAACAACGGCGTCACGCCAGCGGTTGGCGAGATCTCGTGGCTATCCGGGCGCATCCTCGATGAGCACGGCGAGCCGGTGCGTAATGCTTTGGTGGAGATTTGGCAGGCCGATAATAATGGCGCGTACATTCATTCCAAGTCGGGTAATGCCGCGAAGCGCGATGGCAATTTCCAAGGCTTTGGTCGATTCCTCACTGGCGCCAACGGCGAATATGTTTTCCGGACGATCAAGCCCGTGCCGTACAAGCCGCGCACGCCACACATTCACCTCGCCGTAAAAATCAAAGGCAAGAAGGAGCTCATTACCCAGTGCTACATCAAGGGCCATGAGCAGAATGCGAAGGATGGTATTTATATGGGCATCAAGGATGTCGCCCAGCGCGAGAGCGTCACGCTGGCG
>CAISXT010000003.1 GCA_903889525.1 uncultured Opitutia bacterium | reverse complement strand
GTCTCGAAGAGCTGCTTCGGGTTCATTTCACCTAGGCCCTTGTATCGTTGAATCGTCAGGCCCTTGCGGCCGAACTGGCGAATCTGGCCGATGAGCTCGAGAATCGAGCCAAGCGGAATGGGGTCAGCCTTCTTGACGACCTTCTTAGCCGGCTTGTCTTCGCCCTTAGGCTCTTCATCGCCTTCCACGGCGGCTGGGGCCTCCTCGGCGGTCGAACCGTCGATCAGGTGGTAGCGCGGCTCTTCGCCGGTCGTGAACTGCTTCACATCCATGCCCTGGGTCTCAAGTTCCTTGAGCACCTTCGAGATGGCATCGTTCTCAAAGATCTCGATCACGTTGACGCGTTCCTGGACGACCGTGCCGTCCTTAAGCTTCTTCTCGCGGTCGATTTTGTCGGCGAGGAAGTCCTCGACGCCGGCCTTACGCAGGTAAGCCTGCTTGGCGTCGGTATCGACGAGGAACTCATAGGTCTCCTCGTTGCCAGTACGGGTGCGGACAATGAAGCGCGGGAGCCCGTGGGTCTTGTGGTCCTGCTGGTCGAGATAGGCGCCGAGCTGGCAACCCGTGCGGCCAATGACGGCCCCGAGGGTTTCCAGGCGGGCGAGGGATTCGACAATCTTGTCGAGCTTCTGGCCGGGGAAGACGTGCTTGTCGCGGAGGCGGAGGAGATTCACGTCCTCTGAGCCAAGCTCGAGCAGGATGCGGTTCAGTTCGGGGTCGTTGTCGACGTACTGCTCGCGCTTCTTGCGCTTGATGCGGTAGAGGGGCGGCTGGGCGATGTAGACGTAGCCAGCCTCGATGAGTCCGGGCATCTGGCGGTAAAGGAACGTCAGGAGCAGCGTACGGATGTGCGAACCGTCGACGTCGGCGTCGGTCATGATGACGAGCTTGTGGTAACGGCACTTCGTGACGTCGAAGGCGCCGTCGCCCTCGTGCTTACCGATACCGGTACCGCAGGCGGTGATGATCGTGCGAATTTCCTCGTTGGAGAGGATCTTATCGATACGGGCTTTCTCGACGTTGAGGATCTTGCCCTTGATCGGCAGGATGGCCTGGTAGCGACGGTCGCGGCCCTGCTTGGCGGAGCCACCAGCGGAGTCGCCTTCGACGATGTAGAGTTCGCAGACGGCCGGATCGCTCTCGGAGCAGTCCGCCAGTTTGCCGGGGAGGCCGCCGGAGGACATGGCGGACTTACGGACCGTCTCGCGGGCCTTACGGGCGGCTTCGCGGGCGCGGGCAGCATTGAGGCACTTGTCGACGATACGACGGCCAGTCTTCGGGTCGCGCTCGAGGTAGTACTTGAGCTGCTCACCGACGACGGAAGTCACGATACCTTCGACCTCGGGGTTCGTGAGGCGCGTCTTGTTCTGCGACTGGAACTTCGGATCGGGGTGCTTGACGGAGATGACGGCCACGAGGCCCTCGCGCATGTCGTCACCGTTAAGTTTGGTATCCTTGTCCTTAATGAGATTATTGGACTTCGCGTAGTGGTTAATCACGCGGGTGAGCGCGGAACGGAAGCCGGAGAGGTGCGTACCGCCTTCAGGTTGGTTGATGAGGTTGGCGTAGCTAAAGACCATCTCGTCGTAGCGGTCGTTATACTGCAGGGCGACGTCGAGGGTCATGCGGCGCATGCCGGGTGTGGGCTTCTCGCCGTCGGCCATCACGCGCGGGTTGGCAAGGTCGGTGAAGTCGACTTCTGCCGCGATGAGGATCGGTTTATCGAAGAGTCGCTCCTCATTGGCGTTGAGGAAGGAAACATACTCGGCGATGCCGTCCTTGAACTCGAACTTGTCGGAGCGGTTGGAACGATGGTCCTTCATGTCCACCGTGATGCCGGGAACGAGGAACGCTAATTCGCGCATGCGGCGGACAATCGTGTCGTACTTGAACTCCTGGGTGGCGACGAAGATTTCTGGGTCCGGATGGAAGGTGATTTTCGTGCCGGTACGCTTCGTCTTGCCGATGACCTTGATGGGCTGCGTGACTTCGCCCCGGCTGAACTTCATCTGGTGGACTTCGCCTTCGCGGCTGACTTCCGCGATAAAGCTGTCGGAGAGGGCGTTGACGCACTTTGCACCGACGCCGTTCAAGCCGCCGGACACCTGGTAGGCACCCTTGTCGAACTTACCGCCGGCGTGCAGGTTGGTGAGCACGAGCTCGAGCGTCGGAATCTTTTCTTCTGGGTGCATCGCGACGGGAATACCACGACCGTCGTCCTCGACGGACAGCGAACCGTCCGCATGGATTTCGACCTTGATGCTCTTGCAGTAACCGGCGAGCGCTTCGTCAATCGAGTTGTCGACGATCTCATACACGCAGTGATGGAGGCCCGTCTCGTTCGTATCGCCGATATACATACCGGGTCGTTCGCGCACGGCCTTGAGGCCTTTGAGTCGTTTGATGTCGGCCGCGCCGTAGCTTTCGTTGCCGGCGTGCTTGCCGCGGTTCGGGTTTTTCTCGGAATTTTCGCTCATATTTTAGTGTATAAATAAATGGGTTTTCCCCACCCTTCGGGGGGACGTTTTTATGGTGTTTTACACAGGGGGTCCTGCAACAGGAAACACCTCGGCCGTGAATGTTTTTAGAGCCCCAGAAATCTATACCAATCAACCCCTTACAAAAACTTATAGGGGACGTTAGAAATCGTTGTTCACACGTTATCCACATGCGTTTTCCGAGCGACCCGGTCGGCCCGGCGGGAGGGGCCCTAAGCGGGTCCGAAAAAGTCGGCAATCGGCTGAAGCGCCGACTCGCCAGCATCCTCGAGGACGTAGTGCCCAGCATCCGCAAAGAGTAGCTGCTTCGCGCCGGGAAGTCGTTGGATAAACCCGTCGAGAAAGGCCCGATCAAAGCAGAAGTCGCGCATTCCCCAGCAAAGGAGCATGGGCTTACCCTTTAAGCCCGCCAAAGAGGCCTCGACGGCCCCTAAAACAGCCCGGGTGGGGTGCGCGGGCTCCATCGGGATATCGGCTACGAAATCGGCTACCGCCCGGCGGACCGAGCTAGATCCGTAGGGGGCGAGGAAACCGGCCTTAGCGGCGGGGCTAAGGGGCTTCACGACCGACATCCGGGTCGCTGGCCAGGCGAAGCCGTTCAGGCCCTGAACGATGAAGCGGCCGATCAGGGGGGCTCGGCAAAGGGCAATACGGGCCGGAATGCGGTCGGACAGGAAAGCGCCGGTGTTCGTGACGAGGATCTTCCCCACTCTCTCGGGGCGGCGACCAGCGATACCGAGCCCAATGGCGCCCCCCCAGTCATGGACGCCTAGGTCGAACTCCTTGAGCCCGAGGTGGGAGATCAATGCTTCGACGTCGGCAATCCGGTCAGCCAAGCGAAGGAAGCGATCGGGGCGGGCAGAGAGCCCCATACCCACGTGGTCAGGCGCGATGACCCGCCGACCTTGCGCCGCGAGCTTCAAGATTAAATCGCGCCAAAGGAAAGACCAGGAGGGATTGCCGTGGAGCAAGAGTACCGGGCGGCCGTCACGCGGTCCATGGTCGACATAGCTCATCCGCCCCGAGAGCGCGGCGAAGTCCTTCGGTGCGAACGGATACAGCGCCTGGACGGCGGGAGAAAGGGTTACGGCGCTCATTGGCATTCGACGGCCATCATCATACTAGCGAGGCCGCTACCGATGCCCAGAAGCGCGACGCGTTCACCTGGCTTGATCCGTCCTTCCGCCAAACCGAGCGCCAACGTGGCAGGCACGGAGACCGAGCCGACATTACCGAGACGGTCAAAACTTTGGTAATCTTTTGCCGGATCAAGGCCAAGTTTCTCGAAAAGGAGCGAGGAGTGGCGGCGGCCCACCTGATGCGTCACCACGCGATGGGGCGTGGATTCATCCCAGCCCGTCGCACCCTTGAAACGTCCCCAGCAACGCTGGGCTAATGCGACGCCGGCAGCGAGCAAAGCCTCGGAGTCGGTGCGCATATCCAGTTCAGAAGAAGACGTGTCGCCCTCGCAAAGTCCATTGGCAGAAGAGTCGGTCTCAGCCGCACCACCCAGCAGACGGATGGCACCAGGCAGGGCCAAATCGTCGCGACAGACGACAGCGGCAGCACCACCCGCACCAATCGTGAGGTTGGCGAAGTAGGGCTTAATCGTCTCACGGGTCAGCGTGAGATCTTCATTTAACAGACGGATGGTACGCTCCACCAGGGGGCGGCCGTCTTCACCCGAGCAGACTAACGCCCGTCGAATCAGGCCGGACTCCACCATTCCAGCCGCGAGGGCCACCGCATTCAGGAAACCTAGGCAAGCGTTGGAGACATCGAGAATCTGCGCCTGGGGGCCAAGCCCAAGCAGCCCATGCACATAAGCAGCCGTAGACGGCTCGAGACGATCGCGGCAGACGGACGAATGAATGAGCAGATCAATATCGGCTGGGCCAACGCCCGCGGCCTGCATCGCCCGACGACCGGCGAGCGCGGAAGCGGCGGACGGACGAATCGCCTGCGGCCAAAAACGGCGCTCGCGAATCCCGGTCATTAACTCCAGCCGGCCTTCGGGGAGTTTAAGTCGGCCGTAAAGGGGCGCCAGGCGGCGCTCCACCTCATCCGAAGTCCAAACCTCGGGAGGAAGCTCGGCCACAAGGCCGGACAAAACTGTACGCTTGAAAATCACGCTCCAGGAAGGCGGGAAGATGCGGCCACCAGCTCTTCGTCGAAAAAATTCCAGCCCATGCCTGCGTCGACCACAATGCCCTGTCCATTGATGCCGCTTGAACGCGGCGACAGCAGCCAGACGGCGGTGTCGGCGACCTCCTGAGTCTTTAGGGCCTCTTTACGGAAGGTCATTTTCTCGGCGTGCAGGTAGTTATGGAGATAGCCAGGGATGCCCGCACTGGCACTCGTTTTGAGAGGGCCCGCGTTGACGGAATTAAAGCGAACGCGCGAATCGGCCGAAAAAGATTTCGCAAGGAAGCGGCTCGCGGATTCAAGGGCGGCCTTAATTGGCGACATATAGCCGTAGTTCGAGGCCGTCACCTGCGAAGAGATCCCGATCGAGACGATGGAGGCATCCGCCTTCAGGTGCGGCTTCAATGCGCGGGAAAGTTCGACCAGCGAGAACGCGGAGATGGCCGTAGCCTGAAGAAAATCAGCGCGTATAGTCTCATGGAAAGGCTGCACACCCTTGGAGAAATTGGCGTAGGCCACGCTGTGCAGCACGCCATCCAATGGGCCGTGTTCACGGCCGACATCGGCGGCGAGCTTCTGCGTCTGGGCTTCGTGCTCGAGGTCGCAGAGGTAGACTGGCTTGCCATCGAGCAGACCCTTCAGGGAGTCGAGCCGGGGCTGTGAGCGCACGGAGTAGACCACTTTGGCGCCTTCGGCCTCAAGGGTCTTGGCAACGTGCCAGGCGACGGATTTCTTGTTCGCGACGCCGAGGACAAGGAAGGTCTTACCAGTTAGGCCGAGAAAGGACATGGGTCAGGCGGGTTGGTCGACAAGGGCGAGGGCGAAACGGATAGTCAGGACGGCCTTGCCCTCGCGGCGCACCGTGCCCGTCATGAAATGGAATTGCTGGAGTGTTTCGACGTGCTTCACCTCGATCGAGACTGTGTCACCAGGCTTCACCATCCCCTTAAATTTTGCCTCCTCGATACGGCAGAGCACCGGGGTTTTGCCGGCAGGTACGCCCCCTTCGGATTCGAGTTTCTTGGTCAGAAAAACCGCCCCAGCCTGGAAGACTGACTCGCAGAGCAAGACGCCTGGCGTGATTGGGTTACCGGGGTAGTGGCCGGCGTAGAAAGGTTCGTCCGCCCGAAAGGTGCGGGTGCAGGTGGCACCATCGGCCCGGACCTCATCGATCCGATCCAGGAAGAGGAACGGCGGGCGATGAGGGATGGTGTCGAGGACGGCCTGCAACATGGGCATATTTTTGCCTTCGGACGGACGGACAAGCGACACGAAAACACCGTCAGACGTATTTGCCTTTTGCCAGCAGGCTCCCAACCTGCCGGACATGAAGACACTCTTCGCCTCCCTCCTCATGTCTCTCCTCCCCTTCTTCGGCAACGCCGCTGAAAAGCTGGCCGTCGGCGCCGCCACCCCGGACGTCACCTGTAACGACCAAGACGGCAAACCCGTCTCCCTCGCCAAGGAAGGCGCCAAGGGCTTCCTCCTCGTCTACTTCTACCCCAAGGCCAAGACGGGCGGCTGCACCAAGCAGGGATGCTCACTCCGTGACAACTGGGAAGCCCTTCAAAAAGCCGGCGTTAGTGTGCTCGGCGTTAGCACCGATGATGAAAAGCTCCAGAAAGAATTCAAAGAGGAGCAGAAGTTCCCCTTCCGCCTGCTCGCGGATAAGGAAAAGAAAGCCGTCACCGAAGCTTTCGGCGTAAAGAACCTCATCGGCATGGCCAGCCGCAGCGCCTTCCTCTTCAAGGATGGCAAGTGTGTGTACGCCGACCATAAGGGACACACCAGCGACCAGGCTCAACTGATTCTCGACTTCCTCAAGTCGGAGAAGAAGTAAGCCCGCTCGACACTTCCAATAAAAAGGCCGCATCGAGTGATGCGGCCTTTTTTCCGTCCTGACAATAGGCTCAGTGGCCTTTAATCGGGAAGAGGTCGGTCACGCTGTTATTGCCATGGATGCGGCGAATGGCATCAGACAGCAATGGCGCGATCGAAAGCACGGTAATCGGCAAATCCTTCGGCCAGTCAGCCGGGACGGAATTAGTCGTGATGACTTCGTCGATGACGCCGCGGCGGAGGCGCTCGAAGGCAATCTCCTGAATCATGCAGTGCGAGACCACGGCGCGCACCGAGCGGGCGCCGTTCTTCTTGAGCAATTCGGCGGCGGCCACGAGCGTTCCCGCGGTCTCCGTCATGTCGTCGACCAGGATGACATCGCGGCCATCGACTTCGCCGACGAGGCTCGTGGCCTGCACGGTGGTCGCGCTCGTGCGGCGTTTGGCCACGAAACCGTAAGGGAGATTTAGCATATCGGCCACGGCCGAGGCGTACTTCAGGCCGCCCACGTCAGGGGAGATAACCGTGGCGTCCTTAAGCCAAGGCTTGTTCTTGATGTGCGCGTAGAAGACCGGCGAAGCATAGAGATGGTCGACAGGGATATCGAAGAAGCCCTGAATCTGCTGGGCGTGCAGATCGACCGTCAACACGCGGTTGGCGCCGGCGGCAGTGAGGAGATTCGCGACGAGCTTAGCGGTAATCGGCACGCGGGGCTTGTCCTTACGGTCCTGACGGGCGTAGCCAAAGAAAGGAATGACGGCGGTGATGCGAGCGGCCGAGGCGCGGCGCATGGCATCAATCATGATGAGCAGCTCCATGATCCGGTCGTTGGCCGGAGCGCTGGTCGGCTGAACGACGTAGACGTCGCAGCCGCGGATGTTCTCGTTGATCTGCACGAACGTCTCGCCGTCGGGGAAACGATTCACGGTCGCCGAACCGAGCGGCACGCCCAGATGCTCGCAGATTTCCTTGGCCAATGCCGGGTTGGCATTGCCGGTGAAAATCTTCATCTCTGGTGCGCTCATGTCGGTTAACGTTTAGCAGAGTCCAAGGAGGCGGCGAGCGAATCAACCTTTTTGAACAAATCAGGCAGACGGCGGGAAAGCACGACCAGCCGGCGCTCGAGGCCGAACGGCACTGCGGGCGTCCCGTTCATGAAGCCGTCGGCGGGGACGTCCTCAAAGAGTCCCGTCTGGGCTCCGAGTTTAACCCGATCGCCCAGGGTCAGATGGCCCGCGACGCCTGATTGGCCACCGAGGACGCAATGATCTCCTAGCGTGGTACTACCGGCGATACCGACCTGCGCGGTGATTAAACATTGGCGGCCAATGCGCACATTATGGGCGATTTGGACAAGGTTATCGATTTTAGTACCCCGCCCCACGACGGTCTTACTGAAGCGAGCCCGGTCGAGGGTGGAATTAGCACCGACTTCGACATCGTCCTCTAACACCACGTTACCGATCTGCGGAATACGGTGAATCTCGCCATTGATAGGCTCATAGCCAAATCCGTCTGAACCAATCACGGCACCCGACTGAATGCGGCAGCGGGCGCCCAAGACACAATAGTCCCCGACAACGACGCCAGGCTTGAGCCAGCAATCATGGCCAACCATGGCCTGGGCCCCGACATGACAGCGGGCTTCAAGGACGGCCCCCGCTGAGATTTTCGCACCCTCACCGATTACACAGAGTGGGCCGACGAAGGCGGTGGCATCGATTTTAGCGGTAGCCGCGACAACGGCGGAGGCATGCACCCCGGGCGACGGGCGCGGCCAGAGCCGAGCTTCCAGCACCGAGCAAAGCAAAGCCAGGGCGTAAGAGGGATTGTCAACGCGAAGGAAGGCCTGACCTGAAGCCGGCTTACCTTCAAAGGTCGCGGGGACCAGAATCGCACCAGCCTTGGAGTCCGCCACCGAAGCGGCGTACTTAATATTCCCGAGGAAGGTGAGGTCCGCAGGTGTAGCCTCGTCGAGGGCAGCGATACCTGTAATCAGCCCGGTACAGACACCCTCGACCGACTTCGTCCCGGTCAGGGAGATCAGTTCGGCGATGGTGAAGGAGGGCGTCATGGTCTCAAATGAAGCGCCCCTGTTTGGTCAGGGGCGCGAGAGTCTTATTTAGCGGCCGGCTTATCGCCGGCAGGCGAAGCGGCAGGCACCGCAACCGGGGCGGGGGCCGCCGCAGGAGCCACGGAGGATGCGGCAGGCTTATAAGAGGAGTTGAGCTCCTTCAGGACATCTTCGGTCACATCGAGCGAAGCGTCCGAGAAGAAGATGGCACCCTTTCCGAGGATGAGCTGGAGCCCCTTAGCTTTGGCCACCTTCTCAGACTGTGCACGGATATCAGCGAAGATCTGTTTGTTCATTTCCCCTGCCCGTTGCTGAATCGTTGCTTGGGCTTCGTTGATGAAACTCTGCAACTCGCTACGACGCTGGTTGAAGGCCGCATTCTTAGCCTCAAGTTCGGCCGAGACGGTTTTCTTTCCGTTTTCGCTGAGCATTGGGTCCTGCACCCGCTTAGCGATGCCCTGCAGCTCATCGCGGAGCTGAACGAGCGCCTTTTCACGCTCACCCACCGCCCCCTGCGCGGTCTCCTGAGACTTGCGCATGTCGGCCTGTAAATCGAGTGCTTTGGTGTATTTCTTGAAGATTTCGGCTTCATCCACGACGCCGTAACCGGCGGCGGAACAAGCGGAGGCGGCGCAAAGCACGAGGAGGGCGTACAGGGACTTCATGGTGAGCAGAGAAAGTAGGAATCAGCTCAGGTTGGCAATCAAAACACCGTCCCAAAACTAAAGTTAAACTTCATCCCGCCCGAATTAAGCTTCTGTCCGGCATTGATCTGGCCGACGGGAATCTTGGTAGACTGAAGCGGGAAACCGAAATCTAGGCGCATGACCGCCCCACCCAAGAGGATGCGCATCCCAACGCCCCAGTCGGAATTCGCTTCGGACACGCTGAAGTCGGTCTCAGACCGATTCAAGAGGCCGTAATCAAGGAAGGCCGCTAGGTGCAGATTCTCGGCCGCCTTGATGGTGTATTCGGTGCTGAAGTAGCCGTAAGTAAGGCCGCCCATCGGCTGATTCCCGAACGACGTATCGTAAGTAGAATACGAACCAACGTCATTGTAGTTGAAGCCACGCATGTCGTAAGCCCCGCCGAGGTAGAACCGTTCATAGAACGGCAGGTAGCCCCCGGAACCGGTGAATAAACCAACGCGACCGATGACCGAAATCGTCTGCTGTGCTGTGGGCGAAACCAAGAACCAGCGCCCCGCGCGCGCTTCAGATTTAAGGTATTTGAGATTACCTCCCAAGCCGTTACCAGCGAGCTCCTCGGTGAGCGAGATGCGGGAGCCTTTCGTCGGGAAGTTCAATTCATCGCGCGTATCATAGACGAGCGAGGCCGACAGCGAGGAGATGACCTTGGGGGCACCGTTCTCGGTGACCACGTCAGCGGGAGCGGAAGCCGTCACATTGCCGACGCTTACGCGTCGGAGGTTGTAGGCAATCCGACCTTCAGTATAGCTGAAGATACGCTTGCGGGCGTAAAGACTGATGCCCTCCGTCAACACGGAGTAATTGGCGGAGGCGTAACCAGCATAGCGACGTTCAATCGAGTATCCGACCGCCAACTCTCGCCCCCAGAGTGCCGGCTCTTCAAATGATTGTTCAAGCGAGCTGGATAGCGAGCCGACTTCGAGTCGGACGCGGAACTTCTGGCCGCCACCACGGAACCAGCCTTCTGAATTAGAGTAATCGAAATTAGCTTCCGTATATTCAACAAAACCTACAATGCCTTGAACCGTGTTATAGCCGGCACCGAAACTCACCGCGCCGGTGTTGCCTTCCTTGACGGTAATCCGTAAATCGCTCTGGCCAGGCACGGTGGTGGACTGAGGCGACACGCTAACCTCTTCGAAAAATTGCGTCCCTTTGAGACGGGCTTGGGAGACCCGCGTGCGGGCGAGGTCAAAGACCTCCCCGGGCCCGAGCGCGAGCTCACGAGCGATGACCGTCGAACGGGTTTTGGTGTTACCCTGGATTTCCACGGCACGTACCGTGAACCGCTGCCCTTCATTGATTGTAAACTTGAGGTCGATGGCGCCGGTCGTGAGATCGGGCTTACGCTCGAGCTGTACCTGAGCGTTAATATAGCCCATCTGGCCGTAATATTCGCGAAGCTTCTCAACCGCCGCCTCAACGGCCGTGGTGGAGAACGCATCACCCGTGGTAATATGATCAATATCGTCGGGATTAACGCCCCTCCGGAGCGAAGGAGAAGCGGTGACCTTAAGGAGCGATTCGGTTGAGAAAATCGGCTCTCCGGCGGCCAGGCGATTTCCCTCAATCGAAATCTTCCCGATAGAATAACGGGGGCCTTCCTTCACCTTGAAGACGGTGTCGAGCCAGCCACTGCCAGCCTCTAGGTTCTTGATCTTACAAACTTTCTGCGGGTCGAGATCCTCGATTTGGACATCAAGAAAACCCTTTGAACGGTAATAGTCGCGGATGCGCTGGCAGTCTTTCCGATAGTCTTCCGGATCAAGACGACCACCCGAAGTCAACCAGGATAACTTCCACCAGCGCCAATTCGAGGCCTTCAAGTCGGCGCCAGCAATGATCTGCTCCTGTGTAATCTTTTCCGCACCCTCGATGCGGATTTCATCCACCCGGAGATCCGCACCTTCATTGATGACAATGGCGACCTGGACGCCGCCCGGTTTCTTGACCAACTGAGAATCAACAATCGTAAAGGGACGCTTCTTGCGAAGTTCGGCTTGCAGCTTGAGCACGGCGCGCCGGAGTACGGCGGGGTCGAGGGGTTCACCCACCTTCACATCCTCAAGCGCAACGGTCCCGCCGAAGAGGCTGCTGCTACCGGTGCGGTCAACGAGCCCTTCGCCGCCGATATATTCAATGCTTTTTAAAATACTCCGCGGCGTGACCCTGACTTCGACGTCCACCTTGCCCGACTCGGTATCGAGCTTCGGCACAACCTCAACCTGCTCGAAGCGACCAGTTGCATAGAGCGAACGGACCGTGCTGGCGACCGCATCAGTCGTGTAGGGCTCCCCTGGGCGCAGGGCCACGAATCCGAGGACGAACTGTTCGGAGGCGACCCCGAATTCGGTCATGACCCGAATCGACTTCACGCGCGGATCCTTGACCTCGGTCTTGACCTGGGCAGTCGAAGCCAGCGGGGTCAACGCTAGGGCGAAACAGGCGGCACGGAGCCAGCTACGGCATAGGGGGGGATTATTCATTACGATGTTCTTTGGCCGGTGATTCGAAGCGTGTGAGTCCTGGGTTAAAGAGCAAGTTGATGTCGGAGGTGGGTCCGTTACGATTTTTGGCCACAATGAGCTGGCGAGAATAGCACCCATCCTGCCCCATCTGCTCCGCTTCAGCCTCGGCGGCCTTGCCTTGGCTCATGGGGGGTTTCGAGATTAACATGACGATATCGGCGTCCTGCTCGATGGAGCCAGACTCACGCAGGTCGGACATGCGAGGCTGGCGGGCCTCGTCCTCGGACTTACGGTTCAACTGTGCCAAGGCGATGATGGGAATCTTGAACTCCTTGGCCATGGCCTTGATGCTACGGGATACTTCGGCAATCTGTTGCTCGCGCGGTAAGCCGGAATCCAGTCCGTTAATCAGCTGGATGTAATCGATTACGACCATGTCGAGCGGCGTGCGGGCATGGACGCGGCGGCACTTGGCGCGAATTTCCAGGATATTCTGGCCGCCGTTATCATCCACCGTCAACGGGAGGCCTTGGTACTCCTTGGCGGCCTGCACCAAATCGAGCTGCATCCGCTCATCCGGGTGAGCCGTCCGCAGTTTCTGCATATTCACGCGGGCACGCGAGCAGAGTAAACGTAGCGCCAGTTCGCGGGCCGGCATTTCAAGGGAAAACAGCAGGACGTTGGCCGGCTTGCGCTCCTCGCTGGGCTTAGGGAAAAGCGCGGCTTCGATGAAATTCAGGGCGATGGAGGTCTTCCCCATGCCTGGGCGGGCGGCGACGACGATCATCTGGCCAGGCTGAAATCCGTAAGTCAGCGCATTAAGGTCAGGAAAGCCTGTCGGCACGCCCTGGATGGAATTGCGGTTACGAATCATGCGCTGAACAAACTCCATCGCCTCCCGGATCGGCACATCGATGGTTTGGGCTGATTCGGAAATACGATCCTCGCTGATACGGAAGAAGGACTGCTCGACGTCTTCGAGCAGGCGCTCGATGCCCTCGGAATGGGCATGGGCTTTCTCGACCGTGGTGACCGCCGTAGAAATTAGCTGCCGAAGAAAATGCTTCTCCCGGATAATCGCGAGCCAGTGCGGTGCATGGGCGCTCGAGGAGATTAATCCCGTGAGTTCGTTGACGTAGGCGGCGCCGCCGGC
>CAISXT010000002.1 GCA_903889525.1 uncultured Opitutia bacterium | reverse complement strand
GGAATGTCGGTCCGCCAGTTCGAACGCAAATTCCACAAGGCCTACCAGATGAGCCCGCGGGCCTATCTGGTGCGTATGCGGGTGGCGGCAGCCTCGGATCTCCTCCGTACGAGCGGGCTCCGTCCGTCCGAAATCGCCCACCAGACGGGGTTCTACGATGCCAGTGACTTCTCGCGACAGTTCCGGAGGGCCATGAAAGTAAGCCCCACTGAGTACCGCCGGGGGTAAAATCCGAGCCGCCGGGCAGGCCCGTCGGAATAATCATACCCCGAGAAGCCTACTCGACAGAGGGGGTCCGATGGGTTTTATTCACATCCGTACCCCCTACATCTATGCAAGAAACTACTGTACCCAATGCGAAGCGCCTCCTCTGGGCCGGCTTCATGGCTATCCTCGCGGCCGGCGTCGGCTTCGCCCTCCGCGGCGGCATCTTCGGCGCATGGGCGTCCGAATACGGCTTCACGGGTTCCCAGCTCGGCGCCATCGGCGGTGCTGGCTTCTCGGGCTTCTGCTTCGGCATCATCATCGGCGGCGTGATCGTCGACAAGATTGGCTACGGTAAGCTCGTCGCGGTCGCCCTCCTCGGCCACATCCTCTCGGCCTTCGTCACCTTCGGCGCCTCCACCCCGCAGAACGCGTATGACTTCCTCTATTGGGGTATGTTCATCTTCGCCTTCGCGAACGGCACCCTCGAAGCCGTGGCCAACCCGCTCGTCGCCACGATCTTCCCCAAGCAGCGCACGCACTACCTCAACATCCTGCACGCCTCCTGGCCCCTCGGCATGGTCGTCGGCGCCGTTGCTTCCTACCTTCTTGGTTCCGTCCTCCACTTCGGCTGGAAGGGCCAGCTCGCCTTCTACCTCGTTCCGACCGTCGCCTACGCGGTGATGTTCTGGGGTCAGACCTTCCCCAAGTCGGAAGCCGCCGAGAAGGGCGCCTCATTCTCCGAGATGTTCAAGGACGTCGGCATCCTGGGCTCGCTCGTCGCCTGCTACCTGCTCTCGATCTTCCTCGGTAACGTCCTCGGCCCGGTCTTCAATATCCCTTCCCTTGGCCTCTACCTCGCCGGCATCCTGCTTATCGCCGTCGGCGTCATCACCCGCTTCTCCATCGGCTCCCTCCTCCTGTTCGTGCTCTTCATCACCCACGCCCTCGTCGGCGCGGTCGAACTCGGCACCGACGGCTGGATCGAAGCCATCACGGGCAACCTCTTCACCGCCGAGCAGGGCAAGATGCTCTTCATCTGGACCTCGGCCATCATGTTCGGCCTCCGCTTCTGCGCTGACTTCATCGAGAAGAAGTTGGGCCTCTCCCCGATTGGTATCCTAGTGACCTCGGCCCTCCTCGCCTTCGTCGGTCTCCAGCTCGCCTCGGGCATGAACAGCTTCGCCATCGCGCTCGTCGCCCTTGGCGTCTACGCCCTCGGCAAGACGTTCTTCTGGCCCACGATGCTCGCCGTCGTCGGCGACCGCTTCCCGCGCTCGGGCGCCGTCGCGATGTCCATCATGGGTGGTATCGGCATGCTCTCCGCTGGCCTGATCGGTGGCCCCGGCCTCGGCTACGCCAAGGACCGCTTCACCGGCGAAGCCCTCCAGAAAGACGCCCCTGCTGCCTACGCTTCGGCCAAGGCTACTGGTGAGTCGAAGTTCCTCTTCCTTGCGCCCGTGACCGCGGTGGACGGCACTAAGCTCGAAGCCGCCAAGAAAGCTGGCGATAAGGGTGACGCCAACCAGAAGGCCATCGTCGCCGCCAACCAGGCCGGTGACCGCGCCACGCTGAAGGCTGATTCCTTCATCCCCCTCGTCATGGCCGGAATCTACCTCCTATTGCTCTTCTACTTCAAGAGCATCGGAGGCTACCGCGCCTTGAAGATTGAAGAGCAGGTCTAAGTTCCCGCCCTCGCTATGAAGCTGAAGGCCGCCCACCGGGGCGGCCTTCTTCATTTGGTAGGTTGGCGAACAATTTCCGTCGGTTTCATCCTAGCAAATCGGCTTCCGTCCCGTGGCCCGTTCGGGCTGAATGGGTCACCCCTATGAGTACGAAGAAAATCCGCATCGCCCTCGCCGGTCTCGGCTTCGGCGCCGAATTCATCCCGATCTACCTCGCGCACCCGAACGCGGAGATCGCCGCGATCTGCCAGCGCAACCCCGCCAAGCTGAAAGAGAT
>CAISXT010000001.1 GCA_903889525.1 uncultured Opitutia bacterium | reverse complement strand
CGGCTGAGGACAGCCGTCCCACCCTAGCGGCAAGTGTAGGGTGGGTAGGTTGATGGGAGGGAGTGCTCTGCACCCTCGTCTGCCTCGGGTAGGGCGGGTTGCCCCCAACCCGCCGTTGAGCTGATCGACATCCGCAACCCATCCGACGAACGGACGCGGGCCGCACGCCCCTACCTCCGCCGCCCTCACTCCCCCGCCGCAGCTGGACGGAAGCGCTCAGCGATTCGATCGACGCCTCCCCGCGGACCATCCACGGCTTCATAACTTCCTTTCGTCGCATTCCAACCCGTACGCTGAGGGTACGGATAAATGGGCATCTCGAGCGTGACCTTACCGCCTTCGGCATGTCGACCGACCAAGCCTTCGGGCACGGTGCCCTTCTCGCGCCAAGCCCGCACCGCATCGAGCAGGCTTGGTGGCTGATTGATGCCGGGGCCGCCGCCATGCGACAGACCAGGGACGACGTAGAAGCGGAAGAACGCGCGTGCTTTATCCAGTCCGCCGAGGCGTTCCGCCACGCGTTCGTAGTAATCAATCGACGCGTGATAGGGCACGACCGAATCGGCGGTACCAAGCGTCATCACCAACTTACCGCCACGCTTCGCGAACGCACTGAGGTCAGGGTTCTCGGCGCTGAGATACGGGGCGAGCTTGGCGGTGTAGGTATCCATATCGGCACCAAAATTAATATCCTCCATCTTCATATCCGCGCCAAAGGCCCACTTGAAAAGATACAGGTGGCCATGGGAGGCCTCGAGCGAGCTCCCCAGCGGAATGCCGTTAAAGATTCGCTCACCCGACACCGCATGGCGCGGACCATCGAAGAGTTTCCGCAAGGCCGCGGCGTGATCGTCGGTGAGTGAAGCGTCCTTCTTCCGCGCCAGCGCGATCACCGCTTCGATATCCTGCGGCGTGCAGCGCGGGTCGGACACGAATTTTCCAGCGGCGGCTGGGATTTCCCGCGCCGCCATAAATTCGTTTGCGGCCGCTATGATGTTGGCATCCTGCGCCTTCGTGAACGGTTGCTTCTTCAGGATCTGGTCGTTCCACAGGAAGTAGGCGTGGAGCGGCGTGCGACAATGCGCGGCCACCGCCGCCGCGATGCCGTCATAGTCTTCTGGATAGCGCTGCGCCTCTTGCAGGGCTTGCTGGCCACCCGTCGAGCCACCGCTGAAATAGGAAAGTTCCGGCGCCTTGCCATAATAGGCCTGCACAATCTGCTTACCCGCAACCGTCATCAGATGCGTCGCGCGGTAGCCGAAATCTTTCCAGACCTCGGGATTGCCCACGCCGGAATCGGCATTGGGCGCCGTGCCCATATCCGTCGTCGCCACGGCGTAACCCGCATTGCTCGGCCCCGCCAGACTCGCGGAATTGATTCGGCCCGCGGCTCCGCCATTACCCAAGCCGAGGAAGCGTCCATTCCACTTCGCCGCGTCGGGTAGCCACACCTCCACGTTAATATTTGAACCCTTCGCCGGACGTAGCGTCAGCCTCACCATCGTCTTCGTCGCCGACGGATCGCGTGCCACCAGCGTGATGGTCGCCGCCTCAATCTTCAGCGACCGCAAGGCATTCAACTTTTCGTCGCTGGCGGGTGACTGACCAAACAAGGCCGCCCCCGCGAGCAACCCCACCGCACCGAGACACGTGATTTTTCTATTCATAAGTTAAGTCCAGCGAACCTAGGTCGAGTCTCCACCCCCGTCCATCCCAAGCTACCCTAGTCTGCCTCGGGTAGGGCGGGTTGTCCCCAACCCGCCGTTGAGCGAATCGAGAATAGAATCTCTCACGTGGTGCGCAGGCCTCTCGACGAACGGACGGCTGAGGACAGCCGTCCCTACCTCAAGACAAAATGCCTCTGCCTCGCAGCGGTTCACCATGCCAGCCCGCCCCCACAATCTCCTTTGCACCCTGGCAGCTTTACCTTTTTAAAATACCCCATGGACCGACTCCCCTTCGCCCTCCTCCTTAGCATCGCTTCACTCGTCGCCGCCGAACCCGTGCCCGCCACAGTTATTGTGCATGCCGACATCAAAGGCCTCGCCATCGCGCCAGACTTCGTCGGGCTGAGCACCGAGAAGAAACTGATGGCCCGCGATTGTTTCAGCGCGCAGAACCTGGACCTCATCGCGCTTTGTCGCACGCTCGGCCCCGGCGTCTTCCGCATCGGCGCCAACAACGTCGACTCGACCTTCTTCAAGCGCGAGGGCGCCCCGGCGCTCGAGTCGATGCAGGACAACAAGTACGTCACTGACCCTCGCACGATCGGCCCGAAGTCCATCGACGCGTTCTTCGACTTCGCCCGAACAGCCGGCTGGAAGATCATCTACGGCGTCAACCTCGGCGCTAACGACCCCGCGATGGCGGCCGACGAGGCCGATTACGCCTGGAAGGTCGGCGCGAAGGAAATCGTCGCCATCGAGATCGGCAACGAACCCAACCTCTACCCGAAAGGCCCGAAGCGCGAAGGCATCCGACCGAACAGCTGGCGCTATCCGCAGTATAAGGCCGAGTTCACCGCGGCCTACGATGCTATCAAGGCCAAGGATGCCAAGATTCCCATCACCGGCCCAGCGCTGACCAAGAGCACGAACTGGATGCCGCTCTTCATGGCCGACTTCAAGGACCGCATCGCGCTGGCCACCTCGCACGTCTACCACCTCTCCGCACCGGAGGCCGACCCGAAGGCCCAACGCTTCACGTCGGTCGAGAAACTTCTCGGCGAGAAGTATCCCGATGACTGGATCATCAAGCTCAAGGACGCCACCTCGGTCGGCGTCCCGTATCGCATCGGCGAGTGCAACACCGCGTCCGGCGGCGGCAAGCGCGGCGTGAGCAACGCCTTCGTCTCCGCGCTGTGGTCGATCGACTTCATGTTCGATGTCGCCCAGGCCGGCGGCCAGGGCGTGAACTTCCATGGCAGCTTCACCGCGAACAACTATTCGCCGATTGTCTTCGACAAGAAGACGTCCCGCTACGTCGCGGCGCCGATGTATTACGGCATGCTCTTCTTCAGCCGCGCCGCGCAAGGACGCCTCGTCGCCTCCGAACTCAAGACCGACGCCAACTTCATCACCCACTCCGTGCTCGGCACGGACGGCAAATTGCGCGTCACCCTCGTGAACAAGGATCTCACCAAGCCCGTCGCCGCGTCGATCGCCGCCGGCGCCCAGTTCACCAAGGGCCAAGCCCTGCGCCTCACCGCGCCGTCGATTGATGCCACCAGCGGCGTCACCTTCGCTGGCGCGGCCGTGAACGCCGACGGCACTTGGGCGCCCAAGACCCCCGAAGCCCTCACCCTCTCCGCCGGCAACACCACCATCACCCTGCCTCCGGCTTCAGCCGTCTTGCTCATCCTGGAATGAGGGCAGGATGCGATGACATCGCATCCGCTGCATCGAAGGTAGGGGCAGCACCGCGTGCTGCCCTAGCTGTCTCCAGGTAGGGACGGCTCTCCGAGCCGTCCGTTCGCTGACGGACGAGTACTTTCTCCGAACTTAGCTAAGACCCGACGACTTCCCTCCTACGGCCTCGAACGGCGGCGATGGCAATCACCGCCCTACCAACTCGCCAGCATGCCCCCCGCCTACGGCTTCTTGCGGCGGAAGGCCTTCTGGTCCTTGGCGTCGGCCTCGTCATTCAGCACCCACTGCCGAATAGTCGCCTTAGGGATGTCGCGGATTGGCATAGCCACCGCGGACTGTAGGAAAAGGCCTCCGTCGCGCTCTTCCATAATGACCAAAGGCGATGCCACCTGATCGAGTTTCAGGCGGCGACGAAGTTCGAGCGGCAGGGTCAGTGCGCCACGCTTGCTGACAGGTAAAGTGTAGGCCATGCCGTAATACTGCATTACGGCTTTACAGCATTAAGCCGGAAGAGACCCTAGGGACTGAATCGAGGGCTGCGTTGAGGGCTGAATCGAGGACTGAATAGATAAGCCAGCCACCCGAAACGGATGCAGGTTCCTTGCCCACGTGTCACCGTGTCAACATGCCCCCTCGTCGCGGATTACGCCGCGACGTAATCCACCACGAGTGCTTTCTCCAGGAGTCCGCCCAACATCGCGACAAACTCCTGATGCGCCGGCTCGTGGAGATACTGCTTCTCCAGCGCTTCCTTCGAAGCGAACGTCAGCGTGAAGATATGGGTGAAGCCCTGGTCCAATCCTTCAGGGCTCACGTTCGTGCCCCACTCGAAGGCTTGGATCGCCGGCAACTTGCCCGGCAAAGCCTTAAAGGCCTCGACCACCCCACGCACCTTCTCCGCAGGCGCATCAGCCTTGAACTGGAAGATCACGATATGGCGATAGGAGCTCATGCGTGTAGCGAGCGTATCGAATCCCCGCCGTCAAGTTGTCTCGAGGTAGGGGCAGCACCGCGTGCTGCCCTAGTTGCCTCTACCTCCCCCTCTTGAAGTCGCAAATTGCGACTTCAAGTTTCCCGGCCGCCCAACCTTGAATCGCATCTCCCTTGTCAACCGGCCAACCGGTCAACCAACTACATCCCCTTGCCCACGTGCCCCCCCCCTCGCGGCTCCGCCGCGCAAGGTAGGGACAGCACCACGTGCTGTCCTAATCAACTCGACCGCGGACGCGATGTCATCGCACCCCTACCCGCACGGCTGACCGGGGCGGCCAGCCCTACCCAATTCCGGACCATAGCCCAAACCCCTCAGCCGCGCATGGAGATGATCTCTCAGCTCGCCGCTATCCGGTCGTCTTTGTCCGCCCAGCCGCCACGCATGGTCACATGTGGAGGATGCAAATCACGCCCGATTTCGACCGCGCCAAGAGACAGTACGATAAGAAGCGGCCAGACGAACTCGCCGCGGTCTTGCGCAACCTTGCGCGATTGCTGGAGCTGTTGAACGCCCTACCCCACTGTCGCGCGGCCCAGGCGGGCTTCCTCCACCACGAGCCTGCGGGCATCTGGGCCCTCGACCAGAAAGGTCCGAGTCGCACGAAGCTGCAGGAGACCCGGCTCTACGTATTTCCGGTGGAGGAAAATCAGACCTTGCACATTATAACTGTAGGGAATAAAAATTCTCAGGCCGCCGAACTCCGGTGCGCCATTGATTACGTCCAATCCCTCGAACCTCCGCTCCAGCCATGACCACTCCGCGCCGTCGCCTCCCCGCCAAGTCCAGCCAGCGGACCTACACTTCCGTCGAGGACCTCATCAAAGGCGAGGGCCTCGGAGATAAGGTCCAGCAAGCCTATGGCCAAATGGTGCAGGACACCTGCGTCACCGACGGCCTGACGCGCCTCCGCCGTCGGTCGAAGCTCACGCAGGCCGAGATTGCCCAGCGATTGGGCGTCACCCAGGCCGCGGTCTCCAAGATCGAATCTGGCCGCGATGAGACCCTGACGCTCGCCATCATCAGCGCCTACGCCACGAGCAGCCGGCAGCGCATTGATCTCAATTTCGGGCGCCCCTTGACGCACGTCGAAGCCGTGAAGCAGCATGCCCTCGGCCTGCGCCATCACCTGGAAGCCCTCGCATCGCTGGCGCATAAGGACGAAGCCATCGCCCGGGACATCGCCGGCTTCTTCCGCGAAGCCTCGCTGAGCATCGATCAAATCGTAACTCACTGCCACGATCGCTTGCCTAAGAAGCCCAAGGTCGGAGTCCGCATGCAGACCCTCGTCCAAGCCCCCGCTCTCTCCAGGTAGGGACGGCTCTCCGAGCCGTCCGCTCGTTTCTCTGCCGATCCCAACCGCTAACACCTGTAATGGGTAGGGGCAGCACCGCGTGCTGCCCTAGTTGTATCTCAGGTGCGGTCGAGCGGCCCGCTCGACCGCACGGCTGACCGGGCCGGTCAGCCCTACCTCTCCCTTTCGGCTGACTCTGCGTCGCAGCCGTTCCCCTCGCGGCTTCGCCGCGCAGCTAGGGAAAGCACCACGTGCTGTCCTATGGCTTTCGCCTCCACTCCGCCGGACAATACAGGAACTTTCCGCTCGGAAGCCGGATACACTCCGGGAGCCGATGAGACAAATAAGCAGCCGACGTCAGCGTGAACGAGTTCGGCGCCTCGCGGAGCAGCTCCTTGCTCGCCCGGCCACGCGGGAAGGCGAAGCGAAGGCCGATATCCGGGTACATCTCTCGAAATACCTTCACCGCCGGGAGATAGTCCGCATCTCCTGAAACAATGACAGCTTCATCCATGTCGCCTTTGCTCGCCTCTCGCAGCAAGGCCATCGCGAGGGCCACGTCTGTTCCCTTCTCTCGCCAGATGCTCCCCGTGATTTCAGCTGACGCTGCCCTCACCAGCACCTGTTGCTGGGCGATCCGGCCGAGGATAATGGAAGGTCGCAGGCTTCCGTGGGCCGTAAGCGCACGCAAATAGGTACGATGCCGCCCGAGCCTACCCGGATCAGCTAGATAGAGATGCTCGGGTAAGGCCGTGAAATAGTGAATTGAGGCCAAGGACGCCGTCGGGCTGATCAATGGCAGAATCCCTCGCGCCAAGCCCTGCAGATTCAACCACTTGACCGATTCATCGGAAGTCTCTTGGGCGACCTTGGTGACACTGTGGTACAGATTGAAGCCATCCACGAAGAACCCAACGCGGGGGCTCACGCCTCCACCCTCACAAAAGAAAAACCCCGCGGATCGTAACCCGCGGGGGGCTGTGGGGGCGTGGCACTAAGTCCAGCATACCCACAGGGAGGAAGATTGAAGTTAAGGATCCCGGAAGCCGCACGGCAAGTTATTTCACGTAAGCGGAAAGTCGGCACGCCGCGAAGATGTCACGCGTAGATGCCGTCTCAATTCGACAACCCTAAGGGGAATCTATCAGTAAGAATAGAGGACTGAATCGAGGACTGGATGGATATACCCGCACCTGCGCCCGAACCTAGGCACCCGTACCCGATCGCCGAGACCCGG